>SLGK01000102.1 GCA_007123775.1 Anaerolineae bacterium | reverse complement strand
TAGCAAGCTGTGTATACAATGGTACAATGTTTTTCTCACACTTTTGCAGCGGAAAAGGGTACATCTAGCCATATTTAATGCTATTTTTTGGAATTGGTCACAACCCCTGGTAAGTTATGTCAACTAGACTGTAAACTTTCCGATGTAGGGAAACCAAACCCCAAAAGGCAAAACCTTAACTTGCCCCGTCTCCAATTTACTGCCCTTTGGGGATGTAGAGATCTGGCGTTTGGCGAATTTTAGGCCCGCAAGGTTTCTGCCCTTGATGTAAATGTAGGCCAGAGATAACCCCCGCCCGGTTCACCCTGTTTCTGAACTGGTTTTCTCCTTGAGCGCAACCCCGCTGGCTTGGTGGGCCAGCGTTTTCTTGATCATCTCCGCTACATAAGCGCCGCCTTCCAGCGTATTGGTGCCGCCATTCATCGTGATCATGCAGACTACATCCCGCTCGGCATCCGTCTTGCCCGGTGCCGGCCGCCAGCCCATATAGGCGCTCATGGCATCGGCAATACCCAGCCCCGGCCGCTCCCCGATCAGAATGACCACCACATCAGCGCCGATGATTTCATTGACGTCATTTATCACCCCTACGCGGGCATTCTGGATGAAGAAGGGGGTGCCTAGGCTTAGCCCGGCCGTAGTCAACCCATGTTCTAGAACCGGGTAGATGAGCGGCAGATTGTTGTTGACGGCCGCCGCGCTCAACCCATCCCCCACCACAATCTGGACCTGGGGCTGCCTGACGCAGCGTTCGGCGATCATCGTTTTGGCCGCTTCGCTCAGCCTACGCCCCAGATCGGGGCGCAGTAGATATTCACCTCGGTCGGCAACCTGGGTCTGCACGGTGAAGAGGTCGAATTCGTCCAAGACCGCCTGTTTGACTTCGCCGTAGATGGCGTCTTGCGTAACCCCATGGTCAGCCTGGAAGAGGAGCAGGGAGCGGGTGCGCGGGCGTGGCCCGGCTCGGCCCACGCCAATGCGGGCTGTGGTAGCGGCGCATAGATTACGCAGACCGTCGGCATCATGGGGGTTGTCTACGCCCAGGGCGTGCCGCTGTTCCGGCAGGGTGGGATCGGGTAGATCAATGTGTGGCGTGGCAATGGGTTCTTTACTCATGGTAGGTCTCCTTATTTTTGCAAGAAAAATGAAGCGTCGCCCGCTTTGGCGGTTAAACGGCCGTTTTCCATCAACCCCAACGCTTCCAGCCAACTTTCAAATTCCGGTGCTGGCCGCAAACCCAACAGTTGGCGCAGGCTGGCCGTGTCGTGATAGCTGGTACACTGGTAACTGAGCATCGTGTCATCCCCCATAGGCACACCCATGAAGTAGCTGCAACCAGCCGCCGTCAATAACACCGCCAGATTTTCAATATCATTCTGCGTGGCGCGGGCGTGATTGGTGTAACAGGCGTCACAGCCCATGGGAATACCGGTCAGCTTGCCCATAAAATGATCTTCCAAACCAGCGCGGATGATTTGGACCGAATCATACAAATACTCTGGGCCGATAAAGCCCACAACGGTGTTGACCTGATACGGCCGATACCGCTTCGCCATGCCGTAAATTCGCGCCTCCATCGTCAACTGGTCGGTATCATAATGGGCATCGGCCGACAGAGCCGTGCCCTGCCCCGTTTCAAAGTACATGACATTGGGGCCAGTGGCCACGCAATGCTGCTGCGCCAGGGCATATGCTTCATCCATCAGCCCCACCGTCACGCCAAACCCCTCGTTGGCCTTTTGCGATCCGGCCAGGCTTTGAAAGACGAGACCCACCGGCGACCCTCGTTTCAGGGCTTCCATTTGGGTGGTCACGTGGGCCAGCACACAGTTTTGGGTGGGGATTTCCCACTTGGTAATGACCTCGTGGGTCATATCCAACAGGCGCATCACGCTGGCTAGGGAATCGTCAACCGGATTGATGCCAATTACGCTGTCGCCGGAGCCGTAGGACAGCCCCTCGAACAGGGTAGCTCGAATCCCTTCGGGCGAATCGGTGGGATGGTTGGGCTGGTTGCGCGAGAGCAGCGTGCCGGGTAAGCCGATGGTGTTATTGCAGTGGGCGGTAATCTCTATCTTCTTGGCCCCCAGCATCAAATCCATATTGGACATCAGCTTGGTAACGGCCGCTACCATTTCGGCCGTCAGACCATTGCTAACCCGCCGGATCATGCCGCTGTCGGTGGTGTCGGCCAGCAGCCATTCCCGAAAATCCCCGACCGTCCAGCCTTTAATCTCCTCATAGACCGTTTCATCAACCGCATCCTCAATGACGCGGGTCACTTCATCCTCATCATAAGGCACAGACGGGTTGTGGCGCAGCGTAGCCAGCGTCACTTCGGCCAGCACATGCTTGGCGGCCATCCGCTCAGCCGCGCTGGTGGCGGCAATGCCCGCCTGCCAGTCGCCCGATTTTTCTTCATTGGCTTTGGCCAACAACTCCTTGATTGAGCCAAACTCATAGCGTTTGCCAAACAACTTGGTGCGTAACAGCATGGGAATCCTCCTTTTACTGGTAGAAAATAAGGGTCTTAACCGAAAGTGGTACAATACGGCCGTTAAAAATTGGTTTGCCAATGTCAATGAAATCCCCTTCGCCCAGAACCACCTGATCAATGCTGACCAGTGGATAGGCTGGCGCCAGGGCTTTCACCGTCTGCCCCAGCGCCAGAGCGTAGTCTTGCTCTGTGACCAGAACCAGGGGGCTGCCGGCCGCCAAATGTTCGTGGGCGAAGGCAGCCACGCCAGCGGCAATGGCGCGCAGGGCCGGAAAGGTAAGGGTCGGCGGCAGCTCAAGGGCGATAGCATAGGTTGTCTTCTGCTGATCGCTGTCCCAGCGCTGATGGGCAGCGCGGATGGCTTGGGCCAGGGTGGCCGGGGAATTGGCCTGCCCGTTGGCCAGGTGGGGGCGAACCACAGGCAGGTTGTGCAGGGGCAGGGCGGCGGCTTCGGCCCAGATGGTGCTGCCGCTCAGTTGGACCGTCTGGCTAGATGCGCCCAAGACGGTGGCGCGGACTGTTTGGGTGGGTGGCGCGATGGGCAGGGTTTGTAAACGGCCGTTTTCTCGTAGCGATTGGGCCAACAGTAGACCCAAATCATTATGGCGTAAAGCAGCGGCCAATGAGTTGATGGGTGGTGGGTCGTAATAATAAGCCCCCACGCCGCCGGAGATAAAGAGACGTTTTGACGCAGCCGCTACTACTGGCGCAAAGGGCGACGATAGCTGCAACTGCCGCCCCAGGTCTGATTCGACCCCGGCCACCAGGTCGGCCACCAGGTCGGCCATACAATCGGTAAAGCGCTGCAAACTCTCCAGTTCAGCCACCTGGCCCACCCAAATGGGTAAGTTAAGGGCGTTGATGATTGTCTGGCCAGGCGGCGCGATGTGACGCACCAGCCCCGACGCACGTTCGACAACTATCTGCCGCCCGCCGACAGCCAGCGCTGAGGAAGCTACGTGCTGCCCTACCCGGAAAATGGCGGCGTTGGCCGTGCCGCCCCCGATGTCCACATTCGTCACCTGGCTGAATTGGGCGGTGGAAACAGCGGCCGCGCCCGATCCGCGCCCAGCAATTTGGGCTTCCACATTTGGCCCAGCCACGGTCACGACAAAATCCCCCGCCAAATTAGAGATGGCCGCCAATATCTCTTCCCCATTCCTGGTACGGGCAATTTCGCCGGTAACAATGACCGCCCCTGTTTCAATCTGTTCCGGCGTCACACTGGCGGCGCGATAGGCGGCTCGCACTATTTCGGCCAGACGGGGCGCGTCTACCTCGTCGGCTTCTAGTAGGGGCGTTAGTTGGATGGGGCTTTCATAGAGGATGGACCGGGCGGTCACGTTAAAGCGGGGAATCTGGCCTGGTTGGGCCACATCGGTAACTTCCAGGCGGGAGAAAACGACCTGGGTTGTCGTCGTGCCCACATCGATGCCGACGCTGAGCAATTCTCGCGAAGTACGCATGGGTCGGGGGTAAATCCTCCTTGTCTGAACGTTGGCCAGCTAACGTTGGGTCAATTAGGCAACCAACCACTCGTCTGAGCTTACCGGTAAGTGACGCCATTGTACCCGCTATCTTGCGCTTTTTGCAACGTTGCAGCAAGCGATTTGCCTGGGTCTTTTGGATTTCGTAGGGCTTACCGTAGCACGTTACGACGTGCTACGTGATGGGCTTCGCTTTATGGTTACGAGCCATCGCCACCAGCACCCCGCAACCCTTGTCCCCCCTCAGCCCTGGATTGACCGAGGCCAGGACCACTTATCCCGGCCTCGTTACGGCCGATTTCTCCTTGCAAAATGGCGGCATATTAAATATTAATCGGTAGGTAGACATCGCGACGAATTATGCCGCCAGAGTGTTTGTTGAAGTGCGTCACCTGTACTGTTTTGTGGCATCACAGCCGTACTGATGACGGCCGCTTGTCCACTGGCTGCCGGCAGTAAAACCAGGTCGCGGTATGGGCCAGGCGGGCTGCGCCACAGCAGCGTATAGCCCCAACCATGCCAGCGCCAGATGGAAATGGTGCGCTGCTGGCTCCCGGCTGTTTCTTCCAAAACAACCAGATTGTCCACACCGTCGCCGGTCACATCGCCCAGTTCTAGTTCGTGTATGGGCCAGGCCACTGGCGAACCGCCCCACAGCAGCGTATACCGACCGCCGCGATGGCCGATGATGAAGGGATGGCTGCGCGGTATACCTGCCTCATCCTCTTTCCACAGGGCCAGGATGGCTTCCATACGGCCGTCATCATTAGGATCGCCCAGGGCCATATCTACCACCCGCCACTCCGGCAGCCCCCGCCATACTTCCGCACCCTCGCTGTAGATGACGATTTGCTCCCCTTCCCGGCGTACCAGTTCCACCACGCCATCTCCCGTCAGGTCAATTTCACCTGACCAGAAGGGGCCGGTTTGGGGGTCTTGGGGTACTTCGGTTGGCTGGCAAATGACGTCAGCGGTTGAGCGACTGCAAGCAAAGCCAAGCCGCTGTAGGGCCGGCCGCATACGTGTTAAAAGTGGTACGGCCGTTTCCAGGGCCATAAGTTGGGGGCGCGGGCCGGCGTGAACCGGCAGCGCCTGCACACCCAGCAGCCCGTCGTCATCAAAGATGGCTCGCAAGGCCAATCCCTGGCCTGTTTCGCCCTGCCCCTGGTCGAAGACAAAGTTGCCCAGGCTGTAGGCCACAAAGCGACCTGACTCTACGGCCGTTTCTTGTACCACGTGGGGATGATGGCCGATGATCAAATCAGCCCCGGCGTCGAACAAAGCCTGGGCCAGACGTCGCTGGGCGGGGTCAACCTGAAGTTGGTATTCGTAGCCCCAATGGATGGAGACAATCACCCCATTGGCTTGGACACGGGCGTCCGCGACGGCAGCCACGGCCGTTGCCGCGTCCCAATCAGCCCGCGTCCAACCAGGGGACAAGATGGCGTCTTGCCCTACAGGGTCGGGGATGGCGTTGAAGGCCAGCAGCGCCAGCCGGGTGTTGTTGATGGTGAATAGGGTGGGTTGAACGGCCGTTTCCCGATCCGGCCCGGCACCAACTACGACCAGCCCGGCGGCGGTTAGTTGGGCGGCGGTCTGCTCCAATCCGGCCGGCCCCAAATCTAGGCTGTGGTTGTTGGCCAGCCCCATCACGCTAAAACCGGCGGCGTGCAGTTGCGCGACAGCCGTTGACGGCATTCGCAAATCGTAGCCGGGTGGTGTGGGGCTGGCGTGCAGGTCGGCGATGACTCCTTCAAAGTTGCCCAGAACGAGATCGGCCGTATGCAGCCAACTGGTCACGTCGGCGAAGGGGTCCGGCTCGGCCAGGACGCCCCGGCCCAACATCACGTCGCCGACGGCCAGTAGGGTCGCCCCCGCGTCGGCCGCGGGCGGTACGCCCTCGCGTAGATAGAGCCAGGGATAGAGGCTCAAGTCAGGCGGCGCGGGCGGCGCTTCCGTCTCCATGCGCGTCCGTCTGGCGAGCAGGATCAAGAGGAGAAGGCTTAGAAGTAGGAGGAAAAACGGCCGTGTCGTGTGCATGACAACGCTGAAAAAATAATTAATTGTTGAATTGCGGAATTGTTGAATTGTTAATGAGCGTCATCAGCAATGCCATTAACAATTCAACAATTCACAAATTTACAAATTAATTATTCTTCCCAGGGCGGCGGTTGGTTAGCCCAGACGATGTTGCTAACCTGCCACCAGCCATCTTGCAACAGCAAAGTATAGGTTACATCCAGAGTGTATGGGCCGCGCTCGGCCAGCGGCGTGCGGTAATCACCGGGATAGTCCCCTTCTTCATATTCGTATAGTATATCCTGCCATGTCTCGCGCACCGTTACCACGGCCCGGTCCTCAGCCTGGAAGTCAAAGGAACGGTAGTTGACGCTCACCAATTGGCGCCCTTCATAGCGGCGCTGGGCTTCCAGGGCCTCAACGGCCGGCCGAATCTGCTGGCGGGCGGCGTCGGTGGCCGTCACGCTGTCGGCCGAAAGGTACCAGTAGGCGTTGTTAAGGGAGCGTTGGAAGTTGAAGACCCCCTGCTGCAATGGCGTATAGGCGGTGGCCTTGCTGACAAAGCTGGCTGTCCATTCCGGCAGCGGCGGCGCGTCGCCGCTATCTAGCATCGCACGCCACTTCTCGTCGGTTAGGCGGTCGTTGGCTGGCCAGACGAACTCGTAGTAAGAAAAGACGCCACCTTTGGCCAGTTGCAGACTGACCGTTCCGTCTTGGGCCACGACCGGCACCACGACGTAAATCTCGTTAATCCGGCCCACGCCCACCTCCAGAACGACCGGTTCGGGGATACCGGTACGGCCGGGGTCGGGCGCGGTAGCGACGTCGGCAATGACGGCCGCCTGTGGCTCCTCGTCCAAAACGGGCATGGCAAAGGGATCATCTTCGTCGCTGTCGGCGGCGGCCATCGTCAGATGTTCCAGTTCGCCGCCATAATAGCGCAGCCGCTCATTTTCGGCCGTTGTCAGCGGTTCGCCCCGCAACTGTTTTTCAGATACGGTTTGCAAGAATAGAACCAGCTCCTCCAATCGCAGCAGGCTGTCCTCATCCCGCTCTGAAAGGAGTTCCCGGTCGCCCAGCCCCTCCCGCGTCATTGTGGTCAGGGCGGCCAGGCGTGCGTAAAAGTGAGGCACCGGCTCGACATAGTTGATTGGCGGCACCGGGTCGGGCGGCATGGGACCACCGCCCATTTCGGCGTAGACCTGCTTGGCGTAGAGGATGGTGTCGTGCTTCAATTCGGCCCAACTGCCCAGGGCGGTGTTGATCTGCTTGTCTAGCCAGGCGGTAGACTGCATAAAGGTGGGATAGTTGCCGTCAGGCGGCTGCAACAGGGGGAAGAAGCTGTAGAGCCAGGTGTTGTACAGCGTTTCGGTCCAGTCGTCGGCGGTCAGGCTGCCGGTCCAGGTACGCATTTTAGCCATCTGTTCTGGGTAATTCTGGTAAGCTGTTTCGCCCATCTCGTCCAGGATTTCATAGGCGCGGTCAGAGCCGAGGGCGGCCATCACGTCCAGGCCGCTGGGCAGCATACGCGGCTCTTGGGCTGTGCCCACGTTGCGATAGATTAGCTCGCGGAAGATGTAGGCGTCGGGTACAAAGCGTTGGCCCATGAAGCGTAGCCCTTTGGTGGTTTCTGCCACGTCGTCGGTTTCGGAGATGACCAGACCCAAAATACGAGGCGGCGGTAGTTGGTCGGCTTGACCAATGAAGGTGTCTAATAGAGTGTCGTCGGCAACGGCCGTTAACGGCGCACCCACCCCATACACAGCATCCATCACCTGGCCATATTGCAGGACGGTCAAATCGTCGCTACGGCCGACGAAAAAGACGGTGGGGTTGTAGAGGTCGGCCCAGGCCAGCAGCGCTGGTTGGCCGTTAACCTCAGCCTGGCGCAAGGCGTAGACCAGCAGCAGCGCCGAGCGGGTTTCGGCCCGGCCTACGTCGGGGTCGTCGGTACGCAGGCGGAAGGTCATACGGCCGTACCACATCATGCTCTTGAAGTAGGCGGTCAGATCGTCGCTCATGGTGTAATGGCCGCGCGGAATGTATTGGGTGTAATCTTCGCCAAATTCCAGGCCGGGGAAGAGGGGGGAGGGGATGATCCCGGCGGCGTCTTCAATCAGGGCCAGTTCGGCCGTGACCAGGTCAGCGGCATAAGTGGGTATGGGGAAATTCTCGTCTAGTAGACGGCCGGCCACGGCCGCAAAAGCGACGGTGCGCCGGGCGGCATCTTCCCAGGCTGTGCCCTGTAGAGTTTGGTATTGGCTGTCAGTTTGGACCAGCATGGCGTTGTTTAGGTCGCGCAGCAGGGGAATGAAATATTCTCGCTCGGCCGTACGCAGGGTTTTGTTGAAGAGCAGATGATAGACGTGTAGCACCGAGTCGCTGGTGACAAAGAGGGGGGCGTTGGCGTAACGCGCCTGTTCGTAGACGGTGAAAAACTCTTTCTCTGTGCCAGGCGCGACGACCAGCCCATCTTGCGCCAGCCGCGCCCGTTGTTCGGTAGAAAGCAGGTAGCTGATGCGGACGTTGCTTAGGTCGGGGGCGATGGGTTCGTGGGCTAGAGCCGGGCCGATTTGAACGGCCGTTTCCCGAAATGTGGCAAAACGAAGTTCGACAGCCGGCAGTTCAGCGACCGGGGGTAATGGTGTTGGGGGTTGATTTTCGGTTGTGGGCGAGGGTATAACGGCCGTAGCGGGTTTGGTGGTTGTCTCGCTAACGGCCGTTGTGGGCGAGGGCGCCAGTGACGGGGTCGGCAATGGGGACGCGGGCGTTTGCCGGCAGGCGGTCAGCATAAGTAAAGATGTGAGAATGACACAGGCAAACCAGAGTGGTTTGCGAAGATGCTTTTTCATGGAATACCTCCACTGTTTGTAACTAGACCTGACAGGTCTTTGACTTAAGGTACGGCCGTTTCTGTCGGCGTGGGCGGTACTTTCTCCCAGGTCAGGCGAATGCGGGCATCACCGGTACGCTCATAATACTCCAGGCGCAAAGTGCGATTACCAGCCGTGACCGGGTACTCAACCACCACTTCACGGACAGCGCCATCTTGCCACTCGTTCAAAATCAACTGGTTGTCTAGCCAGAGGCGGGCACCGTCATCTACCAAAATACGGAAGCGGTAAACGGCCGTTTCCATTGTCATTGTCCGCGTCCAGCGTGCCGAAAAGTTATCATTGGGTATGACCGGCGCCGGCGCACCGGTACCCCAGTTGAAATCAATAGTCGGATCATTACGTACCAGTACCGGCTGGCCGGTCAGCGTCGGATTGGCCCAATACTCCCCTTTCCAGTCAGTATAGGTGGTTACATTTTCCCACCAGGCATGGGCCACCGCCTCACCGGTCCGCTCATAGTAAAGTACACGCACTCGATGGAAACCGGCCGGTAGGTTGATCATGCCGCTAACCTCGCGCCGCTCACCATCCCGTAGGTCATCCACAACCAGACGATGGTTGACATAAATGCGAACGCCGTCATCCACCACAGCCCGGAAGCGGTAAGTCCCTGCGGCAAAGTAATAGTTACGTGTCCAACGTACCGAGAAGTTATCAGATGGGATACCTGGAGCCGGTGGACCGAAGCCCCACTCAAAGGCGATGGCGGCATCATTGCGCGTTAGGGCCGGTGTGCCTGACCAGGTCATGTTGTTGAAGTACTCAGCCTGCCATTGGGGAAACTCGCCCAGCCGCTCCCACCAGAAGAGGGCGTGGGCTTCCCCTCGGTTTTCATAATATTCAACACGCAGCGTGTAGCTGCCCGCATTGAGCGAACGGTCAACCACGTAGGTGGCATCTTTGGCCTCGCTCCATTCATCAACAATCAGGCTGTTATCGAGCCAGACGCGGAGGCCATCATCGCTGCGGGCTAAGAAACGGTAGGTACCGGCCGGTAGGTTAACTGTGCGCGTCCAGCGGACCGAAAAGCCATCTACCGGTATACCGACAGCCGGTGCGCCCATGCCCCAGTTGAAATCAATGGCGGCGTCATCCCGCACCATGATCGGTGTGCCGCTAAGGGTGGCATTGCCAAAATATTCGCCGCGCCAGTTGCTTATGGTGGGCGTGGGCGTCACCTGGGGTGTGTGGGTCGGGGTGGCGGTGGGGCGCGTGGGGGTGACTGTAGCGGTTGGCGCGGGCACAACAATGCGAACAAAGTAGGCGGGGGCCAATGTCTGGCCGTCAGGCAGGCGCAGGGTCCAGTAGCCGGTGTAGGTGCCGGGCGTGGTCGGGGCAGTGAGGGTGACGGAGAGATCGGCCGTTTCGCCCGGATTGGTGACAGGTACGGTTACAGCGTTGGGGCCGCTCATCTGCTGGCCACTGGCAAAGACCCAACTGGTGCCCGCCGGCCAGGTGCAGTTACCGGCGTTGCGAATGCGCCACGTTTTGACAAAACCGACGCCGGGCGGAATGCGGCTGTCGTCGGGAATGGTCACGTCGGCCACAAAGCGCATGGCGTGGACGCAGGCCGGTGTGGCTGAGGCTGGGATGGGGGTGGCCGTAGCGGTGGGGGTAGGTACGGCCGTTTCCGACGGCAGAAACGGGGTTAATGTGGGTGTATCACCGACTGTCAGCGTAACTGTAGGTGACACCGGCAGCAGGGCTGATTCAGTCAGCATTGGCAACATAGCTTCGGACATTTTGGTAGGCGTAACCACCGGCACAAATGCGCCACTGCTGCGCCAATACCAGGCAAACAGTGTCATCACAACGCCCAATAGAACAAGCAGAATAATGAGCAGCAGCCCTTCCATCCAGTTGAAGGAACGGCCGTGCCGCCTTTGAGGAATAGTATGCGTACCCATGACTCACCTCACCGCCAGGCATTTAGCCCAGGCAATCAAGGTGCCAAGCATAGGCCCAGGCGACTGGTAACGGCCAGGTCTGCCTTGCCAATGTCTTGCACCCCTAACAGACGAAGACAGATTTCTTACAAGAGCAGCATACCAGCTTTAGACCCGGTCTGTCCTCTAACTTTAGTTATGTTTGGTGGTGACCACCAAGCCAGATTGGACCAATTTAGTCTGGTAGATGCAGCCATTGGGTGAGTAAAATTGGTCCAATCTTTAGAGAGCGTTAGTAGTTACGTTTGGGGAATCTCTGGGTCAATATCAATCGTTTCACTGTAGCCCCACCCTCGCCCGCGCCGGATGTTTAATTGCGTAGGGAAAATGACAATCAGCCGCCCCCACTGCGCTTCGGCTTTTTGCAACAGACCCAGATTTGGCAGGTTATCAGCGCTGTTCACGACCACAGCTCGGCCCCGCATCTGCCAGGCTGCGTTAGATACCATGACATCAGATTGATTTTCCAGATTGAGCAAATGATCAGAAGTGGCTGGCAGCAGCAGATACAACCGCATTTCGGCGGCTTCACAAGGCAGCAAGCTGGCTTGAAGTCCCGCCGGACCATAGGTGGCCAGGGTAACGCTTTGCGCCGCAGCCAATACTTCAATTACCCGATGACGCAAATGATCTAACATCGTGTGTCTGCCTGCGATGAAATACTTTGATAAGCAACCATACGCTTATCATACCGGTAAATCGGGCAGTTTGGCCTCTAACTTTGGTTATGTTTTGGTGAGGATTTTGGTCAAAGCAGTAGACCCAACTGGCGGGCACGGGCCACCGCTTCGGTGCGATTATGAACCGCTAGTTTGCTAAAGATGTGGTTTAGGTGGCCTTTGACCGTGCCCAGGCCGATTACCAGATGATCGGCAATGGCCTGGTTAGAAGCACCGCCTGCCACCAGTCGCAAAATCTCTAGCTCGCGGGCGGTAAGGGGGTCAAGCAGGCCGTTGAGAGGCAAAACTAGATGCCCTTTAGACCAGGGACGAGTAACGGCCGTATTTAACAACCGTGCCACCATTTCATCATCCTGAGCAGCCAGGGCATGATGAATTGCCTGTTCAACAAAATCATGGTCAGCATACCAGCGACTAGCTCGCCGGTGCAGGACTGGTATCAGATCAGGATTGGTTGCTTCCAGGCGAGAGCAGATCGCTTCGGCAAAAAGAGCATGATAACGATACCAGTGGCCATGATCATCCAGGGGGATTAAAAACAAATTGTTGGCCACCAAATAGTCCAGAATGGCCTGAGCATATCCGCCCGTCGCCCTGATGTTGGGATGCAGAACGGCCTCACATAATGAAGCGGTCAGCCGCTCAAGCAAAGCAGTATGTAGTAAAAATTGTTGAATGGTGTCCGGCTGTCGTTGCCATACCTCCTCCACCAGATAAGCAAAAATGTGGCGGTTTGTGCCCCCAAACGTTTGAATAAATTGGGCAGTGGTGTGCGGGTCTAGACCGTGCAGGGAATGAATAGTCATTTGCAGCCCGGCTATCCAACCTTCGGTACGCTGTTCTAGCAAATCAGTTGCCGCACCTGACAAAGGTTGGGTTACAACCTGTTTAACAAGTTGAACAATTTCGGAGCGCGAAAAGCGTAAGTCAGTTGCCCGAATTTCATTTAGATTACCCTGTACGCGCAGGCGAGCCAGCGACAGGGGTGGATCGCTGCGGCTGGCAATAATCAGGTGGCATTGCGGCGGTAGATGATCCAGTAAAAAGGCCAGGGCTATATGGACGGCTGGGTTGCTAATCAGATGGTAGTCGTCTAAGATCAATCCCACCCGTCCCGTCAAATGGTCCAGTTCATTGATGAGCAGCGTCAGGGTGGCTTCAGCAGACGGTATTGGTGAGGTTTCTAGTTGGGATAAAGTTGCCTGGCCAATAGCTACATCCACATTTTGCAAAGCAGCTATCAGATAGGTCAAAAAACGCCGCAGCTCATTATCTCGTTCATCCAACGACAACCAAGCAAATTGCTTACCCTCTGCTCCTCTTGTTTCGCCCTTTTGTTGAATCCAGTCGGCCAGCAGCATTGTTTTGCCAAAACCGGCCGGAGCCGACAAAAGCGTTAGCGTCTGATCCAAACCTTTGTTTAGCAGCTTGAGTAAACGCGGCCGGGAAATAAAATCTGGGCGAAGTTGCGGCCGGTACAGCTTGGTAGTCAAAAGGGGCGTGAGCATAACTTAATTATATGTCATGCAGGCTGTTCTGTCAGAGTTAGTTAGACCAATCAGGCTGGCCAAGTTTTGCTAACAGGCTGCACCTGCATCCGCAAAGGATCGCAAGGAAGTTGCATGAGCATCCCTTTCCAGGCACAATTTATAGCGTAGGAACTTGAAAATATGCTGGCTGGTTAGCGCCTTGTGCCAGCAGTTAAATACTTGTCTGCTTTCTTATATTTGGCCACTTAGCTACGGCTGTTAGATGCCCGTTGGAAGTTTGTTGTTGGCAGCCAGATAATGGTTCTGTAGGGTAGGGGGGTATAGTTTTTGCGGTGAGCGACGGTCAGTTCCCGTTGCTGCCGCTAATGCCGCTGCTCTGAACCAGTTCACAGCCGCGCCCGATTTGGTCGTCCATGAGCTGCTGTTAGACAGCACGGGCGTGACGGTCGTGATTGGCAATGTGGATAATACGGCCGTTATCACTCCCTTCTGAGTGGATGCCTACATTAACCCGGACCCTGCGCCAACGGCCGTTAACCAAACGGGACAAATGCTGGGTGACGAAGGGCTGGCCTGGAGCTACAGAAGAAGACAAGTGTTTATTTGAGGCTATGCTGCAAACTGCCATTGTCCAGCGCCATGATACCGCTTATTTTAACCGATGATAAGCAACGTTCAGATAAGCGCCAAAGAGAAAGATAAGACCGCTCAGATAAGCCCAGGTCAAGAAAGCGATCACTGCCGCCACCGAACCATAAACTAAATTTGAAGTTGCCATGTAGGTAGAAACAAAGAGCAAGAACGCACTCTTGGCCAACTCCCAGAGAAAACCGGCAGTAATGGCCCCAGGTAAAATATCGCGCCAGGTGGCATCTCCGTGGGGGAGCATCAGATAGAGCAACATAAATAAAACCACATCTAGCAAGAGGACCACGCCGACCCAGACGCTGCTCACTATCTGAACGAGTTGGTCGGGGAGCAGCGTTTGCAGGGTGGACAACAGACTGGCGGCAAGCGAAGCCAGAAAGATAGCCGGAATAATAACAGCTAGAACCAGCATAATCGCTAGGCCGCGCTGCCGCCAGAACGGGCGACGGTGTTTGACAGCCCATATTTCGTTGAGGGCGTTGGTAAGGATATAAAAAACAGTAGAGGATGACCAAATAAGAACGAGTAGAGCAATGCCGGTGATCGAGCCGCGTTCCACGATGATAGTGTTAATATTTTGGCCTAACAATTGCCCCAGGGCTGGGGCCACAAACTCTAGTCGTTCTATGATGCGGCGCTGGTCTAGCAGCGTTAGTGAGCCGAGCCTCATGCCGGCAATAGAAATGCTTAATAGAATAAGGGGAAATAGGGAAAAGAGAGTAAAGTAAGCAATAGCGGCTGCTTTAATCATAGTCTGGGGTTTGGCGGTTTTCTGGGCCGCACCGACCAGAAGGCCCAACCAGCCTTGCGTCTGCTTGTTGAGCCAGCGACCTCTTTGCATAGCTTTTTGCCAGAGCTGTGTCATGATTCCATGTTTACTATAGGTTCAGCCTTTTCAATTAGCGCCGCCAACCGCTCCATGCTGCTGGTGAGGATGGGTGTCGGTTCAGCCATATCTCGAATGACATGCCACACCTCAGCCTGCCGCTCCTTGAGGTCTGACACTTGGGCGGCCGGTTCAGTAACGGTCCGATGGCTGACCAAATGGTGCCACAAAACCTGGCAGGCGGCCGCCAACGGCGGGGCAATGATCACCCCCCACAGGCCATAGGCATCGGCTAGAGCAATTAGGATGACGATGGTCAGCATAGGATTGGTTTCCTCATGTCGGGGCAGGCGCGATTTGATCCACCATTTCAGTACCACGACGACAATGAGGGTATAAACGGCCGTTATCACACTCAAAGAGACACCGGTCAACAATCCCAACAATAAGGGGGGCACAATGGCCAGCAGTGGCCCAACCAACGGTATTAACAGGGCCAGGGCCCCAATGATAGCTAATAATGCCGGATAGGGCGAACCAAGCAGCCAGTAACCCAACCCCAACAACAGTACGGACAGCAGGGCTTGGATCACCTGGCTGCGTACATAAAACCCTAGATCGTTTTCCACCGTCTGCCATATAGTCCGTATCCGGTTACGCTGTTTTGGTGGCAGTAGTGACAGCCAGAGTCGTTCAAAGTGGCTCTGTTCCAGGCTCCAATAGACGCTCAGGAAGAGAATGATTAGTACGCCGCTGATAAAGCTAAAAAGCCCCTGTGTAAAGCCCAAGGCAGTTGTTAAAACCAGCTCGCCCTGATCGCCGACCAGCACGGTAAAGATCTGGCTGGGCGGGGGCAGCCGCGTATCCAGGGCTTCTTGTAACAAACCGCCCTGCAACCAGGGCGGTAGCCGCCACGAATCATAGGCCAGCGGGCGCGCCAAGTCTGGGATTACTTCTGGTGGGGTTGCTAGCTGGGCTAACTCCTGAATATCACGAACTGCGGATCCGCCACCGGCAAACAGCAAAAATCCGAACCCACCCAGAACCAACAAATATAAGAAAAGCAGGGCTAAGCGTACCGTCAACGGTTGCCCGGCCGGTCGCTTAAACAGAGGGCGCAGCGCGGCGGCCAAGATCAGCGAAAGCAAGACATAAACAACTACCAGACGAAATTGCCAGAGCAAAAACAGGGCTAGTAGTGTCGTCATAACGGCCGTTCCCAGCCACACAATCTGCTTCGTCATTTGGCCTCCGCTGGCTGAACCTGGGCCAGCAGCCTGTCCAGGTCAGCTGCCAACGTCTCCAGTTCATCCATTATCTGTTCCGTTTGTTTAACCTGCTCCTTTGATATTGAATCGTCTGGGGTCTGTCGCGTCTGTTGGCGTAAGTCCTGTGCCAACTCTTGTGCTTCCTGGCGCAGCCGGCTGGCATAGTCACGGCCGGTCGAGACCTCTGCTTCTAATTTGTCTGGCTGAAAAACAAAACGGTTGAGCAGAATTTGAATGATGGCCGCCATGGGAATGGCTAGTAACGCCCCGGCAATACCGAGCAAGCTACTGAAAGCAAAAAGAGCCAGCAGAGTGACAAACGGGTTAACGCCTACCGCCTGGCGCATAATACGCGGCACCAGTAAACTGTTTTCTGCTTGCTGAATAATTAGTGTGGCCACAATGACCCAGATCACTTTGTCTGGTCCCAGCGTTAGGGCCACCAATACGGCCGGTACCGCCCCCAGCAGCGGCCCCACAATCGGTACTGCCTCCATCAGACCGGCGATGAAGGCCAGTGCCAACAGATAAGGTAAACCGATGAACCAATAGGCAACCAGAGACATCAGGCCGATGGCTACCATCAAGAGACCTTGCCCGGCGACAAAGGCGCTCACCTTTGTTTCCATGGCGGCAATCAACTCGCTAATGCTTTCGCGCTGGGTCCGTGGCAGCAGCCGCAGCAAGGAGCGTACGGTACGTGGCCCATCGAGCGTCCAGTAAGCGGCCAGTAGCAAAATGACAACGACCATAAAGAGAACCTGAATCACTAGACCAATGTACCCCAACGCTTGCCCGGCCGAATCTAGTATCTCTTGCCCCGATTGCTGCACCGGATCGGGAAGTGCTAATGTGGCGGGAACAAGTTCGCTCAGACCGGCAATAGATTGATTGGGGTGGTCCAACACCCACTGGCGCAGGCTTTGGTAATAATCGGGGAGGGCAACCGCAATTGTGGCGGTTTGCTTGGCAAGCAGCGGTAATAGCAGCAGCACAAAGCCGGTTAGTAAGCCTAGCAGCAGCAGATAGACCAGAACAACGCCTGCTTTGGGGGGCAGCCCGCGCCGTTGCAGCCAGGCAACAACCGGCCTGAGTATGGTGCCGATGATGACCGCCACAAATAGGATGAAAAGAACCTGGTGAAAGCGGTAAAGCAACCAGAAGCTGAGGCCAAGAGTAACGAGGACGAGTGTGGCCCATACCACTCGTCCAAAAGTCCAATTATACTGAGCCACCATCATCTACCCAAACCATCAAGGCTTCTGTGGGTGGCGAGGGTGGGGGAGTGATCGGGATGGCTTCTGGAACAGCAACGGCCGTCTTTTTATTACGTGCCAACCAGCGCAAGAGGTCTTCTTTGCGCTTGTGCTGACCAATGCTGACTTTGTCTGATTTATTTGACTTTTTGCCTAGTTTCATTTGATATTCCCTCCAACAAGGTAACCGTTCAGATCTGCGAGGTTTTAACCAGAGTAAATGTTGCAAATTATGCCCAAAAATCTCACAGGTTTCCAGAAGGGCTGAACGCTTACTCAACAAGAATGAGAGCCTTGATAGACCCTCGTCTACTGATAATAATACAGTGGACGCCCGCCGTTTACATCGGCCGGTTAGGGGGTTTTTTATGGGTCAGTTGGGGGATTAGCCGCGTAACTCGCGCCATAGCTCGCGCCATAGTGACAACTGCATCACGTTCAGTTATACTGATTTTATGGAAAATAAAGTAGAAGAACGGCCGTATCGTCACATCTTTGAGCATATCAGCGACGGGGTACTCATCCACCATGTCCAAACCGGTTTGGTGGTTGAGGCCAATCCCGCCGCCGCTGCCATGCACGGCTACAGTCGCCGGGAATTGATTGGCCGGCCCTTCACAACCCTGCTCCATCCCGACAGCCGCCATCTGCTCCATGACTACAACCAGGTCACCCAGAAGGGCGGTACGTTTGCAGCTACGGCCGTTCACCGGTGCCGGGACGGGTCGCTTTTCCAAGCCGAACTGCGGGGTACGGCGTTTATCTATGAAAACCAGCCGTGTTTCCTTAGCGTCATACGCGACATTGGTCGCGACATTGGTCGCGACATTGGTCGCGATGTCAGCCAGCGAATACAGAGCAGGCAGCAGCTTGAGCAAGAGGTAGCCGCCCGACGGCGTGAACAAGCCACCCTGCTGGCTATTTCCCATACGTTAGCCTCCGCCCTAAAACTCAAACCCGGCTTAATCCTCGACCAGATGGGGATGATTCTCGACTATACACAGGCCGCCCTCTTTGCCCTGGAAGAATTGACCCTGGTCGCCCTGGCTGTGCGTGGACCACAGCCGGTGGTAGATGCCATGCCCTTTCACATCCAGTTAGAAGGACCAGATACCCTGGCCATGCTCCTAAACGGCCATCAGCCGCAGCGCATTGCCAACGTATGGAGCGATGACCCGGACGCGCTCTTCATGCGTACCTGCCTAAGTGGACCGGCAACCATCCTGTTTGACGGCATACAAGCCTGGATGTGGGTGCCGCTGGCGGTTGAAGAGCGCATCATTGGCGCAGTCGTTTTGGGGCACGTGGAACCAGACCATTTCACCACCCACCAAGCCAATCTGGCCCTGATTGTAGCCAACCAAGCGGCCATCACTCTGGTCAATGCCCAACTTTACCAGCAGGCCCAGACAGTGGCCATGCTGGAAGAGCGCCAACGGTTGGCCCAAAATCTGCACGATGCCGTTAACCAATCTCTCTTTTCGGCCAGCCTGATCGCCGAAGTGTTGCCCCGGCTGTGGGAGCGTGACCCGCAAGAAGGGCGACAATCACTCGAAGACCTGCGTCGCTTAACGCGCGGGGCTACGGCCGAAATGCGCGGTCTGTTGGCTGAGTTGCGCCCGCTGGTCTTGACCGACAGCGACTTGGGCGACTTGCTGCGTCAGTTGGGTGATGCCTTCATCGGCCGCACCAATATCCCGGTACAGTTAACGGTGCAGGGTGAAGATACCTTACCAGCCGAAGTACAGGTAACATTCTATCGCGTCTGCCAAGAAGTGTTGAACAACATCGCCAAATATGCCTGGGCCGACCAGGTGACAATCGACTTGCGCTATGAGGCTGGTGTCACTCAGCTACATATCGTCGATAACGGTCGTGGGTTTGACCCGACAGCTATCCCCGTCGGTCGTTATGGCCTGAGCATGATGCAAGAACGGGCCAAAGCGATTGGTGCTGACTTGGTGATCAACAGCCAGCCGGGTGAGGGTGCTGAAATCATCTTTCGCTGGCAACGGCCGTTATCTGAGGTGATGGCATGAGCAACCCCACGCCTCTAATAAAAAACCTACGCCCTATCTCAAGGAAGAAATTATGAGCAGTTCGCCACCCATCCGTGTAATGTTGGTCGATGACCATGCTATGGTGCGCCGTGGCCTAGCCACCTTTTTGAAGGTATTTGACGATTTGGAACTGGTGGGTGAGGCGGGCGATGGGGAAACGGCCGTTTCCCTATGCCGCCAAATTTTACCCGACGTAGTACTAATGGACATGCTCATGCCCGATGTAGACGGCGTGACCGCCACCCGCCTCATTCGTCAACAATTCCCCTCGGTGCAGGTGATTGCCCTGACCAGCTTCAAAGAAGAGGCATTGGTGCAAAGTGCCCTGCGGGCAGGGGCTATCGGCTACTTACTCAAAGACGTATCGGCCCAAGAATTGGCCCAAGCCATTCGTGCCGCCCACGCTGGCCGAGGTACCCTCTCGCCAGAAGTTGTGCAATCCATGACCCATGCTGCCGGCCAGCCATCATCACCGGACTATAGCCTGACCGAGCGCGAGCAAGAAGTGCTAGTATTGCTGGTGGCCGGTTTGAATAATAACGAGATAGCCACCAAGCTAGTCGTCAGCCCCTCTACCATAAAATCCCACGTCAGCAACATTCTAGCCAAGCTAGATGTTACCAGCCGCACCGAAGCAGCCGCCCTGGCCGTGCGCCACGGGCTGGTCGATTGAGAGAAGCAGATACGAATTTGCACAATTTAGCCGCATTTCGCAGGTAACCATCCATACAGCCCCCTCCCTAGCCTGCCCACCCCCATTTATCCCCCAACTGACCGAGTAATATCTCCCCTGACTAGCCGATGTGGTCGGCCGTTGTTGCTGTTAACATATAGGTAGTAGAGTGCCTGACAAACAGCGGGGCACTCAGAAAGACAACAAAACGTTGGGAGAATGAATCATGAGCCACGACAAAAACAAAAAAAGGAAGAATACCAAGACAAAGCCGCTTAAAACTCTGAAGGAAAAAAAGCAGGCCAAGCAAGATAAAAAGAAACAAGAGAGCATTGGGGAAATTCTCAACCAATGAAACAGCTAATGAAAAAGGACGTTACGTTTCACAACAAGGCCGCCATCAGGATACAAGCGCAAATCTTTAGCGAACGGATGCTGGTAGCTACCTGCGTAGTCAGCCCCGGTGAAAGTTGTGTCCTACCGGCCAAGACAGGGCCATATGACATCTACTTTAAGAATGGGGCCACTGGTTGGGAAGTAGCACACCAGCTAGACAGTGAAGCCAACGCACTAACGCTAAGCCGCCCCCCCAATGGACGGTACACAATTACCTAAGTTTTTCCCTGAAGAGGTTGGGTTTTTCTTGAAAAACCCGACCTCTAAAACCGATTTTGTACAAAGAGGTAAGCGTAATGAAATTTGAGGAATGGCTCATTGCCCAACAATCTCGCCAAGATTTAATTGGTGACTTGGCGCGCGTTTTGAGCAACCACAACGCCACAATGCCGGTTTCCAGACGTAAGCCTGATGAACACCAGGTTTGGGCCGACATTGTTGTTAGAAAAGTTAATTCAGACCATGTCTTCATTTTTAATGATGCCTGGCAAGAGTTTCAACTAGCTAAAGAGGCAACCGGGGAATCCCCGAATTAGTTTGGCCTCACCGGAGCATTCGTATGACTCGCGTATTTTTAGCCGATGGCCAATCCGAAGCCCGTTCAGCCCTGCAGTTATTACTGCTAGATCTCAAAATGGAAGTGGTTGGCGAAGCGGCCGATTGGCCCACTATCTTAGCCCAGACTGCCAAAGCACAGCCAGACATGGTGGTGGTAGAGTGGGCTTTGATTCCCCAAGACAGCTCTTTGCTGGCACTGCGGGCCACTTGCCCGGCGGCAGTGGTCATCGTGCTTATTAGCCATTTGGATGCGCGGCAGCAGGCGGCACTCTCAGCCGGTGCCGACAGCTTTATCAGCAAAGATGAGACACCAGACCGAGTGGCGGAACGGCTGCTGGCTGCCGTTGCTACTGTTCGTATTTACTAAACCTCGGCGCGCCACACTGCCCCGTGCGCTAGAGTGTCAACAAATTAGGGCAGCTAATCTAAATGATCCGGGAGGATAAACCGATGAATCAAGACATATTTGAAGGTAAAAGGAGACAAAACAATGAAGCGTAATAATGACAAAGACAAGAACAATAGTTTAAGCGGCTTTTTAACCGCACTGGTTTTCTTATCCGGACTGCTGTTAGGTGGTCTGATCG
>SLGK01000179.1 GCA_007123775.1 Anaerolineae bacterium | reverse complement strand
GCGGCCCAATTCATCCAGTTGTGCAACCAGAACCGGACGCCCATCATCTATTTGCAGAATATTACCGGCTTTATGGTAGGGACAAAGTATGAACGACAGGGTATCATTAAACATGGCAGCCAGATGATCAACGCCGTGGCTACCTCGTCTGTGCCCCAGTTTAGCCTGATTGTGGGCGGTTCGTATGGGGCGGGCAACTATGCCATGTGCGGCCGGGCCTATGACCCGCGCTTTTTGTGGAGCTGGCCCAACAGCCGCGTGGCCGTCATGGGCGGCGAGCAGGCGGCCGGGGTGCTGGCCATTGTCCAGGAGGAGCGGGCCAGAAAGCTGGGCGTTGAGCCGGACGCGCAGCAGATCGAGATGATGCAGATGATGACCCGCCAGAAATTTGAGCAGGAATCGGACCCTTATTACGCCACGGCCCGGCTGTGGGATGATGGTATCATCGATCCGCGCCATACGCGCCGGGCGCTGAGCGTGGGGCTGTCGGTGGCCCATAACCAGGATTTCGTAACAACCGGCCCGTCTGCTTATGGCGTTTTCCGCCTCTAGTATGTCATGTACTTGAACCCCATTTTGCGCCTGCTGCGCCCGCCAGATTTTGCCAACGAAGACCGGATGCGCTCGGCCCGTATTTTGCACATGGTCATGCTTAGCAGCTTCTTCTTGCTGCTGGCCTATGCCGTGGTGAGCCTTTTCGCTGCGCCGCGTGAGACATTGCGGTTGCAACTGCTCTTGCTGATGCTCTTGGTTTCGGCTGGTTGTATTGGCTTGCTGCGTTGGCGGCGCATCCGGTTGGCCGGGTTTATTTTTACGGCCGTTCTCTGGTTGGTTATGACTGCCACGTTCTTGTTCTCTGGCGGTATTAACGCGCCCCAGTTCAGTGGTTATTTGTTGGTAGCGTTGATGGCCGGTCTGTTGATAAACGGCCGTTTGGGAATAGCCTTTGCCCTTGTCAGCAGCGCGGCTGGCCTGATTTTCGTCTGGTTGGCGGCCAACGGCCGTTTGCCCGAACCCCGCATAACCCATACCCCATTTTCCCTGTGGAGCGTCTATACCATATACTTCCTGGCTGCTACCGTTCTTCTTTATCTAACCACCGAAGCGATCAGCCAGGCCTTGACCCAATCGCGCCGCAGCGCTCGTGCCCTGGCTGATAAAAACGTTGAGTTAGAGAAAATTCGTCAATCACTGGAAGAGGGCAGAGCTGAGCTGGCAGCCGCTAATGAAGAGTTGACAAAGGAAGTGGCCGAACGCCAGCAGGCCGAGCAGTCACTATCAGTTAGAGAAGAACAGTACCGTAGCATTGTGGAAACGGCCCGCGATGCGATTTACACGCTGGACACAGAAGGTAATATCATCTCGCTGAACCCCGCTTTTGAGACCATGACCGGGTGGGCAATAGATGAAGTTATCGGCAAACCTTTTACGCTACTGACCCATCCTGACGACATCCCCATCGCTATGACTGCCTTTCGCCAGGTATTGGCCGGTGAGATACCGGTCGCTTTCGAGGTACGCATCCGTACCAAATCTGATGAGTATCGTATTGGTGAATTTACGACTGCACCACAGTGGTCAGATGGTGAGGTAGTCTCCGTGTTGGGTATCGCCCGCGACGTCACTGACCGCAATCAGGCAGAGGACCTGCTGCGACAGATGCAAAAGCTAGACAGCCTGGGCGTACTGGCTGGCGGGGTAGCCCACGACTTCAACAACCTGCTGGTGGCCATGATGGGGCAAACAACGTTGGCGCTAATGAAGTTGCGCCCCGATCATCCGGCACATAGCCACGTTGACAAAGCGGTGAAGGCGACGGAGCGGGCTGCCAGTCTGACGCGCCAACTGCTGGCCTACTCTGGCCGGGGCCAGTTTCAAATGCAGCCGCTCGATTTGAACGACTTGATTCAGCAGAATCTACACCTGTTTGAAGTAGCCATTCCTAAAAACGTGTCGCTTTACCTTTCCTTACGGGCGCAATCCGTTCTTATTGAAGCCGATCCGGGTCAGATGCAGCAGGTGGTTATGAATTTGCTGTTGAATGGCGTGCAGGCTATCGGCGATGAGCAGGGCAAAATCACGGTCATTACCGACCGGCAGGAGGTTGCCAAAGATGATTGGCACTATTGGGAAAAAACAGGCCAACCACTAACGCCCGGCAGCTATTTCACGCTAGAAATCCATGACACGGGGCATGGTATGGACGAGACCATTATCGAGCGGATTTTTGATCCTTTCTTCACGACCAAGCCGACTGGTCACGGCCTGGGGCTGGCGGCGGTACAAGGTATTGTACGGGGTCATAAAGGTGGTTTGCGCGTTTACAGTGTGCCAAGTGAGGGCACGACGTTTAAGCTGCTTTTTCCAGCTTTGGTTGACGATGAGATTAGTGAATCATCGCCGAAGCAAACGAAAGAAACGGCCGTTTCTGGCACGATTTTGGTGATTGATGACGAAATGGCTGTGTTAGAAGCCGTCACCGACATCCTCGAAGGCGAAGGCTGGCACATAGTGACGGCCAGCAGCGGCCCGGCCGGGTTAGAAATTTACAAGGATCAACGCGATGACATTGACCTGGTCTTGCTCGATCTGACGATGCCCGGCATGAGTGGTGAAGAGACCTTTCGCAAAATACGCCGCATTGACCCCCAGGCTCGCGTTATCCTCTCCTCCGGCTACAATGAAGTTGAAGCCACCAACCGCTTTGTGGGCAAAGGATTGGCTGGATTCATTCAAAAGCCGTACAATGCCGAACAGTTGCAAACCGTTGTTAAGCAGCAGGTATAATTGCTAATAGACGTAACAGGTGCAAGGCACTGACTACCGATACGATAACCACTAAAAACTTACAGCCAGTGCCTCGCACCACGTTAAGGGACAATTACTAATGGACGACACCTTTCAGCTAAAAGAAGGTTGGGCCGACAACAACGGCCTCCAGCTTCATTACATCCAATCAAATTTAGCCGATCCCCAAGGTGTACCGCTGGTATTTATTCCCGGTGGTCTGGGCGCGGCTGACGATTATATTATGGAATTCCCCCAACTGGCCCCGCGCCCCTGCCTGGCCCTCAGTCTCCGCGGCCAGGGGCAAAGCAGCGCGCCGGACAGCGGCTACACCTTTGCCGACTACGTTTCTGACGTAGAGGCGGTTCTAAACCAGAGCGGCCTGCGCCGCTTTTGCCTGATGGGCTATTCGATGGCCGCGCCCCTGGCTATTGAATACGTGGCCCGCCATCCCGACCGGGCCGTAGGGTTGATAATCGGCGATTATCCCGCCCGCTATCCGCGACTGCCCGACGATTGGCCGCAGCGGGCGCAAATGGCTTTTGGCGGCCGCGTTGCCGATGGCGTCCTGGAAGCGATGCAGCGGGATTCGGCCGCAGTAGACCTCTGGCCGCGCCTGGCCGATATCCCCTGTCCGGTGCTGGTACTGTACGGCAGCCAGCCGGGTGCCCTGCTCCGCGCTGCCGACGTGGCCCGCTACCGCGCCAGCCTGTCGCGTCCTCAAATTGTGGAATTTCCTGATTCGGACCACCAGCTTTGGGAACCGAATTATGATAGATTTATAGAGACAATTCAGGCCTATCTGGCGCAGTTGGATCTGGCGCAGTTGTTGAATGTCTGATTAAACGTAGTGCGTAGTGCGTAAACCTTCCGTTACGCAATACGCAATACGCACTACGCCAGGAGCAACCAGTGAAGATCGATCTCACCCTCCTCTTCCACTCCCTCACCGACATGCCCGCGCTGGTGCGGGCGGCTGAAGAAATTGGCTTTGATGGCTTGTGGACGGCCGAAACCAACGGCGATCCCTTTTTACCACTGACGCTGGCGGCAGAACATAGCCAGAAAATGTCACTGGGCACGGGCATTGCCGTCGCCTTTCCGCGCAGCCCGACTATTTTGGCCCACCTGGCCTGGGATCTGGCGCGGTACAGCAACGGCCGTTTCATTCTTGGTCTGGGTACGCAGGTCAAAGCCCACAACGTGCTGCGCTTTGGCGTGCCCTGGGAAAAACCGCTCACCAAGATGCGCGAGACGATAGAGGCCATTCGCGCTGTGTGGGATTGCTGGCAAAACGGCACGTCGCTTGACTACGCCGGCGAATTTTTCCGGCTGGGGCTGATGACGCCCTTTTTTAGCCCCGCGCCGCTAGACACGCCGCCGCCACCTATTTTCATTGCGGCCGTGAACGAGAATATGTTGCGCCTGGCCGGTAGCCATTGTGACGGCGTTCACCTGCATCCGCTGCATACGGTGCGCTATCTGCGGGAATTTGCTCATCCTAATTTGGCAGAGGGGTTGAAAGGTAACGGCCGTTCGCGCCAGGACCTCACCTGCGCCGCCGGTATCTTTGTTATTCCCACCGATGGGGTGAAAACGGCCGATCATTACGAAGCCTACGTGCGCCAGCAAATCTCCTTCTACATGTCTACCCCCGCCTACCGTGTCGTGGTTGAGTTGCACGGCTGGCAGGCAGAAGCCGCCCAACTGAGCCAGATGGCCCGGCGCGGCCAATGGACCGACATGCCCGCCGTCATTACCGACGCGATGCTCGCCGAGTTTGCCCTACGCGGCTCCTGGGCCGAACTGCCCGCCCTCGTCCGGGCCAAATACGACGGCCTGCTCGACCGCGTTAGCTACTACCTCCCCTTCGTCGCCGGCGAAGCCGATGAGCATTGGCGGGCGACGGTGCAAGGGTTTCGTAGTGCGTAGTGCGTAGAGCGTAGTCCAAGATCCTACGCACTACGAACTACGCACTACCCAACAGGTACAACTATGTCCAATAACTATAACTTTACCCCCGAACACGACGCCTTCCGCCAGATGGTGCGGAAATTTGTGGAAACGGAAATCAACCCCCACGTGGAGCAATGGGAAGAAGAACGCATTTTCCCAGCCCACGAGTTGTTTAAGAAGATGGGTAATCTGGGTCTGTTGGGCCTGACTTACCCGGAAGAATACGGCGGTGGTGGCGTAGACTATTGGTGGTCTACCGTCTTTTTGGAAGAACTCGGCCGTGCCCACTGCGCCGGTGTGCCCATGGGCATTGCCGTCCATACCGACATGGCCACCCCCGCCCTGGCTGAGTTGGGCACCCACGAACAGAAAGAGAGATTTTTGCGGCCGGCCATTGCCGGCGAAACCGTCTTTTCCATTGCCGTTAGCGAACCGGACGCCGGTTCTGACGTGGCCGCCATCCGCACCCGCGCCATAGCCGATGGGGACGATTACCTCATCAACGGAGCCAAGATGTGGATTACCAACGGTACCCAGGCTGATATTATCTGCCTGCTCGCCCGCACCAGTGGTGAGTACGGCTTCAAAGGCATGTCGCTCATCATCGTGCCTACCGACACGCCTGGCTTTAGCGTCAGCCGCAAGCTGGAAAAGCTGGGCAACCACAGCAGCGATACGGCTATTCTTAGTTTTGACAACGTGCGCGTACCGCAGGCCAATCGTATCGGCCCTGAAGGAATGGGCTTCATTTTGCAAATGCGCCAGTTTCAGCGAGAGCGATTGGCGGGTGCGATTATGTCAATCACTGGCATGGAGCGTATCATCCAGATGACCATCGACTACTGCCGCAAACGAGAGACGTTCGGCCGGCCGCTTATCGACAACCAGTGGATTCATTTCAAAATTGCCGAACTGCTGACGGAAGTGGAAGCATTGCGCCAGTTGACGTATCATTGCGTGCGGCTCTATGTTGCAGGTGAGGACATTACCAAAGAGGTCTCGATGGCCAAGCTGAAAGCCGGCCGCCTGGGGCGTGAAGTGGCCGACACCTGTCTGCAATTTCATGGCGGTATGGGCTACGTGGAAGAGTACCCCATGGCCCGCTACTTCCGCGACGTGCGCCTGCTTTCTATTGGCGGTGGAGCCGACGAAATTATGCTGGGCATTATTGCCAAGTATGAAGATATTTTGCCGAAATAGACAGCGTAAAACGTAAAGCGTAATGAGTGACTTCTTACGCATTACGTTTTACGTCGTTTAAGGAGAACACTGATGGACACAATAAAAGTTGATCGCTCTTTTGTCTCGGCCGACGCGCTGGCTGAGGTGGTGGATAAGGCGTATGATTTTGGTGTGACAGAGTGTCGCCTGTTTAGCAAAATGCTGCGGACACAGGACAATGATCATTATCTGGTGCGGGGGGGAAACGGCCGTAAATATGTGGCCCGCGTCTACCAGGAAGGCTCCCACCTGGAGCGGCGCGAATCCGACTACCAGTTTGAGCTAGACTGGCTTCTTTTCTTGCACAATCAGGAGCAGCCTGTTGCCTACCCGATTGCTCGCCAAGATGGCGGCTATTTGGGCCACCTCAACGCTCCGGAGGGCAAACGTTACTATGCCCTGTTTAGCTTTGCCGAGGGCGAGGAGATGTCCCTCCAAAACGAAGAGCATCTCTTCCGGGTTGGCGCGGCCATGGCCCGCATACATCAAGTCTCCAACGATTATCTGCCGAGTTATGAGCGCCGCCCGATGAACCTCGAATTTCTGCTAGACCGGCCAGTCGAGCGCATCCAGCGGTTTTGGGGCGATGACCCGGACCGGGGCAATGACCTGGAGTTAGTTCTGTCTGCTGCGGCCGAAGCCCGCATCGAACTGGAACACCTGTTTGAGAACGAACTGCACTCACCCGACGGCTGGGGACCAATTGGGGGTGACTTTCACCACTCCAGCACCTATTTCAACGCCAACGGACCGATCTTTTTCAACTTCGACCTGTGCGGCTACGGTTGGCGGGCCTACGACATTGCCACCTTCCTGCTCAACACCAACCTGGTCCACCGCTCCACCGAACAGACCGAAGCCTTCTTCGCTGGTTACTACTCCCAGCGCCAGCTAAACGAAAACGAACATGCCGCTATTTCCCCCTTCCTGACCGTGCGCCGCGTCTGGCTGACCGGTGTCTTTGCCGTCCAACACGGCCTGGCCGGGCATACCTTTATTGCGGCAGCTTAATGGATCAGGAGGGTGCATTACCCCGATCTTGAGCCGGGTTTTCATCCTTTAGTTCAGGCGCAGGCAGGCTGAATAATTGGTAAAGACGCTGTTCAACCTTTGTCTGGATTTCAGGCGATAGCTGGCCCAGTTCGCGCCGGATCAGACTTGTAGTGAGGGTCATCAACCTGTGCAATTGTACAGTTGAAGAAACATGAAGTCCGGTTAAGGCAAAGTCTTGGTCATTTTTGTCAATGACCAAATCGGTGGCCAAAGGAGTATCCGGCACACGACTGGTGATAAAAGCCAGGATAATGTGTTTGTGTTCTGTAATGGGGTCGGTGAGACAGACGGCAGGGCGAACTTTGTTGGTAGAAAGATCATCAAAGGGAAAAGGGACAAGGACAATCTTATGCTTCGTCATGGAAAGGTTGACCGTCATCTATTGTATAAATATCTTCTTCGGGTTCATGAAGAAAGCTTAATGTGGGGTTTTGTGACGCAGCTTTTAGCCATTCAGTTTCATCCCACTCACCCTCTATTGGATACAAGACGATGACACGAACACGCTTCGGCCCGGCGATAGGCAACGAACTATCTAATCGCAGTTGATAATGTTCGTCTACCGTGCCTGTCATTTCTATCGCAGTCATGGTGGCTTCCATTTTTATCTACCTCTTTTTTGAGAAATAGCTGTACATCCAAAGTATATGCTATTACTATTGACTATCAAATGATACTATGATATCCGTCATTCTCATAGCTAATCGGGGCGAGATTGCCTGTCGCATTATTGAAAGCTGTCGCCGGCTGGGTATCAGTACGGTGGCGGTTTATTCGGATGTGGATGTAGGAGCGCGGCATGTGGCGCTGGCAGACACGGCCGTTTCGATACGCTCAGTGCAGGCTGTATACCTCGGTCATGCCCCCGCCACAGACTCCTACCTGAACGTTGAGGCCATCATCGAAGCTGCTCGCCAGACCGGGGCCGACGCCATTCATCCTGGCTACGGTTTTCTGGCCGAAAATGCTGATTTTGCCCGCGCCTGTGCCGAAGCGGGGCTGATTTTTATCGGCCCATTCCCGGAAGCGATTGCGGCCATGGGCAACAAGCGGGCGGCCAGAGAGTTAGTCGCGGCCGCCGGCGTACCCGTCGTGCCGGGCTATGACGGGGTGGAACAGGCCGACGAGCATTTCCACACCGCCGCTGCCGAGATTGGCTACCCGGTCATGGTCAAAGCGGCGGCCGGTGGTGGCGGCAAGGGGATGCGGCTGGTAGCCGGCCCCGACGAGCTGGATGAAGCCCTGGCGTCGGCCCGGCGCGAGGCTCAGCAGGCGTTCGGCTCTGCTGAACTGTTGCTGGAAAAAGCCCTGGTCCGGCCGCGCCACATCGAGGTGCAGGTGTTTGGCGACCAGCACGGCCGAGTTATCCATCTGGGCGAGCGAGAATGTTCTATCCAGCGCCGCCATCAGAAGGTGATTGAGGAAGCCCCAGCCCCGAATTTGAGTAAAGCGCTGCGGCAAAAGTTGGGCGAAACGGCCGTTCTTGCCGCCCAAGCCATCAACTACACCAACGCCGGTACGGTTGAATTTCTACTCGATGCCGCTAACAACTTCTACTTCTTGGAGATGAACACCCGCCTTCAGGTTGAACATCCCGTCACCGAACTGGTTACGGGGCTGGATTTAGTCGCCTGGCAAATCCAGGTAGCTGAAGGTGCGCCGCTGCCCTTGACGCAAGCCGAGGTTAATTTGAGCGGCCACGCTATTGAAGCCCGTCTTTACGCTGAAAATCCGGCCAATGACTTTTTGCCTGTGACGGGACAGGTGGCCCTATGGCAGCCACCGGCCGGGGAAGGGGTGCGCGTCGATCACGGGCTGCAATCGGGCGATGAGGTTTCGATTTACTACGATCCCCTGCTGGCGAAGCTTATCGTCCACGGGCCGGATAGGCAAACGGCCGTTCGTCGCCTGCGCCGTGCCCTTAACCAAACTGCGCTGCTGGGGTTAATCACCAATGTGCCGTTTTTGCGGCAGGTAGCGGGCCATCCTGCCTTTTTGGACGGTGAGCTGCATACCGGCTTTTTGGCCGACCATTTCCCCCATTGGCAGCCGCCAAACGGTGATAAAATGCTGCCTTTGCTGGCGGCGGCCGTCCACCGTCTAACCAGTGCGCCCCAGATTGCTACCAATGAAGGCTACTGGCGTAACAATCCTAACGCGCCGCAAACTTACCCCTTTCGTATAGGCAAAGAAGAGATTGGGGTGGGGATTGTGCCGGTGAGCAGCAACCAGTATTCAGTATTCAGTAGCCAGTGGCGCAAAGACCTGACAGGTTTTGAGCAAGCATCGCTGGCCGACCTGTCAGGTATGGGAAACCTATCAGGTCTGACGGTGGATGGGGTACGGCGGGGGCTAACGGCCGTTTTCCACAACAACGCTCTTTGGGTAGATTGCTGCGGCATCACCACAGTCGTTGAATACATTCCCCGCCTGCCGGCTCCGGCACCGGCTGCTGGGGCTGCCGGTTCGTTGCGTGCGCCTATGCCCGGCTCGGTTTTGGAAGTGCTGGTTGAGGTCGGGCAGACGGTCAGTAAAGGGCAGCCCTTGCTCAAATTGGAGGCGATGAAAATGGAGCATACGATCCGCACGGCGGCTGAAGGGGTGGTCACGGCCGTCTACTACGCTGCAGGAGAGACAGTTGCTGCTGATGCTGAACTGGTCCAAATTGACCCTATTTCTTCACAAATTGGCACCAAAATCTAGTTGTTACCGCGCTGAATTGTGTATAATTGGGCCAATAGCAACGGGGCAAACTAAGCTCAACCAGATTGTCCCTATCTTACAAACTGAAATGGAGGAGAGTGTAAAATGGCTCTTTCAGAAACTATCAGCGCGGCCCGTTGTCCGGAGTGCGCCACAAACATTCGTTTTGACAGCCAACCAGCCCTGCATGACCTGGTAACATGCCCGGAGTGCGGTACGGAGTTAGAGGTTATCAAGGTGTCTCCCCTCAAGCTCGATTGGGCTTATGATGATGAGGATGATGACTGGTCTGACAATGATGAGTTTGGTGATGACGATTGGGATGATGAAGAATGGGACGATGACGATTGGGATGATGAAGAAGAGAAAGTTTGGGATTAGTCCCGCCACGCAGTAAGCGGTAGGCAACAATCGGTGAGCCTGACAGATTAATTCATGATCTGTCAGGCTTTTATTATGGCTGATCCCGCTAGGCACGAAATGAGGCTTTATGCCGCGTAACGGCCGTTAACTGCCCCCAATCCACTTCTACGCCGAGTCCGGGGTCGGCAGGCACGCTGATGGTGCTATCTTCCCGGTTGAGGTAGAAAGGGGCCGTAATGTCTGGCACGTAATACCGTTCCGTGGCCGAAATATCACCGGGCAGGGTGAAGCCGGGCAGCGCGGCCAGCGCCAGTTGCCCGGCTCGCCCAATGCCCGTTTCCAGCATCCCGCCCACCCAAAGGCCCAGACCGGCTTTGCGGCCCAGGTCGTGAATCTGGCGGGCGACGGTCCAACCACCCACACGGCCGGGTTTGACGTTAATAATATCGCAGGCTTGCAGGTCACGAGCCAGTTCGGCCTGAGCCAGGCTGGTGATGCTTTCGTCCAGACACAGAGGGGTTTGCAGCAACGGCCGTAACTGACCGTGTTGGTGAATGTCGTCATAAGCCAACGGCTGCTCAATCATCAGCAGGTCCAGGTCGTCCATACGTTGCAAAGTGGGGGCATCGGCCAGCGTGTAGGCTGAATTGGCGTCCAGCATCAGGAGCAGGTCGGGGAACGCTTGTCGTACCGCCTGGGCCAGTTCGACATCAATGCCGGGCTTAATTTTGAGCTTGATACGGCCGTAGCCCTGCGCCACATATCCCTCGATCACCTGAATAGTGGCCTTAATGCTCGGCTGAATGCCCACGCTAACGCCCACCTTAACCCGGTCACGCGGTCCCTCAGCATAAGGACGGGCCAGCAGTTGGGCCAGCGAAACCCCTTCACGCTGCGCCGCCACGTCCCACACTGCCTGATCCAGGGCGGCTTTGGCCAACGGATGGCCGCGCACGGGGGCCAACAGCGGCAGCAGATCAGCCGGTTTGGCCAACTGCTGCCCCAACACCGCCGGAATCAAGAAATCGGTCAGGATGTGCCGGGCGGTTTGCACCGTTTCATAACAATAGCCCGGATCATTCGTGGCCACACATTCTCCCCAGCCGGTTAATCCCTCACTGTGTAGGGCCAGGATCAGACAATCCCGCTGCTCCTGGACGCCAAAGCTGGTACGAAACGGGCTGACTAACTGCTGGCTGATATGATAAAGGTCGATTTTTTCTATTTTCATGAGAATTAGCGTAGTTCGTAGTTCGTAGTGCGTAGACTTTCGTCGTGTTACGCACCACGCATTACGCACTATTTAGGAGATAACGATGACTAACACACCCAACCCAACACCCCCGCGCCGCCGCGATCTGGTGCTGCAAAAGCTGCCAGCCAAGAGGCGAGTCTGGCGTGAGTTCAAACGGGCCTGCCTGATGGTTATTGGCGCGACCCTGACAGCTTTTGGTTATGTGGTCTTCCAGGTTCCCTTTAATATTGCCGCTGGTGGTCTGACCGGTGTAGCCATTATCATCAATGAATTTACCGGCTGGCCTTTGGGTCTAATGTTTTGGGCGATGAATGTACCCTTACTCATTTTAGGTTATTTCTATCTAGGGCGCTGGCCCTTTTTGCTGCGCACTCTGTTTGCCGCTACTGTTTTTTCTGTGCTGATTGATCTGTTTCAAGCTAATTTGCCCCACTGGTTAACCAGTTACCCGTTGACAGATGACGTACTACTCAATGCCATTTACGGTGGCATTGTGGGCGGTATCGGCTTGGGTATGATCTTCCGGTCGGGTAGCACCATCGGCAGTACGGGCATCATTGGCCGTATTGTCCAGCGACGCACCGGCCAGCCCCTCAGCCAGGTCTATTTTTACACCGATGGCACCATTATTTTGGTGGCCGGAATAGTTTTTGGCTGGGATATTGCCCTATATGCGTTTCTGCTGCTATTTCTTAGCGGCATGGCTTCTGATTATACAATGGAAGGGCCGAGCAGCACACGCACCGCCACCATTATTACTGACCGGCCTCAGGCTGTTGCTGACGGGTTGATTAAGCGATTGAATCGTGGGGCCAGCTATTGGGAGATTACAGGCGGCTATACCGGTCGCAATCGGTATCTGGTGTTGTGTACCATTACCCGTTCTCAGGTTGCTGACCTGACCCATGTCGTGGGCGATATTGACCAGGCTGCCTTTGTAACAATTGGCATTAGTCATCAGGCCCTGGGGGCGGGGTTCTCACCGTTGCGTCGGGGTGGTTGAGCCGCAGCGGGGAAAACAGACTGCAAGAGTCTGCCAGTATGTGGGGATTTGTTGGTAAACCAAAAAGGCACGTTTGTCAATGGCAAACGTGCCTTTTTTGTGATGCCCCCGCCAGGACTCGAACCTGGGCACCCGGCTTCGGAGGCCGGCGCTCTATCCTCTGAGCTACGGGGGCAAATCGGACAGGGATTTTGCCATAGGCAGGATTAAATGTCAAATCTTCTGAGCCACCTGCTAGACTGCATCTGAGTTAACCGCCGTTACCTCTATGCCATCACGATACGGCCGAATCTCTTCCCAGTTGCCAAACTCACTACCGATTTGCTCGGCGGCGAAGGCGGCAGCCGCCACGCCCAGCGCCAGGGATTGAGGCAACGGCCGTTTCTGTGACCAGCCCGCCAAAAAACCGGCCCGCAGCGCCGACCAGACTCCTGAGCTGGTTCCTTCCGATACCGCTTCGGGCAGGTCCACCTCCCAGCTACCCTCTGGGGCAACCAGCAACACATGATTGGTGGCTCGTGTTTCAATCAACACTTGCTGCGCCCCCCGCTCTTGCAGTTGACGGGCGCAGCTTAGCACGTCTTCCCTGACACGCACCGGGAAATTAAACAGGCTTTCCGTTTCTGTCTGGCTGAGAGCTACCAATGTGGGATGGGCGGCCAGCGCGTGTTCTAGTGGCTCACCACTGGTGATGACGGCTACCTCTGCGCCAATATCTTGGGCGGCACGGCCAAGCTGGGCGAAGGTGTCGGCTGGTGCGCCCTGCGGTAGCGACCCGGCCAGCACCACAAAATCGCCTGGTTTAATTTGCTGCTGCATCGTGCCAATCACCAACTCCAGGTCAGATTGGGTGACGGTGGGGCCATCCTCAATAATGGCGGTTTCCGTATGGTTGGCATCATCCAGGATAAAGATGTTGCTGCGGGTGTTGCCGGAAACGGTGATGGCCGTCGTGCCAAAGCCTTCGTCGGCAATAATTGACTTGAACGCCTTGCTGGTGGCGTCATTGCCTAGCAGCACGATGGCCCGAGTCGGCCGTTCCAGCCGGTGCAGGGCGCGGGCAATGTTGACCCCTTTGCCCGCCGGATTGAGGCGCGTTGTTTCACGGGTGCGGTTGTGATACCCTACATTCAGATAATGAACCACCAGCGTGCGGTCCAGTGATGGGTTCAGGGAAATGGTAATAATTGTTGGTTCGCTCATGGGCCTATCTTAGCACAACTTGGGCGAAAATGGTGAGGTATTTATATTTTGGAGTAGATAAATGGCGCAACATTGGCGGAATGGGTTGGATGATGAATTGAGGCGACTGGTAAACGGCCGTCGCTTGGGCTTGATTACGGATGTAGACGGCACAATTAGCCGCCTGGTTGATGACCCGGATGCGGCCACCATCGTGCCGGTCAGCCGGGCGGCGTTGGCCGACCTGCAACACAAGCTGCCGCTGGTGGCGGTTGTTTCGGGCCGGGCGGCGGCTGACGTGGCGGAACGGGTGGGGCTGCCGGGCCTGGTGTACGTGGGTAATCATGGGCTGGAGCGGTGGCAAGCCGGCCGTATCTCCCCCCTGGCCGATATTTCCTCATATCGTTCTGCGCTAGAGCGGGCGAAAACGGCCGTTGAGCAGATCGCGCCCGACGGCATGTGGGTGGAGGACAAGCAGGCCACGCTCTCTATCCACTACCGGCTAACGGCTGATCCGGCGGCTACCTATGAGCAGTATAAGCCGCAGGTGGTCCAAATTGCTGCTGCTGAGGAGTTACGCTTCTTTGAGGGGCGATTGATTTTTGAATTGCGCCCGCCGGTTGAGGCCAACAAAGGCACTGCGTTTGCGGCGCTGGTGGCGGAGTACGATCTGGATACGGCCGTATTCCTCGGCGATGACGTGACTGACGTAGACGCCATGAAAGCGGCCCATGAATTGAGAGAAAACGGCCGTTGTTACACCTTGACCATCGGCGTCCAAACCGACCACACGCCCGCCAGCGTTCTGGCCCACAGCGATTTCCTGGCCCACGGCGTGGATGATGTGGCCGAATTGCTAAACTTTTTGGCAGACAGCATTCCGTAAAACGTAAAACGTAAGAAGTCCAATCCTTACGTTTTACGAATTACGTTTTACTTCCAACGCATCCTCCAACTGGTCATAAAACCAGCGGCGCACGTCAGCCTTCTCTACGATTTCGCGCAGGACCTCTGCTCGCTGCTCGCGCTCGGCCGAACGCATGGTAAGTGCATGGTGCATCGCCTGCGCCGTGCCGTACACATCAAACGAGGAAACGATCAGGGCATGGTCCCCTAACTCGTAAAAGGCCCCGGCATGTTCTGACAGCAGCAGCACGCCATTGCGCTGATTGACCAGTACCCCTTCCTTAGCCACCAGATTCATGCCGTCAGCAATGGGGTTGACCAGCAGCACGTCATAAATCTGCATTGCCCCAATTGCCCGATGGTAATTGTCACCCACCACAATGCGGACCGGCTCCCAAAGGGCCTCGCTGAATTTGGCGTTGATCATGCCAGCCTGGGCCATAATCTGCTGCAAATAATCCTGGTACTCATCCACTTCCATCCGGGACGGCACCAGCAAGGCCATCATTTGTACCTTGCCCTGATGCTCCGGATATTCTTCTAGCAGCGTGCGGTAAGCGGCCAGTCCCCGCAGGATATTTTTGCTCGGCTCAATGCGGTCTACCCGCAGAATGAGGCGGCGGTCACTGATAAAGTTGATAAGCTGTGACTTTAGCAGTTGTGTCTGGGCCTCTTGACCTAACTCCTTCACTTTTTCCACATCTACCGAGATCGGGTAAGCATTCGCTCCTACTAATCGCCCCTGATAATCGATAGAGTTGCGGCTGCCGCGAGAATGGGCACCCGGTAGATAAAAGCGGCAGGTTTGTACAAAATTAAAAGCATCCTTTTCTGTTTGGAAGCCAACCCGATTAGATTGGAGCAGACTGGCCAATATGGGTGTACGAATTTCGGCGGGCAGGATGCGCCAGGCATCAGGGCCGGGCCAGGGGATATGGATGAAGGGCTGGATCTGTACCCGGTCGCCGACAATTTCACGCAGGTAGTGGGGCACCATGTACAGGTGATAATCTTGTACAAAGATAACGATAGGGCGGCCGGGATCTTGCTCAGCCACGCTGCTGGCTATGGCCTGGGCAAACCCTTTGTTGATAGGACGGTAGCCGTTTTCCCAGGCGTCCCACGTCTGGCTGGTGATGGTGGGCGAGCGGGGTATGTCCCACAGTTGGTGCTGGATAAACCAGAGGAGCGGATTGGAGATGGTGTTGTAATATTTTTGGTACTGGGCTTCGTCGTGGATGACCAGTTTGAGATAAATTTCTTCAACTTCTTCAATCTTGTGGCCTTGCTCTTCGGCCCACTGGCGGTCAGCGTCGCTCATGGCGGAGGCGACCCAAAGCACGTCATGTTTTTGGGCCAGGGCACTGAGGGCCGTTACCAGCCCGCCGCTGCCGCGCCGCACTCTGTAACTACCGTCCTCTTTCGTTTCAAAAGAAAAGGGGCCACGATTGGAGACGATGATGATTAGCGGATCATTTTTTTCGTCGTTTGACATGGGTTGGTTTCCTTGCGTGTTGCGTATTGCGTAGGTGTTGGTTCTACAGGGGCTACGCATTACGCACTACGCACTATTTTCTGTTGGTTCGCGGCTGTAGATTTCGGTTAGCTCCCGCAGGCGCAGCGCCAGGGGCTGGGTTAGCTGGTGGGGCTGGTAGCGCCAGCCCCAGTTGCCGCTGGCTTTGCCGGGGAAGTTCATGCGGGCTTCGTTGCCCAGGTCCATGATGTCTTGTAGGGGGATAACGGCCGTATCTGCCACCGACATAAAAGCCAGCCGAATCAGGTCCCAGGCCGGGTCATGGCCATCGACCGCCAGGTAGCGGCGCACCCGGTCCTTCTCAAAGTCGGCCGCATTCTCGTACCAGCCCCGCGTCGTTTCGTTGTCGTGCGTGCCGGTGTAGACCACACAGTTGGGCGTATCATAGTTGTGGGGCAAGAAATGGTTCTCTTGCGCCCCGCCAAAAGCAAACTGCAAAATCTTCATGCCGGGGAAATTGAAGGTGTCGCGCAGATCCTGCACTTCGGGCGTGATCACGCCCAGGTCCTCGGCGATCAAGGGCAGTTCGCCCAACTGCTGGCGCATGGCGTGGAAGAAAGCTTTGTCCGGCCCTTTGACCCATTCACCGACAACGGCCGTTGGCTCCGAGGCCGGAATCTCCCAGTAAGCCTCAAAGCCGCGGAAATGGTCAATCCGCACGATGTCGGTCTGGCGGAAGGTCATTTCCAGACGCCGCCGCCACCAGTCGTAGTTGCGTTCGGCCATTTTGTCCCAGCGGTAGAGCGGGTTGCCCCAGCGCTGGCCCGTTTCGCTGAAATAGTCGGGCGGTACGCCAGCTACGACGGTGGGTGTGCCCGTTTCATCCAGGTAAAAGAGTTCCTGATTGGCCCAGACGTCGGCGCTGTCGAAGGCGACAAAGATGGGGATGTCGCCGACGATTTTGATGCCGTACTCGTTGGCATAGTCTTTCAGACGAAACCACTGCTGGTAAAAGAGGAATTGCAGATATTGGCGGCGTTTGACCTGTCGGGCCAGCTTTGTGCCCCACTCGGCCATCGCTTCCGGCTCACGTTGGGCAATGGGGCGCGGCCAGGTGTTCCAGACGCCGCCTTCGTGTTCGACGTGGTGGTCTTTGAGGGCCATAAAAAAGGCGTAGTCGTCGAGCCAATCGGCTTCGTCGGTGCAGAACTGCTCAAAAGCGGCCTGCTGTTCGGCTGTAGCATTGGCCTCAAAATAATCGAAGGATTGGGCCAGCAGCTTTTCTTTGTATTCAATAACGGGGCCGTAGTCCACGGTTTGGGCAGGGAAGGGGGGGACGTTGGTTACGGCCGTTTCTGCCAGATACCCATCCGCCACCAGCAAATCAGGGCTGATCAGCAGCGGATTGCCGGCAAAGGTGCAAAAGCTCTGATAAGGGGAGTCGCCATAGCCGGTCGGCCCCAGGGGCAAAATCTGCCAGATCGACTGCCGGGCCTCGACCAGGAAATCAATAAAACGATAAGCTGCCTCGCCCAAATCGCCAATGCCATAGCGACCGGGAAAGGAAGTGGGATGTAATAAGATGCCTGCTGTTCTGGGAAAGCGCATTGGTGTACCTCATGCTTGTATTGTTTATGTTATGCATAGTGCGTAGTCCGTAGTGCGTAGTAAAAACCACTACGTATTACGCACTACGCACTACGTATGGCCATGCCGCGCCAGCGCCCACTCATAAAGCTGATCATAGCTTTGGGCGGAACGGGGCCAGCTAAAATCGGCCGTCATGCCGTTTTGTTGAATTTGCTGCCAGCGGGGTTTGTCCACGTTATAGACGTAAATGGCTCGTGATAGAGCGTGCCAGAAGGCGTCGCTGTTGTAGTCGTAAAAGCTAAAGCCGGTCACGCCATCCTGCACCGTGTCGGCCAGACCGCCGGTGGCCCGTACCACAGGTACGCTGCCGTAGCGCATGGCGATCAACTGCCCCAGGCCGCACGGCTCAAACAGCGACGGCATGATAAACATATCGCTGCCGCCGTAGATGAGCGGGGCCAGGCCGGCGCTGTAGGCTAGAATGGCGGCCATCTTGCCCCGATGGTAGCCGGCCAGCCGGGCAAACATGCTCTCATATTCGGCCGCACCCGTGCCTAACACCACGAACTGGGCCTCCCCGGCAAAGCCGTTCAGCAGCAGGTGAATGACGTGGCCGGTAATGTCCAGCCCTTTTTGCCCGTCCAGGCGGGTGATCATGGCCACCAGGGGAATGTCGTCGCGCTGGGGCAGGCCGATTTTGTTTTGCAGGGCGCGGCGGTTGGTGAGGCGATTGCTCAAATCGTCGGCGGAAAAGGGGGCTGCTAAACGGCCGTCGCTGGCCGGATTCCAGTCTTCATAATCCAGACCATTGAGAATGCCGTGTAGATCGTAATGACGATGACGCAGCAGCCCATCCAAACCGGCCCCGCCACTGGGGGTAGTGATTTCCTGGGCATAGGTGGGGCTGACGGTGTTGATCATGGTGCTGTGGTAAATGCCCCGTGCCATGAAGTTAACTTCACCATAACCCTCTTCCTGCAAGCTGTGGGTGACGATGCCCAGATAGTTGAAAATCTCCCAGCCAGTATGTCCCTGGTGAGCCAGGTTGTGGATGGTAAACACGGTGGGCATGTTGGCGAAAAAGGGGTCGTGCTGTCCGGCCGTGGCCAGCCAGGTGATGGCCGGGGCCGTATGCCAATCATGGGCGTGGACAACGTCCGGACGCCATTCGATGGCTCGCGCCAGTTCTAAAGCAGCTTTGCTGAAGAAGGCGAAGCGGTAGGCATCGTCCCAGTAGCCATAAATCTCAGGTCGGTTGAACAAGTGCCACTCGCCGATAAAATAGATGGGTACATCGCTATTGGGCAGTGTGCTTTGAAAAACGCCGCAGGTAACCGATCCGCTGCCGGTGAATACCTGTAGCGTACCGGCCATTGGCTCGACGCCAGGATAACCCGCCTCAATATTCTGATAGGCGGGCATGATCACGCGCACGTCGTGACCCAGGTCGCGCAGGGCTTTGGGCAAAGAAGCGGCCACATCGCCCAGGCCACCGCGCTTGGCAAAGGGGTCTACTTCGGCACTCAGGAATAGGATTTTGTAGGGTTTGGGCATGGTTTTTCTCGTATTGCGTATTCCGAATTGCGTAGCGTTCAGATGCACAATACGCAATACGAAATACGAACAAAATTAGTATGGATAAGAGCCGTGTCTATTGTCTACCATTTGGCTGACTTATTCAAATGGAATTAAATGGCAGTTTGTTATACACTAGGGGCGAGTAAGGAAGAAGGTAGAAGGAAGAAGGTAGAAGGAAGAAGGTAGAAGCGGAACTGAACAAGAGAGGATACGCAGTTCGTAATTCATAATTCATCATTCTCAGGAGTCATTATGTCGTTGCGGCGGATGTTGCCTTTTATTTTAATCAATATTTTGGTCTCGGCGGTGGTGGTGCTGGGGATTTTGTATTGGTGGGAGAATCGGGAGTTGGTGGCTGAAGAAAATGGCGTGGCGGAAACGGCCGTTTCCACCCCCACCGCCACCCCCGAACTCACCTTTGAGGAAGCCTCACAGCAGGTAACGGCCGATACCGAGCCGGAAACCTTCTCAGACACCAACGAAACCATTCACGTGGTTCAGGCTGGCGAAACATTGGGCATCATCAGTCAGCGGTATGATGTCAGTATCGAAGACGTCATGACGGCCAATGGTTTAACTAATCCTAACATCTTGTCGGTGGGACAACGGCTGGTTATTCCTGTCGGCGGTTTGCCCACGCCCACGCCGCAGCCCAGCCCCACGCCAACCTCTGACGCACCGCCGCCGCCCATCGCTACCGAACCGGCTCTAGAAGGCGAGGCTCAGGTGGAGATCACCGACGTCATTGGGGCCGGCCAGCTATCAGCCGAGGCGGTGCAAATCGTCAACAACGGCGACCGTCAAATAGCGCTCCAGGGCTGGCAGTTGGTGAGCGAGCAGGGTGTGGTCTACACCTTCGGCCAGGTGACACTGTTTGGCGGCGGTGCTGGTATCTTGATCCACAGCACCAGCGGCCAGGACAGAGCGACTGACTTGTATTGGAACCGGGATACGGCCGTTTGGCAGCCCGGAGACACTGTCACATTACGCAATGCCGATAACGAAGTCCAATCAACCTATGTTATTCCGTAGTGCGTAGTGCGTAGCGTCTTTTCTCTACATACTACGTACTACGCACTAATAACCTATCTGTCTAGCGGCCAGTCATTGGCCTTAGCCAACGGCAGGCCAGGGAGCAAATCTCATGCGTGGTTTAGTTGATCGCAAAGGGGAACAGTTTGGCTATCTGGTAGGTAATTTACTTTATACGCTGGATGGGGAACCGACCGGCCGGCTGGAAGGAGATTTCATCGTCGATACCGAAGGCAACCCCACCTGGCGCGTGCTGGGCGACGGCGTTTACACCCTCGACGGCAACGAAACAATCGGCTTTTTCACCGAGGAAAAGCCGGTTGAGTATCAGTAAATAGTGCGTATTGCGTAGTGCGTAGTAATCTGCCCTTACGCAATACGCACTACGCAATACGAGGCAATAACATGCGAATAGGCGCCCAAATGAGTACGGCCGGGGGCATTCACCGGGCTTATGAACGGGGACAGGAAACCGGCTGTGAGTCGATCCTGCTTTTTACCAAAAGCAACCGGCAGTGGGCGGCTAAACCGCTGACCGGCGACGACATCGCCAGATTTGAGGAGGCTACGGCCGAATTTGACCAGATTTTCCCCGTTGCCGCCCACGCCAGCTACCTGATCAACATCGCCTCAGACAAACCCGATCTATGGGAGAAATCCCGCCGCGCCCTCAAGGTTGAGCTAGAGCGGACCGGGCAGTTGGGTATCCCCTTTCTGACGTTCCATCCGGGGGCCTACGTCGATACCGATGAAGAGACGGGGCTGGCTAATATCGTGCGGGGGTTGCAGTCAGTTCTGGAGGAAACGGCCGTAACCGCCGCCAACACCATCCTCTGCCTGGAAACAATGGCCGGGCAAGGCACCACCCTGGGCCACAAGTTTGAACATCTGGCCTATCTGATAGAGGCCAACGACCAACACCCCCGCCTCGGCGTCTGCTTCGACACCTGCCACGTCTTCGCTGCCGGTTACGACATTCGCACAGCCGACGCTTACGCCGCCACCATGGCTGAATTTGACCAGGTAGTGGGGCTGGACCATATCAAATGTTTCCACTTCAATGACAGCAAGTTTGACCTGGGGGCCAAAAAGGACCGCCACGCTCACATCGGCGAAGGCTACATCGGTGCCGAAGGCTTTGCCCATTTCCTCAACGATCCCCGCTGGGCCAACCACGCCGCCCACCTGGAAACGCCCAAAACGGAAACGGATGAGGATGGTACGGAAGTGGAGATGGACCCCATTAACCTGGATGTTTT
>SLGK01000323.1 GCA_007123775.1 Anaerolineae bacterium | reverse complement strand
TCGTCTTGCAGCACTTGCCGGGCGATGATGTCGAGGAAGCTGAGGCCCTTTTTGACGGGCAGGAGGGCTTTGGCCTGTTCCAGCCCCATGCTGGTGCCTAGACCACCGTTGAGTTTGATAACGGCCGTTTTCGCCAGCGCCGCCTCACCCACCTTAACCAGCCGGTCCGACAGCTTTTCCATATCAGGCAGGTCCGTTACCGGCTCAATCTCCGACTCCGGAATCAGGCCCGTTTCCCCGGCCACAAGCTGCTCATAGTAGTGGGCAAAGGTGTCTATGAAGAGGGCGGGGAGATTAGCTTCCTCCATACGCGTTCGGAACGGTTCAAATTGGGAAGGGGTAGTCACTTGGGCCTCCATAAATATATAAGGCGTGAAACGTGATACGTGAAACGTGATGAGCTTTTATCACGCTTCACGCTTCACGCTTCACGCTTCACGCTTCACGCTTCACGTTTCATTTAACAATCGTTTCAAAATCCGCCGCGCATCCTTGTCGCGGGGATTGGTTTGCACCGCCTGGCGGAACCAGTGGATCGCCTGCTCATTTTCCTGGCGGTCGCGGTAGATCAGGCCAATGTTGTAGGCCACGCTGGGCGCAGCCGGATTGAGGGCCAACGCCTGCTCAAAGGCAGCGATGGCCTGCTGCTGCTGCTCGTCACTGGCCAATACCGGGTTGCCCAGGTAGGCGGCTCCCAGATTGATCCAGACCATGGCGTTTTTGGGTTCAATTTCACGCAGCGGTTCCAGCACGAGGACGGCTTTGGTAAATTGATTGGTCAGGATGTAAGCGCCAGCCAGGTTAATGCCAGCATCCACATGCTCTGGGGCAAGCTGGTGCGCTTGCTGCAACAGGGGCAGCGCGTCAGCGGCCTTTCCCTGGTGGAGCAAGGTTGTGCCCTGGCGGAAAAGTTGATCAAAGTTATTATGGTCTAAAGACATGTTGATGGGCGATTATGCGGCTTCCAGTTCTGGTAATGGTGGTACCTGGGGCGCAAGTGACAGGCCAACAGACAGGAAATCGCTGACGGGTGGGGTTGTGATAACGGCTAAGACTGCTTGCCATAGGTCATCCGGTAAGTGTCGTAAGTTAGCCAGCGGTATAGACAACGGCCGTTCTTGATAGTGTCGTAGTATGTGAGAGAAACTGATAAATGTTAACCCGACCGCTTTTGCTGGCTTATGGGGCAATTCCCCCTTGTCCAGCCGGAGAATAATGTTATCAGTTAACTCTATGCCAATAACGTGTTCGCTGCGACTAAAAGCCACATAAAGCACATCCGCGTCGCTGTCATAATTGACTCTTATGTTATCCATCTTATCACCTAAAAAAATTGAAAATATGCTGTTGTTACAAACTTTTCTTCGCGCAAAGTTCCATCAGGCATTGAATTCCAACGAAAACGTACACACACGACCAGGTGGTTGTTCCCGTTTGGTAAGTCTGGAAAGCCCAGGTAGTAACGATAGCTTTTGGGATCATAGGCATCTTGACGGCGGCGGCCGTTTCGTATAGTTTCTATAAGATAGTTGAAGTAAGGCTCAACCTCTGGATGATTGTCAGGATCAATAATATGATGCCACCGTTCGCTGGTCAGGTAAATTTCGTTGCCAAATCGGTCTTGTTGTGTCCAGAGCTTGCCACCAGCCATGCTTGCGATTTCCTGAGTTGCTACTGAATGCCTTGTAATGGCATTGTAACAGGTTGAAAGTTGTGAAACAAGCGGCTACTGTCTCGGCAGCCAGAGCAGCAGGCCGGTTAACAGGAAACCACTGATTAGCAGCAGCAGCCACAGCCCGCTTTCTTGCCAGAGTTGGACCAGGGGGGAGCGGGGTTCCAGACTGCGTAACCAGTCCCGGTTGAGTTCCTCGAGCGTGAGGCCCAGCGCCCGCTGCACGCCGGTGTGGCAGTCGGCCCCGTCGGCAAAGGCGCTGACCAGGCTGCGGATACCCTGGTTGCCATATTGGGCCTGAACGTAGCGGACCACAGACACGCTCTGGGCATAGGCCAGCAGCGTCTGCTCTTCACGGCTGGGGAAGGTGGCGCATAGTTCGGTCAGGGGGATGGTAGTACGGCCGTTTACCGCTTCAGCCAATAACAACTCATAGTTTGGATTGGGGCTGGCCTCCATGTAGGTCGCCAGTCCCTCATTAAACCATTGGGGAATCTGGTCATAGTGGGGGGCGGTGGCCTGGTACAGTAAAAGGTGGGCCATTTCATGGGGGATGGATTGGCGTAAATCGGCGGCGGCGGTACGGACGTTAACGGCCGTTACCAACAACACCCCCAATTCCGGATGAGCATGAGCGCCCACCCAGTCTCGTCCCGTCAGGCGCAGGGCAGCCCGCAGGTCGGCCGACGTGGGGTAGAGGTAGAGGTCAAATTCGACCGGCTCCGGCACGGGCAAAAGCTGGCGCAGCCGGGGCAGCGACTCGGCCACGATGTCCAGCGCCAACTGGCCCAAGGCCAGATCATCACCCACCCAATGGGCCGTAATATCCTGTTGCGTCAGGATACGCCACTCAAACTGGTCGTCGCTATAGGCCACGCTTTGGGGCGGCAGTTCCAGCATCGTGCCATCAGCCAGCGTCACCTGCCACCAATATTCAACGTTGGCAAAGGGGGGCAGCCGCACGTTGGTCAAGTCAACCTGGTGGGTGAGCGGCCAGTTATCAGCCGCGCCGGGCACAAGTTCGGCCGTAAAGGTGCGAGCCGTACCTTCGCTGCGAAAGAAAAGAACCGCTTCTGTTAGCGCTGAGGGATCGATTTCATCAGCGGTTAGCGTGAAAACCATGCTCTGGCCAAAGGTATAGCTGGCGTCGGCGCTAAAGGTAGCGGGCGTCACTGCCTGCGCCGCTACAGGCCAGACCAAAGTAAGAAGGAAGAGGGAAGAAGTAAGAAGAATTGCTCTAAAATAACGCACCATTTTTTACCAATCACCAACCAACGACTACCTGACTAACGACTACCTGACTACCCGACTACTTGACTACATGACTAAAGATCACCCGACTAAAGCGCCAACACCGCAATCACTGTCGCTACCGTCAGCGGGCTGAGCAGGGTTGACCACACAACAATACTGGTAACGGCCTCCGGCTGCAAGTCGAATTCGGTGGCCAGGATGATGCTGAAAACGGCCGTTGGCATACTGGCCTCAATAATAGCAACCGAGCGGGTCAGGCCGGTCAGGCCAAGACCACCGGCCACCAGCAGCCCCACCGCCGGTCCCAGCAGCAGCCGCGTCGAGACGGCCGGAATGGCCAGCCGCCATCTGGCCCGGCCGCGCAGATCGGCCATTTGCATCCCCAGCAGAATGAGCATGACGGGAATAGCTCCGGCCCCGGCCACGTCAATGCCGCGCATTAGCGGAGCCGGAATAGGGATATTGTACAGGTAAACGATGACGGCAAAAACGGCCGCGTGCAGGGGTGGCAAGAACAGGATGCGGCGCAGCGCCGCCCGCCAGGGCAGCCGCCCCATGGAGGCAATCAGGACGCCGATGGTGTAGGCCAGGACGGTGCTGGTCATGTAGTAGACGACGGCGCGGGCCAGCCCATCCTGCCCGTAGCGCAGCAGGTTGAGGGTCATGCCGTAGTTGCCGCCGTTGACAAACATGAGGACGATGAGAAAAGCGGCCGTTTCGATACGACTAAAGCGGAGCAGACGGGCCAACAGCAGCCCAATGAGGCCCATGAGCAGGATGGCCAGCAGCGTAAAAAGAGCCATGCCGCCCAGTTCGGCGACGGGTAGTTCTGAATTGACCAGTGAGGAAAAAACGAGGGCCGGGCTGAGGCAGTAAAAGACGATGCTCGACAGCGTGCGCTTGTCTAGTCCGACCTGACGCTGGACGATATAGCCCAATCCCGCCACCACAAAAATGGGGAAGATGTTTTGCGTCAGGACGGTTAGAATATCATTCACGCGATGGCCGGTTTTCGGTAATCGGTAATCGGTTATCGGTCGAGTAGTGGGACGTGCAAATACGCACTACGCAATACGCACTACGAGCTAATGGTACACCAAATAATCCCGATCATCATCTTCGTCAAAATAATCATCGTCGTCGAACTCGTCTAGGAATGAGCCGACGCCGAGGTTGCCACCGAGCCAGTCCATTTCTTCGAGGGCTTCGCCGGCCGCATCGTGCAGCCGCTCAATTTCGGGATCGTCGAGCAGGGTGGTCAACACCCGCGAGGCGGTGTCACCGCCAATTTGACCCAGGGCATGAACGGCCGTTAACGCCACCGCCATCTCTTCACTCAATACCAGCCGGGCCAGCAGCGGCACTGCCCGCTCTTCGCCAATCGTACCGGCGGCGCGGGCCGCTTCCAACTGCATGTTTGGCTCATCATTTTCCATCTCATCCAGCACGGTGGGCAGCCAGCGAGCGTCGGCGCTGCGCCCCATGGCAAAGACCGCGCTCAACTGATTCTCAAAATCACCGCTATGATAGGCGGATAGAATCAGCTCCTCAATGCGGGGATGATTGGCCGCGCTCATTGCTTCCAGGGCGGCTCGCTTAACGGCCGTTGGCGTATCCGGTTTGTCATATTCGGCCAGCAGCACTTTTACCAGCCGCGCCGAAATGGGGCGCGGCAGTTGGCCCCACTCGGCCATCAGCACGTAGTGGGCCAGGGCGGCCGCCGCCGCTGCCCGCACCTCGGTGGACTCATCCTCTTGCAGCAGGTGGGTGATGGGGGTAATCAGACTGGTGCTGGTGCTGTCCCACATACCGTCAAGCGCGGCCAGGCGCACCGCCGCGGCCGGGTCTTGCAGCATAAAGCCAAACGCGGGCGAAAAATCGACCACGTAATTGTCTTCGGTCAGGTCGGCCATGTGGCGGGCAATGACGCGCCGTCGTTCGTCGTCCACGTCAGGCCAGCGGGTTTCAAATTCGACCGTTTCTTCAGCCGACATATCCGACAGCCGGTACAGGTCTTGAATGGGTACGGTGGTATTCGTAAATAAAGCCGTTAGCACCTCGCTGAACGGCTTTTCGGTAGTTATACTTCGTTTTGACATAGGTTTTGTAGTGCGTAGTTCGTAGTGCGTAGGTGGGTTGCCTTTCCCCTACGCATTACGCACTACGCACTAGTCCTAGAATGGAATTATCGGATTCACAATATCCTGCACAATCAGCAGGACCATCAGCCCCAGCAGGAAGAGCATACCGGCTACGTGGACCATGCCTTCGCGTTCCGGCTCGATGCGCCGGCCGCGCACCGCTTCAATGATGACAAACATCAAACGTCCGCCGTCCAGGGCCGGGATGGGCAACAGGTTGGTCAGGCCCAGGGCCAAATTGATAAAGGCGATCATCGACAAAATGGGGAAGAGGTCGCGGTTGGTGGCGGAGGCTTCGGCCGCCTGACCGGCGATCTGGCTGATGCCGACGACGCTCACGGGCCGGGCGTCACTTGGCTCAATGTCGCCCTGAAACAGCAGCAGCGGCAGGCGCACAAAGAGCAGGGTGTACTCGACCATGAAGTCAACCGAGGCCACAGCCGCATCTAACGGCCCGCGCTGAATGCGGTAATCTTCGGCCGGACCTAGCCGGACCCCCAGCGGGCCTTCCGTTTCGGGGTTAAATTGGCCTTCGGCACGGGGGATAACGGTCAGGTCGAGGCGCTGCCCGGCCCGGTCAATGTGCATCGTGACCGGCTGGCCGCCTCGTTCGTACATGGGCGCGGCCACCACGTTGGTATTGTCGGCTAAACGGCCGTCTACTTCCAGAATCACGTCACCCGCCTGCAAACCGGCAGTGAGTGCCGGAGAATTGGCGTCTACCTCAGCAACCGCCACGGCCGGCGGGCCAATCATCAGGGCAATCCAGAAGATGATGATGGCCATAACGGCATTAGCCAGCGCCCCGGCAATTAGCACAAAAAAGCGGGCGCGTTTGGAAGCGGACGCCAGTCCGCCCGCCACATCGGGGTCATCCTCCCCGGCCGGCCGCACAAAACCGCCCAGTGGAATCCAGTTGAGGGTAAAGGTTGTCCCATTGCGCTTGCCAATAACGGCCGCTCGCGGCGGCAGGCCAATGCCAAACTCCTCAATGCGAATATTCGACAGCCGCGCTGCCCAAAAGTGGCCCAGTTCATGAACCAATACGATTGGGGTCAGGACAATAATGAAACCACCAATCGCCCATAAAATTCCTTCAATGCCCATTGTCTGTTCCTTACAAGATGATAATCAGACTACAAAAGTCTCGCAGACTTTTGTAGTCTCTTTGGACGATACGATAAGCCAAAGTGAAAGCATTCACCAGTAGCCTATTTGCTGAGAGCATTATACGCCTGTCGTGACAAGAATAGCAACCCGATTTACAACTCTCTAACGGGAGCCAGATAAAGACCTGACAGGTTTGGTGCAATAAGTGATTGCCAACCTGTCAGGTCTATGGCAACGTAGGACAATCGTAACTTGACACTAATAACCAGGCAGGATAGCATCGGCTTCGTAATTCGTAATTCGTAATTCGTAATTCGTAATTCGTGAGGAGGTTGCCTATCGACTAAATGAACAAGGGCATATCAGCGCAAGGACCGGGTTAATGGTTAATTGTTGAATTGATGAATGGTTAATCGTTAATTTCGGTTGACGAGGTGGAGGTTTCCCACCGCTGGGTGGGACTAACCGGCGCAGGCCGGGAAAATCGAGTGATCAGCGGATGCCTCCCAGGGTGGCCACACCCTGAATATTGCCCCTTCTATGACAAGCCGGCCGACAAGAAGCCAGGTAACTGGCCGCCAAACAATTGGCCCACAAAACGGCGGGTGGTGGCGTTGACAAAGTAAGAAGGAAGATGGAAGAAGGAAGAAACTCTGCC
>SLGK01000055.1 GCA_007123775.1 Anaerolineae bacterium | reverse complement strand
TTCATAGGGTGGATCATATTTTCCAACTACTTGTGGACATAGTGGCGACTATGGGAATTGCCACTAAAACTCCCAAAACGGTCGAATTAAACAGGCAGTTGGCTTAAGTTGATACTTATGGCAGCCCAACGAACGCATTTAGCCCCTGTAACAGCGCCGAGCGTTCTTCAAACCATTGTAGTTGGGATAGGAGCCAGGGTAGCCACCAGGGCCAGGTGGTGCCCAAGACAACGCCAATCACCAGCAGCAAAATGAGGGAGTATTGTTTGCGCTTCATTTATGACTGCCTATTCTAGCAGGGGATCGTCCAAAAAGGTAACCACCCGATGGCAAAGGGCCCAGAGAGAGGAATTTTTCGAGCAGCGGTAATGGTCGGTCTAGCGAGCAGAAAGATTCCTCACATGCGTTCGGACACGTCCTGAGCAACGTTGAAGGAATGACAACGAGCGTTGATTTTGTGAAGCAGAACAGCTTGATTTTGAACCAGGCCAAACTTTTTTAGACGGTCCTGATACGTTTTACCGGTGGCAGGGGTCAAAGTTATGGCCCAGCACCACGCGGAAATTGTATTCGCTCTCGGCCGGGTCGGCTAACTCGACGGTGGTGCGCTGCTGGTTGAGGGCGTGGCGCAGCAGGGGGTCATAGGAACCTTTGAAGTTGGGGGCGTAGTAGGTGATCTGGGTGAATTGGGGGGATGGTCCATCCTGATAGTTGAGAACCGGCACAAAGCCATACCAGCTTAGATTCTCGGCGGCCTGCCGATAAAGGATGCGGTCGTTGGTGACAACTTCAACAGTGATGGCCGGCCGCGTGGCCCGATTGAGGGCGGGGGGTCGCATCGTTTGGGCCAGGATGGGTTCGGCCGTTTCCCACTGTAGCAACTGGACGGCCGCACCACTCTCCGGTTCCCGCCAGCTACGCACAGCCCCAGCCAATCCCAGGTTAAGGTGTTGAATGCCGTTGTCGCGCACGGCGGGGGCCAGGCGGGCCAGGTCGGCCATTTGGGCCAGACTGAGGTCGGTCTCAATGTGGCCGCGATAGGTTTCCCACAGGCCGGGCAGGCGGCTCAACAAATCGAGCGAAACACCCTCATTGAGCATGGCCCGTAAAATCTGCTGCTGGCGGCGGCTGCGCTCGAAGTCGCTGCTGCCCCGCCGCGACCGGGCATACCAGAGGGCCAGATCGCCATCCATGTTGTAGACGCCCGGCTCCAGCGTGACCAGGTGCCAATGCTCTTCGACCTGGGGATCGAGGTCGGGTTCGATTAGCTGCCAGTCGGTGATGGGGCAGTTGTTGACGATTTCCACGCCGCCCATCACGTCTACCGCCTCCTTGAAGCCGTCAAAGCCAATGCGAACGTAATGGTGGACTTCCAGGCCAAAGTTGTAGCGGATGGTGTCTTTGATAAGGCCAAAGCCGCCGCCGGGGTAGTCCATGCCGTAGCCGCGCGGAAAGGCGGTATTGATCCGGTTCATGCGCCAGCCGGGGATGTAGACGTAGAGGTCGCGGGGAATGGAGAGTAGGCTGGCGGTGTTGGTGTCCCGGTTGAGGGAGAGGAGGATCATGGTGTCGGTGCGGCCGCCCTGGGCGAAGGGGACGTCGTTGCCCAGCAGCAAGATGTTGGTGATGCGGGCGGTGGTGGTAAAGGGCTGAACCGGGGTGGGCACGGCCGTTGCTGGCGTCATCTCCAGCGTAGGGTATGGGGTGTTACTGGGCGTAGGTGTGATACTGGGCGTGGGGGTGTGGGTTGGTGTGCCGGTAGCCGTGGGGGTGGCCGTCAGAGTCGGTGTATTGGTAGGCAGCGGCGTGAAAGTGGGCACAAGCGTCGCCGTTGGTTCGGCGGTAGGCGAAGCGGTAGCGGTATTGGTCGGTAGTTGGGCTACGGGCGGTGCGGTGGGATCGGCCGTTGTCTCGCCACAGGCTATTAGTAGAAGGGCAAAAAAGGCAACAACGCAGAGGCGCAGAGGTGCAGAGGCAAGGTGGCGGAGTGGCGAGGTGGCGAGGTGGCGAGGTGGCGGGGTGGCGAAATAGCGGAGTGGCGAGGTGGCGAAGTAGCGCAGCCAGCCTCTTTCTTTCTGTGAATCTCCACGTTTTATCTTGTTACCCATTACGTTTTACTCATTACGCTTCACGCTTCACGTTTCACGCTGCCGCCGTTCCAGGACGAAGATGGCCGGGTAAATGCCGCCCGTCTCCACAATGCGCACGTGGGCCAGGTGGAAGCCGCCCACTTTGTCCAGGATAAAGTTGAAGGCCCGCCGCCGCCCCACCAGAACGACCAAACGGCCGCCTGGCTCCAAAATGCGGTGCGCCCCTTGCAAGAAGTTGCTGTACAAATGGCGAAAATCGGAGCGTCGCCCCAGGCGCACGCCAAAGGGGGGGTTGGTGACAATGGCCCTCATACTCCCCGGCTCGTAATGATCACGCAGATCGCGGGCATCGGCCTGGATAAGCTGGGCCTGTCCGCCTACGCCGGAAGCAGCCATGTTATCGGCCGTGCCCTGCACCGGTTTGGGGAAAGCGTCGCTGCCGTAGAGGGGCAGATCGGGGAAGCTTTGGGCTGCTTCGATCAAAATAGTGCCGGAGCCGCAGAAGGGGTCGAGTAACCCCCCTGAGCCGTCGTCCAGCCGGGCGAAGCGGAGCATGGCGTAGGCCAACACCGTTTTGAGGGCGGCCATCGGCGTGTAAACGCGCGTCTGCCGCTTGCTGAGGCGCACGCGGGTCAACTGCAATCCCACCCAGCAGCGCTGCTGGATGACATCCAGGCGCACGTCCACTTCGTAACCGGTCAGGTCAACGGCCGTGCCATACTTCTCGACCAGGGCCGCCCCGGCCACCCGCTGCACATCGACGCTGGTGAATTCATGCTCGCCAGTGCGGTTGCCTGTAGCGCGAAAGGATACAGCCGTTTCCATCTCGGCAATATCCAACTCCCCCACCACCTGCCGGATGCGAGCTAACGGTTCCGTGTCGGGCAAATCAAAAACGTGCAGGGGGCGAATGACGTGGTAGACGGAGCGCATCTGCTGCGCCAGCGGCCAGAGGTCGGCCATCGAGGCGGGGTTATCCACCATGACCTGGCCGTCTAGGTCGAATGGTTTGAGGGAAACGGCCGTTTCTCCCAAACCGGCCGCCGCCACCCGTTCCTCAAACTCAGCAGCGACCACATCTTCGAGGCCGGGGTTGGTGGTGAAGAGGAGTTGGGTCACAAGTCTAAAACGTAAAACGTAAAACGTAATGAGCCAAACCCTTACGTTTTACGTTTTACGCATTACGGGCCTATTTCCAGGCTGTCACTTCATCCATCTCCTCCTTCTCAGCAGCGGAGAGGGTGATGGATGCACCTTTGCAGGTGTCGGTGAGCTGGTCGATGGAGTTGGCCCCGATAATGGCCGAGGTGACGGCCGGGTTAGCCAATGTCCAGGCAATGGCGGTCTGGGCGATGGTGGCCTCGTGACGCTGGCCTACCTCTTCCAATTTTTCCACGGCCGAAAAGCCGGTGTCGTTAAAGTAGCGTTCCCGGATGCCTTTGGCCCGGTCGCTTTCGGGCAGCGGCTCATTGCGGCGATATTTGCCGGTCAAAAAGCCGCCAGCCAGCGGGCTGTAGGGAATGACGCCAATGCCCTGATCCAGGCAGAGGGGCTGCAATTCTCGCTCAAACTCGGCGCGGTGAACGTAGCTGTAGTGGGGTTGCAGGCTGTCGTAGCGGGCCAGCCGGCGCACGTCGCTGATCCAGAGGGATTTGGTGAGCAGCCAGGCGGGGTAGTTGGAGCAGCCGATGTAGCGCACCAGGCCGGACCGAATCAGGTCATCCAGCGCGGTCAGCGTTTCGTCCAGGGGCGTCTCTTCGTCGGGGAAGTGGGTCTGATAAAGGTCGATGTAGTCGGTTTGCAGCCGGTCCAGGCTTTTTTCCACTTCGGTGAGAATGTGGTGGCGGGAGAGGCCCTTGTCGTTGGGACCGCTGCCCATTGGACCGCGCACTTTGGTGGCAATGATGATTTGATCCCGTTTGACCACGCCGGACTGGAGCCAGTTGCCGATGATGGTTTCGCTGACGCCGCCGTCGTTGCCTTCCACCCAGCGAGAGTAGATATCGGCCGTATCAAAAAAGTTGCAGCCTAGTTCGACCGCTTTGGTCATGATGTCGTGGCTGGTGGGTTCGTCGGCCGACCAGCCAAACTGCATTGTGCCCAGGCAAATGGTGGATACTTTTAGCCCGGTACGTCCTAGTCGTCGGTATTCCATAGGTGTGTGTCTCCTTGTTGGCGTGGGCGTAAAACGTAATGAGCTGCTTACGTTTCACGTTTTACGCTTTACGTTTATGGTTTTGCATCTGAAGGGGCTTCGTTTTCCGCTTCAGGTTCTTCGCTTGGGTTGAGGTTAACGGCCGTTCCCTGCCGTCGGTCCAAAATAGATAAATCATTATCCAGGGCGATAGCGGCGGCACGCACACCGCGCCAGAGGGCCTCTCGTTCAGCACGCGCCCAGGCATCTTCCAGGTAAGGGGCTTCGGGGTTGAAATAGTTGTACACCACCCGCGACATCTCCCACATCAGGGGGAAGCTAATTTCGGCCGACAGCCAGCCGATATTTTGGGTGACGTAGTAGACCAGCACATAATGACCGCCATCTGACAGGATGATGCCCGCGTCGCCGTAGGTGGTGCCGTCCCAGCCATGTTTGTGGGAAACGGGCACATCGACCGGCACGCCAAAGCGAATCAGGTTGCCTTCAATATTCAAGATCATCAGGTCGATAATTTCCTGACAGTCGGACGGGGTGATCTGGCCATTGTAGACGGCTAACAGCCCGCCGGTTCCCTGAGCGCAGTGATAGAGCATGGAGAGCATCGTCCCCATCTCTTCGGCAGTCGTCTGACGGGCGGGGTCGGGGCGGGTGGGCATGTTGGGGTCGGTATTGGCCGGGGTCTGGAAGGTGCTGGGGCGGGTCTGCACCACCGGCGCATCGTAGGGAATGGCCATAAAGGTGTTGAGCATACCCAACTGGCGCATCTGCTCGGTGAAGACGTGGGCACCCTGGTAGGTGTTGTTTTCACCGGCGATGACGTGCAGCAGCATGTTAGCCCCAAAGTTGCTGGATTGCACGGCCGTTTCATACAGCCAGCGTCTCACCGTCTCGTCCGGCTCGCTGTTCAGGGCGCGGTAGGTCTCAATAAAGATGGGGATTTTGAGGATACTCAGACCGGAGATAGCCACATCTCCGTTAATGCTCAACTCCTCACCCGTTTCCAGGTCCATGACAAAGACGCTGACCACGCCGCCAAAGCCTTCGGTAAGCCGTAGCAGCGACGCTTCCAGTGCAGCCATGTCCAGACCGGGCTGCGCCATATCGACCACCAGCAGGTCCACCTGGCGATTGTTGGGCCGGTAGAGGGCCGCTTCCAGCAGGGGCAGGCTGGCTTCCAGGTCGGTTACGTAACCCGCCTTGCCCGGCGCAAAGGTGTCGGTATCCAGCGAGATAGTGGGCGGTTGGGGCGGGTCGTCCAGGACGCGGCTGATGCGGAGCAGGCGTTCGGCCGTTGCCTCACGGTCATGGCTGGCGCGTAGTTCTACCTGGGGAGCGGTGAGGGATTGGCCCAGCAGGTGTTCGATAAAACCTTGCCATACATCACGCTCACCCTGCTGCTCAACGGCTTCCTGGAGCATACCTTCCATGTCAAGTTGGAAGCCAATGTCCTGGGGTAGCACGTCGAACACTTCGTAACGGTGGTGGAGACGGATGGGGCTGTAGTAAACGGCCGTAATTCGCTCCTCCGCCTCAGTTACCGTTAAACCGCCTACTCTGATGCCAGCAACGGCCGTTCCTGGCGGCAGGCGATCTTCACCCTGAAAATAGACAAACGCCTGATAACCGAGATATAGCGTCCCGGTTATCAAAAGCGTCATAATCAGTAAGCGTTGCAGTGCTTGTAGCATGTGGATCGTATTGCGTGTTGCGTATTGCGTAGCGTGTGTAATTACGCCCGAAGAACGACGCAATACGCGCTAAGCCTTAACTGGATTTGTCAATATTCAGCAGCTCAGCAAAGGCCGCCAGCGAAGATACCCGCGCTGTTTGGCGCAGCAATGTTCGCAGACGCGGCAGATGGTCAATACCATCAATGGCCTCTATGATCTCATCCGACACAGGGCCAAACCGCACTTCTAGCAGATCAATGATGTTGCTTCGCATCGACTGCTGCTTTCCCTGCTGAAGCCCCTGTTCTAACCCTTGCTCTAACCCTTGCTCTAACCCTTGCTGCCAGCCTTCTTGCAACCCTTGTTCTTTGCCTTTTCTGATCAGGTCTTGTCCGGCTACCGTCTCTTCGATTGGTGTTAACATTAACATGGCCTCAATCTCCTTCCAGCTCATAGTCGTAAACCGCTGTACGATAAATTTTACCAGAATATCCAATAATTTCGTGGAAACTGGTTCCGGTGTGTCAGGCAGTGAACGAATTGTCTGTGCCCAATTAGGGGCCTCACGGCGTAGTTCATTTTCATCTGGCGTAACCAGCGGCTTTAGCACGTTCAGCACAGGCGACGGATCTGTAACTCTTGCCAGTAAACCATCAAGCGTATCACGGATAAGCCACTGGTTGGCAGGCTGATAAAGCGGACCAAGCGTTTCCGGACCTGGGTCAAAAGTAGCATCTAAAAAGAGAACGGCCGCTTGCCATTTATGGCCCTGCTTTTCCGGGTACTGCTCGTGATAGCGGCTAATCTGATTGACCAATCGCCAGTAAATCGCTCGGTCCAGATAGCCTTGAATCTCAAGAAAATAGTATGGTTCAGTCAGAACTGCCGGTGCCAAGAAGCCATCCAGCCGCTTTTCGCTGGCCTTGAGCGTGGGTGCTGTAAAACGATAGGGGCAGGCAGGCTTTATTTGCAGTAGTTCAAAGAAGGCCTGCGGCACCAACCGAAAATATTCGTAAAACAGCTTGTCCGTTTGCATGATTAATTGGTCACGCGAGCGTCACCCAGATACGGATTATCAAAGTTAAAGAAATTGTAGGCGGCCCGCGAGATTTCGGCCAACAGTGGTGAGCTGGTTTCCCATTCTAACCAGTCGTTTTTGTACAGCATCGCCACAATCACGTAGTTGCCGCCAGGCGAATAGACAATACCGGCGTCGGCGTGGGTATCACTAATCCAGCCGTGGCGATGGGCTACCCGCGTGCCGGGCGGAACACCGTCCTCAATTAGACTACCAATCTGGTTGCGACTCATGAACTCGACGATCTGGCGACATTCATCTACTGTCAGCGTGTCACCAAAAGCGGCTAACAGCGTGCCCCCACGCCCGTGAGCGCAATAGTAGATCATTGACAACAGGGTGCCAATGTCTTCGGCCGTTGTTTGCATTGTAGCAGACGGCCGTGTGCGCAGTCCTTCTACGCGATTGGCTGGCGTTTCTGGTGTACGTTGGCCGGGACGCATGGCCTCATCGTATGGCGTCAGTATAAAAGTATTATACAGTCCCAGCCGCTGCATCGTTTCCGTGACCATCGCTGCCCCCTGAAAGGGGTCGTCCTGACCCGCAATGAAGCGCAGCAGGGCGTTGGCACTTTCATGGTCAGGCTGAATGACGAGCGTATCAGAAATGAGGCGCTGTTGGGTCAGCGTGGGGGCGCGATTCAGGGCGCGGAAAGTTTCTAATACGATAGGCACTTTAAGCAGATCCATGCCCGACATGGCCAGTTCAGCATTGATTGATACCTCTTTTCCGGTCTCCAAGTCGAGGATAAAGACGCTGGCAACGGTGCCCGTTAGCTGCTCATAGTCTTGTAAATGGTTGACAAGCAGGCGGGTAAGCAGGTTGATGTCTGGGCGGGTTGGCTGGTTTGGCTCAATCACCAGATGGGCCTCGCGCCTGTTGGGTCGGAAGAGGGCCGCCTCAACGTCCACGAAGCTGGCGGTGACGTTGGTCCTGGTGCCGGGGACACCATATTGAAAGCTGAGGCTACCGGGCACGGGCTGAGGAGGTTGTGCTGGCCTATCCATCCAGGAGCTAATTCTCTCTAATTCACGCTTCAGAGCGGCTTCACTGTAGGTGGCAGCCAACGGAACGGATTCTATTTCAACCGGTCGGCCCCACAAATAGCCCCAGAAGCCGGCCCAAAAATCCTGCTGCGTCCGCTGAAAATCAGCTTCACTCATCATTTGTTCCAGGTCTAGCTGGAACTCGGCATTGACCGGGTTTAGTTCAAAGGATTGCTCACCATGATAGACAATGATAGGCGAATTCAAATAGCGGTTGGTTAAGACCTCACTGGCTTCTTCCTGGGTCAGGCCGCCTACAGTAATGCCGCCGATAGTGAGGCCCGCGGGCAGGTTGGTGCGTGAACCCGCATAATTGTAGAGTTGGTAGAGCAAGAACAGGGCCGAGGCCACCATGATGGTGACGGTCAGCCATTGGCCTATACCGGGTGTTGATGTTCTGTTCATAATCTTTGGCGTTGGTCAAATCTGGACCACCTGTTTGTGGTGGTTAGACCAAATTGTTTCTTCTTGTCAGATCGCCCTTTCTTCGGCAAGAGCGGCCTGGATTGCCTTTTGCACGAATGGATTCAAGGGTGTGGGTAGTTGGTTCGCGTCAAACCAGGCTGCTTCGATAATTTCCGGGCTTAGCCGAATCTTTTCAGGTTGGTCACTGTAGCCGACGTAAGCAATGGCAATGTGGTCGGGCCTGGCTTCACCGTCAATATGTACCACAGAACCTAAATCGGCGCTCAGGCCCGTTTCTTCGCGTAGTTCACGAATGGCCCCGGCCGCAGGGGTTTCGCGCCGGTTAAGCCAGCCGCCGGGCAGACCCCAGGGTACGGCTGGATGAAATACGTGGCGCAGTAGCAAAACCTGACGGTCCCTGTTTAGCAGGACTAGAGCCACGCCTACGCGGCGGCGAGGTACGGTGAGACGCACGCCCCAGGCCATCAGATGGTTGAGGAGTGGTACACGCATCAGACGGGCCAGTTGTTGTTTCCAAATAACTGGTATGTTAATGATTTCGCACCTCCACAACGGCCGTTTCTCACGCAGAGAGTATAGCAGAATTGGGCAACAACGTCAGGCGTCGGCCAGTGTAATCGAGAAAACAGGGCCGCAAAGTTTAACCGGCTCTCATTTTGCCATACTTGTCTTTGACTGGCGCAACTTTCGCTGCCTAGCGGCGTATAGAAGGCAAGTTGTGCTTGGTAGGTCATGATTGGCTTACCACAAATTTATAACCGTACACCGCTCTAGGCGGAAGTGGAGAAACAACATGTCTGAAAAGAAACTAACTCGAAGCCGTTCAGACCAAATGATTGCTGGTGTTTGTGGGGGATTAGCCGACTACCTGGACCTGGACCCGGTGTGGGTACGTCTGGCCTTTGTGGTGCTACTGTTTGCCAGCGGGGTAGGGCTGCCAGTTTATATTGTGCTGTGGATAATAATGCCCGTGGGCAATGGCATAACGGCCGCTTCTGCCGAAACAACCGCGACTGATCACTTGAAAGTGGAAGTGGATAATGGCAATAACGGCCGTGTCAGCCAGCCCGTTACTATTGGAGCCATTTTGCTGCTGCTGGGCCTTTACTTTCTGCTTCAGGAAATCGGTTGGTTAACCTGGCTACACGGCGGCATTATCTGGCCCTTGCTCATTATCGGCTTTGGCATTTACCTGATTAAGAAGAATTAAGCCCCGGAAGACAACAGGCCACACAGGCTATCTGTCATTTCTGGAATTGCCCAGCAACCTCAGCCCTGCCAGCGAATAAGAGGTTCTGGCCGGTGGTACGGCAACTCTTTCGGCGACGGCCTGCTGCTCTTCCTTCTGATGAATCGGCAGGTCGATGGTGAAAGTTGTGCCATTTTCCACCTGGCTGGTGACGTCGATACGACCCCCGTGCGCCTCAGCAATCCAACGGGCAATCGACAAACCGAGGCCAGAGCCACCCTGAATGCGGGTGCGTGCCTGATCGACACGGTAAAATCGCTCAAAAATATGGGGCAAGTGTTCAGGTGCAATGCCGATACCCGTGTCAGATACCGAAATCCTGGCCCACCGGCTATTTTGTTCCAGCCCAATTACCACTTCACCGCCGGCCGGCGTATATTTCACAGAATTATCAATTAGATTCAGGATTAACTGTTGCAGCCGGTCGGCATCTCCCCACACACAAACCTGATCCACAACCGACAGCTTGACCTCGACTGCATCGGTTAATCGCGCTGCCTTGCGGTAAACATCAAACAACACGCTGTCTAACTCAACGGCGTCAAAGGCCAGCGGAATGGCCCCGCTATCGGCCCGTGCCAGCAGCAGCAGGTCGCCTACCAGCCGGGTCATGCGCTCGATGTCACTTTGCATTGCCTCTAATGAATCGGGGTCGGCTTCACCAAAGTGGCGCATCAGGTCAATATTGCCACGAATTGCCGTCAGGGGCGTTCGCAGCTCATGAGAAACATCGGCCAGCAGCCGCTGCTGCGTTTGAAATAGTCGCTCCAGCCGTTCTAACGTTTGATTGAAGGCGCGAGCCATTTCGCCCACCTCGTCGGCGCGGTGGGTGTGCGGTACACGGCGGCTCAAATCGTCAGCGCGCGTGATTTGGCGGGCGGTGCGGGCGATGTCTTCTAGCGGTCGGAACATGGTGGGTGTAAGCAGGATGGCCACCAAGACAGAAACGGCCGCTGCCAGACCGCTCCAAAAGAGGGCATTGACCAACACGCTGCTAAAATCTTCGAGCGTGTCGAGTAAACGGCCAACTTGTAAGTACAAGATCGGCTCATCAGGACGCATGGGGTCATAGACAGGCACGGTCAGGACGCGCAGTAAGGCGTCGTCATGGCGTATGAAATCAATGGCTGGTTCTAAAAAGAGGGAAGCGTCCGGATTGAGCGGCTGGTTGTTGACGTGAGCCATTGAGGCTGACTTGTAGTGTACCGTTCCGTGCGGATCAACAATGGCGATAAATGTGGTAACAGTTTCCAACGTGGTCATGCTCTCCGGAATACGGATGGGCAGGACGCCAGCACTATTGGTGATAAAGGTACGACCACGCCGTAAACGCAGGATTTCTGCGGCCAGTTCTTCCAGTTCGGCGTCTACACGCGCCTGAAGCTGCTTTTCAGGTAGCACGTAAATAATGAGCGTAAACGCGATAAAAGCTGTCGTAAAGATGACAGTGTAGATGGTGAGTAGCTTTTTCTGTATTGACAAAGCAGTGCCCTAATTGGCTCACTCTTCGCGCAAGACATAGCCTATACCACGTACGGTGTGGATCAGGCGAGACCCCCCTTCTGCTTCTGTCTTTTGCCGCAAATAGCGAACGTAAACCTCTATAATGTTACTTTCGCCGCCGAAATCGTAGTTCCAAACAGTATCAAAAATTTGCTCTCTTGTCAGTACCTGACGGGGGTGACGCATAAATAACTCTAATAATTCATACTCTTTGGCCGTCAGGTCAAACGTACGCTCGCCACGCCGCCCTTGTCGTGTGCCCGTATCCAACTCCAAATCGGCAAAGCGGAATACCTGGGGCTGGGCCGGCTGCACCCGCCGCAGCAAGGCACGGACGCGGGCGAGCAGCTCGTCAAAGGCAAACGGCTTGACCAGGTAATCGTCGGCCCCAGCGTCTAGCCCGGCCACGCGGTCTTCGATGGCCTCTTTGGCCGTGAGCATGAGAACTGGTACTTCACTTACCTGCCGCAGACGGCGACAGACCTCAATGCCGTCTATGCCCGGCAGCATAATGTCAAGTAGGACCAGGTCGGGTGGATTCTCACGCGCCAATTCTAAACCGGCATTGCCGTCGGCCGCTGCATCTACACGATATCCCTCAAAGCTCAATCCCCGCTGTAAAAACTGACGAATGCGATCTTCGTCTTCGATTATCAAAATTCTAGCTGACATGTTTCATCTCCATCTTAGTCCCGGTTACGCCCGTAGGGACAATTTATTAGTTATTCTCTCATGATTATAGTCGCCCCCTGCCACAACGCAATATTCAGTTGAATCCAGCAGTTGTTTGAGGTTTTGGTCGATGGTGGATACAATCTCTGTCAGTGAGCTACATTTTGCCGTTTGCCCGTCATCTTTGTCTATGATAACGGCCGTTCGCAGGAGGAATACAATGGACGCCCTGTACGAATCTGGTTTGGCAGTGTCACAATGGCTGCAAGAAACCTATCCTCAACTCGAAACGTTTTTCTACTATATTAGCGAACTAGGGATCGAAGAGTTTTACCTGGCAGTGATTCCCCTCATTTACTGGTGCATTCACAAACGGTTGGGCAAGCATCTGGCTTTTGTTTTCCTCATTAGTGTGCTGCTCAACGCTATTGGCAAACACGCGCTGCGTACCCCGCGTCCCTATTGGCTAGACCCCAGCTTACAAATGGCTTCAGAGAGCAGCTACGGCATACCGAGCGGTCACGCCCAACTGGCGGCGACCACTTACCTGTTTGTAGCCGGTTGGATTCAAAAACGGTGGGTGTGGATGGTTGCCATTATCATGGTATTCCTGATGGCAGTCAGCCGCATGTATCTGGGTGTTCACTTTTGGATTGACACGGTGGTTGGTATCGCGCTGGCTCTCTTGATATTGGTTGCCTATTGGCTCTGGCAGCATTTCTTGGCCCGCGATTTCAACAAGCAGATTCTGGGCTACCGGCTGATGTTTGCCGTTGCTTTACCTGTGGGCATGTTGTTGGCCTATGGGCTGATTCGGCTGATTATTGGCGAGGCTGACCTCAGCGTGGCCTGGGCGGCCTTTGTGCCCGATGCCGAAATTGCCAGCGTGGAGGCCGTCGCTACCGGTTTTGGTGCGCTTTTGGGGGCCTGTATCGGCCTGCTGTTGGAATCTAGCCGGGTGCGTTTCCGGGTAGATGGGGCGACTTGGAAGCGGGTGCTGCGCTACATACTGGGTTTGGCTGTGACGTTGCTCATCTGGGGCGGCCTGCGGGCAGTTTTTCCCAGCGACCCGCTTTGGCTGGCGCTGCCCCTGCGGGTGCTGCGCTACGTCCTCATTTTGCTCTGGGTGGCCTACTATGCGCCGATGGTCTTTGTCTGGCTGGGCCTGGCCGAAGCTGATCCCAAGCCAGAAATCAACATTTCGCTGCGGACGGAAGAGTAATCAACGGTTAGCTTTCAACTAATTTCAGCCAGCAGCAGCAGCCGGCCGCTATCTTCGGTGAAGGCTGTTTGCTCGTAACTGCCCCAGATGTGGCGGAGGGTGTAATCGGCCGTTTTCAACGCAATTTCCAATTCGTGCGGATAAAAGTAGTGGTAGGCCATCTGACTGATGGCGCGTTGTACCGGACCGCCGGCCGCAGGGGAGCGGTCAAACAGCCAGGTAACGTGACAAATTTGGGCCGTCTCATCATGCCGCGTGTTGGCAAATTGGAGAACGTGGTCGCCGTTTTCTGGGTCGATGAGCTGGTTTTCGAGGGTTAGTTGGGGGGTATCGGCCGTTTCTGTGAGCGTGAAAGGGTTCGCCACATCCACAAATACCCGACCGCCCGGCAGCAGATAGGGATGAAGCTGGCGCAGCACCCGACCCACCTGGGGCAACGAGAAGTGCATCATGGTGTTGTATGAAAAAAGGGCCAGAGCAAAACGTTCATTGTGTGCTTGTAGTGCCTTGTCCAGGGCCAGTAGGTCACTTTCCAGCAGCGTGATACGGCTGGCGACTACGGCCGTTTCCCCCAACAACTTCTGCCGCAATCTGGCCAGCATCAGGCCTGAATTGTCGATGCCCGTGACCCGGTAACCGGCCGTTGCCAACGGCCGTAGCAGCCGCCCCGTGCCACAGCCCAACTCCAGAATCGGACCACCCGTTTGTCCGGCCAACTGTTGTATTAACGTCAGATCGGCCGTTAGTTCGGCGTGAATCAAATCATAATAGCGTGCAATTGTCTCATACATCAGGCTGCCAGTTTAGCATATTAGCCCGCCCTGTGTCGATTATTCGGCCGTGCTGCGGAAAGCAAGCAATCGTGGGGCGCAGATTTGTCAAGTTTCCCACAAAAGCCTGCACGCCGGGTACTCGTGAAAATTGTCACGATATTTCTGTGACAGATGACCATTTACCTTGGTGCCCATTGCGATATTATAAGGACAACCTTATTTCGTATGATAGGCGGACCGATTGATGCGCACGCAAACGACAAGCAGTGAAACGGTTGAGATGTATTTGAAGACAATCGCCGAACTGGGACCTGACCAGTCTCCCGTGATAATTGCTCGCGTGGCCGAACGGCTAGGGGTCTCGCCTGTGTCGGCCAATGAGATGATGAAGCGGCTGGCAGAACAGGGCTTGTTGACCCATGAGCGGTATAAAGGGGTGGTGCTGACGGAAAACGGCCGTTACATTGCCCACAGCGTCATCCGGCGGCAGCGATTATGGGAATGCTTTCTGGCCGACCACCTCAAGCTGGATTGGGCCGGCGTCTACGAAATGTCTTGCCGCCTGGAACACGCCACCTCCAACGTCCTGGCCGAATCGCTGGCTAACTATCTGGGCCATCCCACCACCTGCCCCCACGGCAACCCCATTCCCCGCAGTGATGGAACAATGCCAGAGGCACTAGGACGGCCGTTAACCAGCCTGCGCGTGGGTGCATCGGGCCATATCCGCAGTATTCAGCCCACCAGCGCCGACATATTCGCCTATCTCAACCGCCACAACATAACGCCCAACCAACCATTTACCCTCATAGAAATTGCCCCCATGCAGGGACCACTGACCCTGCAGTTGCAAACGGGCCGGGTGGCTCTGGGCCGTTCTATGGCTGAATTGGTATTGGTTTCCTGACCATACTACAAAAACAATGATGAACAGTTTACCACCAAGACCAGAAGAACAGACAGAAACAACAACGCTCGCTCAACTTACGCCCGGCCAATCGGCCAAGATTAAAAGAATCAACGGCAAAGGCGCCATTCGGCGTCGCCTGCTGGATATGGGCCTGACCAACGGCACCGACATCACCGTCATCAAAACCTCACCGCTGGGTGACCCGGTGGAGTATCTGGTGCGCGGCTACCATCTTTCGCTGCGTAAAGCGGAAGCGGAGATGATCGTCGTGCGTCGTGCGTAAGCGCTTCATGCTTTACACCATGACAGGAAAAACTATGTTCCCTATAACACAATCATCCACACCAACCACACTAGCTACACCAACTACATCTGGCCCGACCCTGCCGCTAAGCCTGGCCTCACGGGGGCAGACGGTCATAATTCGCCAGATTAACGGCGGCCGCAGCCTGCGCCAACGTCTGTTTGACCTGGGTCTCAACCAGGGCGCAGAGGTGCAGATTCTCAAGAATGAGATGCCCCATCCCCTGATCGTGTCGGTGAAAAAAGACGGCCGTTTAGCCCTCGGCCGCACCATGACCCACCATATTTTGGTGACACCAATAACAAGTGAAACGTAATAAGTAAAACGTAAAACGTGATGGGTGAAATCATTACGCCTTACGTTTTACGTCCTCAAGGAATTCCCCATGCCTATCACCATCGCCCTCGCCGGCAACCCCAACGTTGGCAAAAGCACCATATTCAACGCCCTGACCGGTTCGCGCCAGCACGTAGGTAACTGGCCAGGCAAAACGGTGGAAAAGAAAGAAGGGCGGCTGCAAATCGGCGACCAGGAGATTTTGCTGGTTGACCTGCCCGGAACCTACAGCCTGACCGCCTACTCCATTGAAGAAATCATTACCCGTGACTTTATCATCAACGAGAAGCCAACGGCCGTTATCGCCGTTGTGGATGCCTCCAATTTAGAGCGCAACCTCTACCTGGTGGCCCAACTGATTGAGCTGGAAGTGCCCGTCATCCTGGCCCTCAATATGACCGACGTGGCCACCAGTCGCGGCCTGCGTATTGATAGCGAGCGGCTATCCGAGCGACTCGGTGGTATTCCCGTCGTAGAGGTGGTGGGCAACCGTAGCCTGGGTTTGACTGAATTGACCCAGACCATCGCCCAGGTCGTGGCCCGGCCGATTAGAGCCTTACCCCAGGGCCAATATGATGGCGTACTGGCCAGCGAAATGGTGGGGCTGGAAAACCAGATCAAACGATACCCTGTCCTGGCCGCTTACCAGCCTTCCTGGCTGGCGATGAAGCTGCTGGAGGATGATCCGGCCGTCATCGAGCTGATTGCTTCCAACGGCACGGCCGAATTACTCGAAGCTACCGCCGCCGCCCAGGCCCGTATCGAAGCCGCCACCGGTGAAGATGCCGAAACGCTCATCGCCGACCAGCGCTACACGCTCATTGGTTCGGTAGTTGAGACGGTGCTAGAACGGCCGTCGCACACCATCCTCACCACCTCCGACAAAATCGACGAAATCGTTACCCATCGTATCTGGGGCGTGCCCATCTTCCTGCTGCTGATGTGGTTGGTCTTCCAGTTTACGGCCAACGTCAGCGCCCCCTTCCTCGATTGGGTCGATGTTTTTATCAATGAGACCATCTACGGCTGGGTCAGTACCCTCATGCTCACCCTGGGGCTGAGCGAAACCTGGCTGGCTGCCCTGCTCACCGATGGTGTCATTGCCGGCGTGGGTGGGGTGCTGGTCTTCGTGCCCGTTCTGCTCTTTCTTTATTTTGCCCTGGCCTTGCTCGAAGATTCCGGTTACATGGCCCGCGCCGCCTTTGTCATGGACCGGGTGATGCGCTGGATGGGGCTGCACGGCAAGAGCTTTTTGCCCATGATTGTCGGCTTTGGTTGCACCGTACCGGCCGTTTACGCCACCCGTACCCTGGAAAGCGAAAAAGATCGCAAACTGACCGGTTTTTTGGCCACTTTTATGAGCTGCGGGGCGCGGCTGCCTGTCTACGTTGTCTTTGGGGCAGCCTTTTTTGGCGCGGCGGCGGGCAACCTGATTTTTGCTATGTACATCATCGGCATTGCTGTGGCCCTGGGCACCGGCTTTGCCCTCAAGCACAGCGTTTACAAGGGTGAGCCGCCCGCCCCCTTTGTCATGGAACTGCCCCCTTACCGTATGCCCCGGCTGCGCGACGTGGGGCGGCAAATGTGGGAACGGACCGAAGGCTTTTTGATTAAAGCGGGTACGGTTATTCTAGCCGCCTCGATTGTGCTGTGGCTACTGATGGCCTTGCCCGGCCGGGCCAACGCCGGGTCATTCAACGACGTGGCCCCGCAAGACAGCCTGTTTGGTATGGTCAGCGGGGCCATTGCGCCCGCTTTTGCCCCGGCCGGTTTTGGCAACTGGCAGGCAACCGGTTCATTGATTACCGGCTTTGTGGCTAAAGAGGTCATCGTGGGCACAATGAGCCAGATTTATGTCGGCGAAGATGAAGATGAAGTGGTTGAAATGGGGTCTTTTGCCGAAGAGTTGGGTGGGGCGGTCCTGAGCTTTGGTGAGGCCCTGCTGCTGACGGTGCAGGAGGTACTCAACATCGCGCCGCGTACCGTGAACCTGATTCCGGGCCTGGACATCGGCGAGTTTAGCTTCCTGGGTGAAGAGGCGGAAGAAAGCACAACTCGCTTGCAGGCTTCGCTCATCAACGCCTTTACCCAGTCGGCCGGATCAGACGCGCTGGGCCGGTTGGCGGCCGTGGGCTTTAACGTGTTTGTGCTGCTTTACGTGCCTTGCATGGCGGCGGTGGCGGCTATGCGCCAGGAGTTCGGCTCGCGCTGGATGTGGGCACAAATTGGTTATACGCTGACGCTGGCCTGGTTGGGGGCCGTCCTGGTCTTCCAGATTGGCCGGTTGTTCATATGAGATAAGCGCGTGAAAGGCAGGAGGAACAGGCTGTCTGATCGCGTTTTGCGCTATGCCTTTTGTGGCTAAGAGTGTTACCAATGGCTTACAGTAAACTACGCCGGGTCTTGACTATTTTTGAAACGGCCGATTCCTCCCTCTCTCTACCCCAAATTGCCCGCGAGCTACAGGTCTCTCCGGCTCAACTGGACGGGATGATTCAGCATTGGGTACGCAAAGGCAAAATCCGGCAGAGCGGCGCGTTGACCGATTGCGGCACTTGCGGCCAGCAGGGGGGCTGCCCTTTTGTGATGGCCTTGCCGCGCAGCTATGAGCTGGTCACAACTGATGATGCTATCCCCCTCAACGTGGTTGGCGTAACGTGCGGTCACACAACCGTCAAATAACCTCCAAAAGTGGAAAAAAGTGCGGTCCTGGGGTAGATTCCGCAGCTATGAAACGAAAAATCCGCGTCTTGCACCCCATCACCCGCTTAATTATCGGCGGGGCACAAGAAAATACCATGCTCACGGCCGATCTGATGAACAAAGCCGTGGTGGGCCACGGCCGTTACCAGGTCGAAATCGTCAGCGGTCCCCAAACCGGCCCGGAAGGCTCGCTTATCGAAGAGGTCCGCCAGCGAGACATCCCTCTGGTCATTCTGCCCAGCCTACGCCGCGAGCTGAGTCCGGTCAACGACCTGCGGGTGATAGGCCAACTGCGCCAATTGATGAGCGAAAACGGCCGTCCCCGCTACGACATTGTGCATACCCACAGCTCCAAAGCGGGCGTGGTGGGGCGCATTGCGGCCGCCTGGGCCAAAGTGCCCCTCATCATCCACACCGTACACGGCTGGAGCTTCCACGACCAGATGCCCCCCGGCCGGCGCGGCCTCTACGTGGCCCTGGAACGCATCGCCGCCCGCTACAGCCGCAAAATGATCGTCGTCTCGCCCAAAGATATTGAGAAGGGGCTGGCGCAGCAGATCGGTCTGCCGCAAGATTACACCCTCATTCGCAGCGGCATCGAACTGGACCGCTTCGGCCACTCCACCGTGCCCCCGGCCGAAATGCGCCGTCGTTTAGGGCTGCCCGCCGCCGCGCCCGTCATTGGCAGCGTGACCCGCCTCTCACCCCAAAAATCGCCGCTCGATCTGCTAGAATCCTTTGCCCACATCCAGCAGCAGCGGCCGGACGCCTGGTTGGTTGTAGTGGGGGATGGGCCGCTCCGTGACCAGGTTGAGCAGCGACTCGTGGACCTTCGTGTAGCCAATAGGGTGATCCTGACCGGCCTGCGCCGCGATATTCCCGAACTGATGGCCGCTTTTGATGTTTTTGTTCTCAGCAGTTTGTGGGAAGGGCTGCCGCGGGTGCTGCCCCAGGCGATGGCCAGCGGCCTGCCTATTGTCTGCACCGAGGCAGATGGCTCGGCGGAGGCGGTGGTGGAGGGGGAGAATGGCTTCTTGACCCCACGCGGCCGGCCCGACCTGCTGGCAGAGCGGGTGTTGGCGCTGTTGGCCGATGAGCCGCTGCGGCAAAAGATGGGGGAAAACGGCCGTAAACGTGCGCCTGAATTTGGGGCGGTCAAAATGGTGCGCGATATTGACGCACTGTACCGATCATTACTGTAGGGGCACACCTGTGTGTGTGCCCTAGACAGGACAGACAATGACCAGGGCAGACATGGGGAGGGCAAGGGCAGACATGGGGAGGGCAAGGGCAGACATGGGGAGGGCAAGGGTAGACATGGGGATGGCAAGGGCAGACATGGGGATGGCAAGGGCAGACACGTGGGTCTGCCCCTACCGGTTCAGGCGCAGCAGCCAGGCCGGGTAGCTGAGGGAATTGGTGGCTGTCAGGTCGGTCGGAGGTGGTCCCTGCTGGCGTAGAAAGTGAGCCAGGACCTTTTCCAAAACGGGCGTTTTTTCTCCCTCCGATCCAAAAGCTTCAAAACCCAGTGTTATCCATTTATCTGTGGACGCGGCCACGCTGATTTGCGTCAGTTCGACGCCGCACCCTGCTGCGATGATGGTGCCGGGCGCAACGGCCGTTACCTCATCCCCAACCACCTGATACAGCCGCGTATACCGCTGCTTGCTCACAGCCCGCCACGGCCCCGACTGGTTCAGGTCGGCTACAAAGGGCAGGGCAATGGCCGCCGACGGTTGCAGCGACCATTTGACCCATTCATCAATCTGACCAACGGCCGTTTCTACTGTGGTGGGGTAGGGTCCGGCCGTGAGTGCCTTGACCTCAAAGCGACCCTCGCGCTGCTTGACACCTACCGTTTGACAGTCTGGCAGGCAGAGGTAATGGTCGGTCCGGGCTGGTTCAGGGGTGATGGGGACTGGTAAACGGCCGTTCCCCTCAAACCAGTCCAGCAAAACCGACCAACCAGCCCATCCCGGCCAAAACCAGCGAATCTCGGCACTGGCGTAAAAAGCGTCATTCATAGGCGATCAATCACCCAGCAGCTTAGCCAGGCCGCCGTTGACGTCTGTGCCCAGATGGAAGCGAATCAGGCGGCGATTTTCATCGCGCAGGGCCTGGGCGTCGCCGAGGGCTTGCGCCAGTTTGAGGGTGTTAAAGGAAACGGCCGATTCCTCGCTCCCTGGCTCGTCAGGAATGCCCACGTCTTGCACCGCGTCAGAGGTGAACTGGATGAAGAGACCGTTGCCGCCATCTCCTTTGTGCAGCTGGCCGGTCGAGTGCAAAAAGCGCGGCCCGTAGCCCAGCGTGGTAGCCAGCCCGCTCCCTTCGCATAGACCAACACGCAAACGCTGTAACTGCTCATCCGTTTCTGCTGTGGGCTGCACAAAAGCTTGCAGGGCGACATAATCACCTGGCTGGGCCTGGGCCACAAAGTCGGTCAGGGTGTCGCGGGTAATAGGCGCAGACTCGCTTTCCGGTAGTTGGCCGGTTTCTTCGTAGGCGGCCATCATGCGTCGGGCCTGCACTTTGGCCGACTCGACGTCGGGCTGATCGAAGGGGTTGATTTGCAGATGGTGGCTGGCAACGGCCGTTGCCAGCTCCCACACAAAGAATTGACCGCCCAAATCGTACAGATCGCCCAGAGCAATGGTCAGGGTAGGGTGGCCCAGCGCGGCTAATTGGTCAATGGCCGCCAGGTGACTGATGTCGTTGCCCAGTTGCAGGTAGACAAAGAGCCGGTCCTCACCGTACAGGGCCGTGCCGACGACAGGCTCACCGACCACCGGCAGAATCCCTTTGCCCGCTTTGCCCGTACTTTCGGCCACCAACTGCTCGACCCAATCGCCAAAGTTAGCCAGATCGGGCGAGGCCAACAGGGTTAATTTGTCGATGCCCTGTTCGGCCAGGATGCCCATGACTGTGCCTAAAAACGCGCCCTGATTGTCAGTAACGGCCGTATCCGGACCACAGTTGGCGGCAGCCTGCTGCGCCCGTCCGACCAGTTCGGTCAGGTCTAACCCTACCAGGGCGGCCGGCAGCAGCCCAAAATAGGAAAGGACAGAGTAACGGCCGCCGATGTTAGGGTTATTGAGAAAGGTGCGGCGGAATTGCAGGTCGGCGGCCATTTTTTCCAGCTTACTGCCTGGGTCGGTAATGGCTACAAAGTGGCGGCCTGCTTCTTCGGCCCCAAATTGGGCCAGGGCGCGGTTGTAGAAAAATTTGAAGAAGGAGAGGGTTTCGGCCGTGCCGCCTGACTTGGTGGCTACCACAAACAGGGTGCGGCTGAGGTCCAGCCGCTGCGCCTGGACCAGAACGGCGCCGGGGTCGGTGCTGTCTAGCACGGCCAGGTTCAGGCCGTCGCGCACGGGGCCAAAGGCGTTGGCAAACAGTTCGGGGGCCAGGCTAGAGCCGCCCATGCCTAACAGCAGTACATCGGTGTAGCCTTCTTCTTGGATGGTTTGGGCAAAGGCTGTCAGGTCGCCGATTTGCTCGGCCATTTCGTCGGGGGAGTGCAGCCAGCCTAAGCGGTTGGTGATTTCATCGGGGCTGTCGGCCCAGACGGTATGGTCATGGTCCCAGATACGGCCGATAATGTTGTTGTCTTGTAAAGATTGAAGCGCGTGGGAAACGGCCGTTTCATACTGTCCTAACTGCGCCATAATCCCACCGTCGTAATTGCTACTCATGTTTCCTCCTTACTCTCAAAAACAGACTACTAAAAAGTGAAGGCTCTTCTGAAAATGTAGGTCAAGCATCCCTGCTTGACCACGCAAACAGGGATGTTTGCGCTACAAATTTTGGCTTCTTGGGAATTCAGAGCCTGCCTTGAGTCTGTTGAAAGGGGGTTGACAAGCCGTAATGCGTAAAACGTAACCAAAGAGACCTTACGTCTTACGTTTTACGTTTTGCGGTAAACCCCGCGAAATCCAAAAGACCCAGACTAAACTCTCCCTAATTATCGGTTTACTCCGCCCCTTAAGCAACAAACGCGCCTATATCTTTAGACATGCCCTGATTATGTAACCTGGTCTATACAGATTGGGGCTGTTTTTGGTATGATATAATGGCGTGACGGGCAAACACCCGCTAATTACTTCTGCCCGCACCAAGCGATAATAAAGGAGTGAACCATGAACCAGGATATATTACAGGGTAAACTACGAGCATTGCAAGGACAAATCAAAGAGAACTGGGGCAAGCTGACCAGCGATGATATGCTGCGTATTGATGGCAAATATGACGAGCTGGTGGGCACTTTGCAGGAACGCTACGGCTACACACGCGAGCGGGCCACCGCCGAAGTGAACGCCTTTTTGGAAAGCACTCAGGCCTGGCGTGATGATGCCGGTGAGCGTGTCCAGGAGGCGTGGGAGACCGGTAAGGCCAAAGCCGCTCAATATCAGCAGGAATTGGTGCAAAAGCTGCCCGAACAGCCAGTTCAGGTGGTCAAAGAGCATCCCTGGCTGCTGCTGCTGGTTATTCTGTTGGTAGGCGTCATCATCGGTATCATGCTGCGCGATGAGGAGTAAAAACCTTCAATAAAGACCTGCGAGGTCAACTCACCTCGCAGGTCTTATTTCTGCTATAGATTGCACAGAATTTCGTTCAGAACACGAGCGGCCAGATCGGCCGTTTTTTCTAGCTTATGTTGGCCGGTTCTGTCTGTTTCTAACGGCTTTTCGCCCCACAACTCACCCCAATAGACCTTACGTGACGAAACTTCTACCAAATCGACACCCAGAAGCGGTACTCGCCTGGTAATCGTTCTGACCAGAGCCAGCAGTTGTTCCGCCGATAGGCCGTCAGAATTGGGCGCGCTTACGCCGGGCGCGACTGAGCGGTCGGCCACGCCGATGTCTAGGCTCAGGTAGACGCCGTCGGTGCCGTCCGTGGCCGCCGCAATGGCGCGGTTGGCTGCCTGTTCTAGGGCTTCGCCGACGCCGTACCCTATCTCATCCCGATGGACCATGGTGACCTGTTGTGATTTGGCAAAGTTAGACATTTGCCAGAAGATGGAGTTGCGGGCGGGCTGTAGACCGATGATGGCCATGTTACGGCCGTCTAAGCGCGTAGTCATATCCACTACCAACCGGCGGAAGCTGTTGCCGTTGCTCACCAGACCACGCACCCCCCGAAATGATTCAAGCGAGCGCATATCCAGATGGCTATCCAGATAGATAAGGCCCACCGACCGCTGGGGGTAAACCGCTTTCAGGCCGCGCACCAGCGGGAATGTGAGCGAATGGTCGCCGCCAATGGCTATGGGCAGATAGTTCTCGCGGTAATGAGCGGCCACGCTGTCGGCGACCAGGGCGTGGGCCTGTTCGGTATACAGATGCTGGGTGGTGGCCGTGGCAATATGGCGCCAGTTGTCTTGGTTAAGGGGTAGGTTATATTGTTGTAAAGGGAGGGAAACGGCCGTTACGTGGGGGTGTCGTGTGCGAAACTGTTGCTCAAAAGCGGCCAACACGGCCGCCGGTCCGTCGGCCGCCCCGGTTACGCCACGCCTGAAGCGAAGCATTGTATGAATCCCATTATCAAAGGGACAACCAAGCAGTAAGGGTCTCATTGTTACCTCCATTTCAAAGAGCCTGGTCTGGTGTCACGGGCAGCCTGACGCGATGGTAGGCGTTACCGTGACCAGACAGGCAGGCTCCAATGATTCAAGTAGGAATTAGTGATGGGTGTTTTCATGGGCCATGCTCCTTCTAGCTGGATCATCTAATGGCCGGGAACTATCGTTATTATAACATAAAATCGACGATTTTTGGGAAGTTGTTCTGTCCGAAGGGCGTTTTACAGCCTGATGCCAAGCGGTGTGAATTTGAATAGACTACGACGCTTGCCCGGGATGCCGGTGTATAATCAGTTAGTATGAAAGGTGATCAGTCACAGTTCCGGAGTCAAAATCTACCGTTGGTTAAAACGGCCCTCATTGCTGTTGCCAATCGTCGTGTGCAACGGCTATTGTCTTCTCGCTGGACGCTGCTGCTGTCGCTGCCCCTGTTGATTCTAGGCTGGCATGGGTTAGTGGTCTGGACTGGCTACCCGGCCTTTATTCTGCCCGGCCCGGTAGCGGTGTGGGATCAATTTTGGGTGGTGGTGGCAGACGGCCGTTTACTCCGTCACAGCATCATTACCGTCAGCCAGGTCATACCCGGCCTGCTCATCGGCCTGGCTATTGCCACACCCCTCGGCTACCTGCTGGCAAAATCCCCCCTCGCCGAACGGCTCATCTCTCCTTACCTGATCGCCTCCCAGGCCATTCCCATTATCGCCGTGGCCCCGTTGCTTTCCATCTGGATCAACTCCACCTACTGGTCCCGCGTCACCGTCGCCGTCATCGTCGTCTTCTTTCCCATTCTCATCAACATCATTGCCGGTTTGCGAGCGGTCCCGGCCGAACTGTACGAACTGATGCACTCCCTCCGCGCCACACCAGGCCAGATATTCCGCCAGCTAGAGCTTCCGGCCGCCCTGCCCATTTTGCTGGCGGGTATCAAAGTGGGCGCCACCCTGTCCGTCATCGGCACGCTGGTGGGCGAATTCGTCCAGCCGCGCAGTGCTGGCTTGGGCTTCCTGCTGTTGACCGCACGTTACCAGTTCAGAACAGACCTGGTTTTTGTTGTCTTATTTACATTAGCAGCCATCGCCCTCGTTCTCTATGGGCTGGTTGCCCTGCTCGAACGCTATCTTCTGCGCTGGCAGCGGATGCGGTAGCGAGGTTGCGAAGTGGCGAAGCGGCGTGGTGGCGAGGTGGCGAGGTGGCGAGGTGGCGAGGTGGCGAAGTGGCGAGGTGGCAACCCCGCTACTCCGCCACTTCGCCACTCTGCAAAAAGGAAACATATGACCAAACTAAAATTTTTACCCTTTTTCGCTTTACTATTGCTGTTTGGCTTGTTTGGCTGCGCCGGTGCTGGTGATACCCAGCCGTCGGACGAATTGCTCCATATCCGGCTGCCGATGGGCTTTATTCCCGACCCGCAGTATGCTCCTTTTTACGTGGCTGTAGACAAAGGTTACTATGCCGAAGCCGGGTTTAGCGTCGAGTTTGATTACAGCTTTGAGACGGACGGCGTGGCTCTGGTCGGGGCCGGTCAACTGCCCTTTGCCATCGTTAGCGGCGAGCAGGTAGTGTTGGCCCGCGCTCAGGGTTTACCCGTGGTTTACGTGATGGAATGGTTTGCCAATTTCCCCATCGCCGTGGTTAGCAAAGCCGAAGCGGGTATTGTAGAACCGGCTGACTTAATCGGCCGTAACGTGGGTATTCCCGGCTTCTTCGGGGCCAGTTACGTGGGCTACGTAGGGCTGCTTTCGGCCAACGGCATTGAGCAGATTCAGGTAAACGCCAACGAAATTGGTTTCAACCAGGTCGAATCTCTCCTGAGCGACCAGTCGGAAGCGGTAGTGGTGTATGCCAACAATGAGCCGGTGCAGTTGCAGGCGCAGGGGATTGACGTCAACATCATCTACGTCAGCGATTTTATCGACATGGTGGCTAACGGTATCATTACCAACGAAACGATGATTGCCGAAGACCCGGACATGGTCCAGCGTTTTGTGACGGCCACGCTGCGCGGCCTGCAAGACACGCTGGCCAATCCGGCCGAAGCCTATGAAATCAGCAAGAAGTTCGTCGAGGGGCTGGGCGATGACCGGATGAACGTGCTGGAAGCGACGCTGCCCATGTGGGAAGCCGAGCCGCTAGGTGTCTCTGACCGGGCCGCCTGGGAAAACACCGAGCGCGTCCTGCTAGAAATGGGCTTCCTGGACGCATCCCTGGACGACCTGGATGCGGCTTTTACCAACCGATTCGTGGAATGAAATAGTGCGTGGTGCGTAGTGCGTAGGGTTTGGCAACGGACTACGCACTACGCATTACGGACTACGCCCCACGCAGCGCCTCATACACCCGCTGCGGCGTAAAGGGGATGCGGCGTATGCGAACGCCGATGGCATCGTAGACGGCGTTGGCAATGGCCGGGGCCACGCCGTCTTTGGGGATTTCGGCTATCGCTTTGGCCCCAAACGGTCCGGTCGGCTCGTTGGTCTGGACCAGGATGGTTTTGAGCCAGGGCACTTCGTCGGCGCGGTAGATGTGGTAGGGGCCGAGTTCGTCGTTGAGGAGGTTGCCGTTTTCATCATAGATCATCTCCTCGCAGTGCCCGTAACCCAACGCCTGCACCATGCCGCCCTCCACCTGGCCGCTGGCCGTAATGGGGTTGATAGGTACGCCGGCGTCCACGGCCATGACCAGCTTCGTTACCGTTACCTGACCTGTTTCCGTATCCACCTCTACCTCAGCAAACTGCCCGGCAAAGGGGGGCGGCGAGTCCATGCTGACGTAGCTGGCGGTGGCCATGATTTGCCGCTGCTGGTCCTGGTGCAGGCTGTGCAGGGCAATCGCTTCCAGGCTGACGCTACGGCCGTCGAGAGCCACCGCTTCACCATGTTGCAATTTGATGTCGTGCCAATGGTCCAGTTCTAGCATCAGGGCGGCCCGCTCTTTAATCTGGTCGGCCACCTGTTCGCAGGCTCGTTTAACGGCCGTTCCCGAAATATAAGTCGTCGAACTGGCATACGCTCCCGTATCAAATGGCGTCATATCCGTATCGCTGGAATAGATGATGATTTTGTGCAGCGGTACGCCCAGTACCTCGGCCGCAATCTGGCTCAGCACCGTATCCGACCCCGTGCCCAGGTCGGTAGCCCCTACCAGAACGTTGAAGGAGCCGTCGTCGTTGATCTTGACCGACGCCCCGCCCATGTCCAGCCCCGGAATGGCCGTGCCGTGCATACACATGGCCGCCCCCAGACCGCGCCGCAGATGGGGTTTTCCTGGCACCTCATGCCAACCCGCTTCAAACTTACGCGCCCAATCAATGGCGGTCATCCCTTGCTCAAAGCATTCATTCAGGCCGCAGGATTGGATGATTGGCTCAAAGTGGACCGTTTCCTTTTCCCCTTCGCCCAGCAGCGGGGCAATGGGCATGGTGTCACCCGCCTGCACCCAATTCTGGCGCCGGAACTCGATGGGGTCCATGTTCAAACTGTAGGCGATTTCATCCATATGGCATTCCAGGGCAAAAAGGGCCTGGGGACCACCGTAGCCTCGGTACGCGCCAGGGACGGGTAAATTCGTGTAGACAACATGGCAGTCAAACTTACGGTTGGTGCAGTTATAGCTGCTGAGTCCGCGCAGGCCGGTCACGGTTTGCACCGTCAGGCCATGTGTACCATAAGCCCCGGTATTGCCCAACACCTTCATCACCATGCTGTGCAGCTTGCCTTCGGCCGTTACGCCCGTTTTGAAGGTGATGGTCTGCGGGTGGCGGGTGCGGCTGCTGCGGAACTCCTCGGAGCGGGTCAGCTCCAGCCGCACGGGGCGATTGGTAGCTATCGTTAGGTGGCCCACAATATCTTCCAGCAGCATTTCTTGCTTAACACCAAAACCACCACCAATGCGCGGCTTGATGACGCGGATACGGCCGGCGGGCAGCCCCAGCAGGGGGGCCACCATGCGCCGCACGTGGAACGGCACCTGGGTTGAGGTACGGATGACCAGCCGCTCGTCGCTGTCCCACCAGCTTATGGCGATGTGGGGTTCAATGGGGACCTGCTGCACCTGATGGACGTAATAGGTGTGTTCAAACACCCGGTCGGCTTCAGCAAAACCCTTCTCCACATCGCCGACCTCTGCTTCGATGTGGTGGACGATGTTGTGCTGCGCGTCGTGGATGTCTTCGGTGTCTTCTTCGTCGTGGATGACGGGCGCGCCCGGCTTGATGGCCTCATTTTCGTCGAAAACGGCCGTTAATACCTCGTAATCCACCTTAATCAGCTTGAGGGCTTCTGCGGCAATATCGACCGTTTCGGCCGCTACGGCCGCCACCCGGTCGCCCACGTAGCGTACCTTGTTGTCAAAGCTGACCTGGTCGTAGGGGGGCGGGTTGGGATAGCTCTGGCCGCCGGAGGCGTATTTGATGCGGGCGATGTTTTTGTAGTGAATGACGGCGTGGACGCCGGGCAGGGCCAGGGCTTCGCTGTCGTCAATGTCGCGGATGCGGGCGTGGGCGTGGGGGCTGGTGAGCAGTTTGGCATGTAACATGCCGCGCATGTCGAAATCGTCCACGAAGGCGGGGTTGCCTTTGGCCAGCTTGACGGCGTCTACCTTGGTTTCCGGTTTGCCGACAACGGCCGTTTCGGGGATGCCGCTGGTGAGGAGGATGTCGGTTTGGGGCTTGGTGTCTAGGGCGTATTGCGTATTGCGTATTCCGTCATCGGCCAGGGCGGGTGGATCGTCGTCGGGGTTACTGGGGGGTGTTTCGACCAGGTAGCTGGCGTCCACGATGTCGGGGCCGTCGTAGGGGGGCACGTCTTCGCCGCGCAGGGTGGCGGCGGCCCGCTGCACGGCCTCGACCGGTTTCAGATAGCCTGTCTCCCGGCACAGCACGCCGGAGAGGGCGTCGCGGATTTCGGCTTCGGTGGGATTCGGGTTCTGGTCCAGCAGCGCTTTGGCGGCCAGGATCATGGCCGGGGTGGAGTAGCCGGACTGGATGGCTCCGGTCTCGATAAAGGCGCGCTGGATGGGATGCAGTTCGCCCACTCGCGGGCTGAGACCTTCCACCGTTTCGATGCGTCGGCCCTCAACCTGGCCCACGAGTAGGGTTTCGCTGTTGAGTAGCCGGCCGTCTACCAAAACCGCCGCTGCACCCGTAGCCCCATCGTCGCTACCAAAGCGGACGCTGTAGTAGCCGGCCCGGCGCAGGGCGCTCAGCAGGCTGTCGGTGGGGTAGGCGGGTATGGCTTGGAAACGGCCGTTGATGTTCAGGGAAATAGTCATGGCAAGTCCTCCATTAAGTTAGCCTTAGCATAGCTGCCCCAATTATACGCCGATAGGCCTGGAACGCGAAAGCATTTCGCTTGTAAGGCAACGGAAAGCGGTTATACTAAATAGCATGTCACAATTACGAATCCTTTTAGTTGATGATCACGAAGTTGTCCGCTTAGGTCTCAAAAGCTTGCTGGAGCGACAGGCTCAGTTTCATGTGGTTGCTGAGGCGTCAAATGAAACAGAAGCGGTTGAACGTGCCCAGGAGCATAAGCCGGACATTGTGCTGATGGACATCCGGCTGGCCGGCGGCAGCGGCATAGAGGCGTGTAATAAGATCACCAGGCTGCTGCCGGAAACCAGAGTCATTATGCTTACGTCGTATGCGGAAGACGAAATGCTCTTTGCCGCCATTCGAGCTGGAGCCGTCGGTTACGTTCTCAAACAGGTAGGAGGAACGGATCTGATCGAAGCCATCGAATCGGCCGCTCGTGGGGAAGCGACCCTGGACCCATCCCTGACGCAGCGGGTGTTTACTGAAGTTCGTCGCTCCATTCAGCGTGAAGAAGCCTCCGCCTTCAGCGATTTGACTAATCAAGAGATGCACGTATTGGATGCTATTTCCGAGGGTAAGACCAACCGGGAGATTGCCGAGGCACTCTTCTTGAGCGAGGGAACGGTGCGGAATTACGTCAGCAGCATTCTCTCCAAGCTAGGGGTTTCTAATCGGGCCGAAGCAGCCGCTTATGCCATTCAGCATCATCTGAAAGACAACCTCTAAATGTCCACCACAGATAGCCCACAACCGCGCCACCAAAACCCCGAATTAGCTGCTATCAACAAGGCCATTATGGCCATTGCTTCTGAGCTGTCCCTAGACAGAGTTCTTAAGCAGATTGTAGAGTCGGCGCGAGAGCTAGTTGGGGCTGAGTATGGGGCCTTGGGGGTGGCCAATAGTGATGGCTATCTGGATCTTTTCATCCACAGCGGCATGTCAGATGAAGCTGCCGCGGAGATTCCCAATTTGCCGCGCGGACTCGGTTTATTAGGTGCCATTGTCAAAGAAAAGCGCAGCATTCGCCTACCGTCTATCAGTGATGATCCTCGCTCCTATGGCTTTCCCGAAGGCCACCCGCCCATGACCAGTTTTTTGGGCGTGCCCATTATGTCTGGCAAGGAGACGCTGGGTAATCTTTACCTCACCAATAAGCGGGATGGAGCCAGTTTCGATCTGAGTGATCAGCAGATGGTAGAGATGCTGGCGGCGCACGCCGCCGTAGCCATTCAGAATGCGCGGCTTTATGAACAGGTGGGGCGTCTGGCCGTCCTCGAGGAACGAACGCGCATCGGTATGGATTTGCATGATGGCGTGATTCAGTCCATCTATGCGGTGGGGCTGACGCTGGAATCGACGCGCCTGGCTTTGCCTGAAACGGCCGAAGAGTCGGACATGCTGTTGGGTCATGCCATTGATGCCCTCAACAATACCATTCGTGATATTCGCAACTTTATTCTGGATTTGCGCCCCCATCGTTTTCGGGGTGACTTGAAAGAGGGGTTGGCTCGCCTGGCCCGTGAGTTCCAGGCCAATACCATGGTGCAGGCAACGTTTGAAGTGCCCGATGAGATTTTGCAGGGGATTCCAACTTCCGTGGCGCGGGCCGTTTTTTTGACGGCACAGGAGGCAATGGCTAACGTGGCCCGCCACGCGCAGGCCAGCGAAGTATTTTTGCGATTAGAGCGACAAAAAACGGCCGTTGTCCTCACCATTAGCGACAACGGCCGTGGCTTTGATTTACAGGCCCAAGACCAGACCACCGGTCATGGTTTGGCCAACATGCGAATGCGAGCCGAAGAGCTGCGCGGACGTTTCCACGTAAACACCAGTCCTGGCCAGGGCACAACGCTTACGATTCAGTTCCCTTACCGGTAGCTGGTGGTGGTTTACTGATCGATTGCTTAGTTCACCGCTCCCTGAAAGCTAAATTTACAAATTTTGACGGAGGACCAAAGACGAAGGACGGAATAGCGCTGGCCATCGGTCCTCCGTCCTCGGTCCTCGGTCAGTGAATTGTCAAGCTAACTTGAACCATGCCGAAAAACGCATGAGCGTTTATCGCTTATTGTCCACCGTTAATGGCCCCTTTTTAGCGATATAATTCAAGAAATCCGTCACCGTGATAATGCCCACGACCAGGTCATCATCGACAACTGGCAGGGCACCAAACTTGTAGGTGCTGAGCATCTCGGCGGCGCGGTAAGCTGGCGTATCTGGTGATACGGTAATGGGGTCGGGCGTCATGGCGTTGTCGGCTGTGGCTTTATCTAACAAGGCCTCATCTTGCCAACGGCCGTGTAGCACAATGGGGGAATTTAGCACCGTGCGAACATCACGGTCAGTGATAATGCCCACCAGTTTCCCCTGTTCCAGAACCGGCAACTGGCGACACCCGGCAGACTTCATCACAGCGATCACCGTTCGCAGCGGCGTATCGGGTGTAATGGATGTCGGAATAGAGGTCATTAAATCGCTCACTGTCAACATAGCTAACCTTCCCCAGGATGATGGGGCACAACAACCAGTGCCCGTTTCTCGTAATTTAACCAGAAGGTCGGTTTCTTTGAGGCTGATCCGACCAGGTTAAGATGGTTTTAGTTTACTTCTTTCCAGAGGTAGATGCTTGTGGCGAATGTCATTGACGCTGCGTGACATTTGTTACTGTGGCTTCCATAGGGCTTGCTCTAAACTGTTAGGCATGGCAGACATTTTGAATGATGAGTGATTTGATCGACAGCGGCGCACGTGTCATTCTTTAAGGAGCATCAGTAGCATGAAACCATTACACATAATGCTAATTGAAGAACATGCGGCCGTGCGCTGGGCATTGGAAGTTCGTCTGGCCTCATCGGCGGCCGTGGCTAAAGTTAGTGCGTTTCCTGATGTCGCCACCGCGCTAAAGTCGTTGGGCGCGTTGCGCCCGGATGTCATCGTCCTGGGTCTGGACAGCGGTCGGGCCATGTCGATGCGTCAAAAAATGGAGGCGGTCGCTCGCCTGGCTGACAAGAATACACCAGTAATGGTCCTGGTGCCTTACGTAGACGACATGGAGCGGGAGCTACTGTTACGAGTGGGTGTGAGCCGCTACCTTCTGAAAAATATCAACACACCGCAACTGTTAAAGGAGATTGAGCAGACGGTGCGCCAACACCAAAACGCTGCGCCAGTTTCCGTTCTGCCCGCGAAACATGTCGCGTCAGGCGCGTAACAAGCAGCGCCTATTCCTTTTTAGACGATAAAACAGTCATATAGTTGGCACGCTCGAAAGCCGACGTATCCTTCGCCTGGTTCCTGGTGACGCTGGCCTGAATCTCAGCCAGTGAACCGTAATCATTGGTTTCCAACCATTCCCTCAGCTCGGTGAGCATTGTCTGAATGTGGCCTAAACCATTTTGGTACAATGCCGAAACGGTCATGACGGCATCGGCACCGGCCATCAAGCCTTTCAGAATGTCTCTGCCTGAATGGATACCGCCACTAATACACAACCCCATCTTGACCTGAGAACGCAAAATACCAGTCCAACGTAAACGGAGACGCAGTTCAGCCGGTGTGCTAAACTGGAGCGCGGAACTGACCATTTTCGTTTCAGGGTCAATTTCTGGTTGGTAAAAACGGTTAAATAGGACCAGTCCGTTGGCACCGGCCGCTTCAAATTGATGGACTATGTTGGCCAGCGCACTAAAGAAAGGGCTGATCTTAACGGCCACAGGGATAGAAACGCTGGCTTTAACGTCCCGCACCAGCTTCAGGTACATTTCTTCTACCTCAGCACTGGTAACCGTGGGCTTGGTTGGCAAATAATAGACGTTGAGTTCTAGCGCGTCAGCTTTGGCGGCTTCAATCAAGCGGGCATATTGGACCCAACCACCAGCATAGTAGCCGTTAATACTGGCAATAACGGGTATCGATAAGGCCTTTTTGGCCTGATAGATATGAGCCAGGTAGCCGTTGGCCCCGCGGTTATATTCATCCATTTGGGGAATGTGCTGCAAGGCAGGTGGTAAATTGTCATCTTCGCGGGGGGGAAACTGGCTCAGCCCCATGCCGTGCAACTGTATCTGTTCTTCAAACAGGGAGGGCAGCACAACTGCCGCTGCGCCGGCGTCTTCGATTTGCTTTAGCTTGTCCAGATCGCCTGTAAGGGGACAGGCACCCACAATAAGCGGGTTTTTAAGTGGAAGCTTGAGGTAAGTGGTCTGCAAATTTGCCATGCTTCTTCTCCGTTCAGGGCGATTAGTAGCAGGTAAGCCAAATTGGTGCTGGTATGGTCTGCTGGTATAATGCCGCACGCTGATAGTGACTAATCTATTATCTGCTAATTATGGTACTTTATGAGTGATTTGCCAACAAGCTCAAATAGTGGGGATGAAGCAAAGACAGTGCGCTGTCCGGTTTGTGATTCAGTTGTAGCTGTTGATGATACCCATTGTCTTATGTGTGGTGAGCTATTGGCAACGGCCGTATCGATCACCCCTCCCGAAACAGAGCAGCCAGATTCTACCTCCACCCCAGACCGGCCAGCCGAACCCAACGAGCCAGACCGGCCGGCGGTTGTGCAGTCCGTTGCAGCGACCATTGACGCCGCAACGGCCAGGCCATCCCCGGTAGTCCACTCCGTCCTGCAGGAACGGCAGTCATCGGCTACCTTTTGGTTAACGGCCGTTTTCACCGTCATTATTCTGATTCTGGCCATCCTGATTATTCGCTATCAGGGACCGAACGTGAGCGTGGCCCTGGTGCCTAGCCCAACCCCCATTCCACCTACGGCCACATACACCCCCACCATTACGCCCGAACCAACTGAGACCAGCCCACCTACGATGACGCCCACCATTACGTCTACACCGGCCCCCACCGATACGCCCCGGCCGCCCCGCTACCACATTGTAGCCAGTGGTGATACCCTGATCGGCATCTCGCTCCGCTTCCGCATTGCCCCCGAAGCCATTGCCGAGGCCAATAACCTCGGCCCGGCCCAGTCAATACAGGTCAGCCAGGAGTTAGTCATTCCCTGGCCCACCCCCACGCCCCCGCTAGAGTCAGTTGTGATCCAGATCAACAACGAACCGGCTCTGGCCGATGTGACCGACTGTGAAATCTATACCATTCAGCCTAACGATACCGCCTTTGGCATTGCGGCCGCTCGCGGTATTCCGCTGGAAGCAATTCGGGCGGTCAACCGCCTGACCCGGGAAAGCCTGGAGCTACTGCAGCCGGGAGATACCCTCTGCCTGCCAGAAATTGTCTACACCGACGCCCTGCCGCCCACGCCGGGACCATCGCCCACGCCGTCGCTCACGCCCCTGCCGGTCGGACCCAATTTGCTCTACCCGGTCAATTGGGCGACGATTGATCCGGCTCAGGAGATTGTGCGGTTTGTCTGGACGGCCGTTAAGGACCTGACCCCTGACGAGTGGTATATGGTGGAACTGACGGATTTAACGGCCGTAGACAGCGTACCCTATCGAGGCTTTACCCGTGATACCGCCTTCCGGCTGCCGGACAACTGGCGACCTGACGACGGCAATGAGGGACAGGAAATGCGCTGGCGGGTGAGTATTGTGCAGGTAACAGGCGAGCGGACAGACGGCCGTTTTATCTATACCTATGGCGGCCAGCAGAGCCAGCCAGCCTACTTTATCTGGCAAACGGAGTGAGCAGTTGATAGTTGACAGTTGATAGTTGGCGGTGAAACCATCACCAGCCACCTGACCACCCGACCACCTGACTACTCGACCACCCGACCAACAGCCGTTGCCACCACCCCCGCCACGTAGTCATTATAAGCAGTCAAAATGCGACGGGAGATAGGTCCGGGACGGCCGTTGCCTATCGTTTGTCCCTCAATTTCCACCACCGGCAGCAGGGCGCGTGAAGAGCTGCTCATGGCGGCTTCGTCCAGTTGGCCAATGTCGTCTATGTGGATTGGTTCTAGCCGCAGGGGGATGTTTAGATCAGGCAGCAGGTTGAGAATGATGCGTCGGGTGATGCCGGCCAGAATGCCGGATTCGGCCGTGTAAAGAACACCATCGCGCACAGCGTAAAAGTTCGAGCCGGTTCCTTCGAGGATATAGCCCCCTTCGTCTAGCAGGAGATATTCGTAAAAGCTACCCTGATGCTGCTGGCTGTAAATGCGTCGCTGCCGGGCAAAATCGGCCGTTTTTAGCGACGGATTTGAGCGACCCAATTCACCGGCCACGCCCAGCGAGACGCCCTGCTCGTACAGCGACGGTGGGGGCGGCGTGAAAGGCATCAGGCAGAGCAGCAACCGGCTTGACGTGCCCAGAGCGGTAGCTGGTTCAGCCAGAAAATCAAAGCGAATGCGTGCTTCCGGTGCAGGGTAGGCGGTGCAGGTCTCGTGGATGGCCTGACGCAGCGCGGCTTCATCCAACAGCGCGTCATTCCAGCCCAGCCCGACCATCGACTGGCGCAGGCGGGCAATGTGACCGGCCAGGTCCAGGAATTTGTTGCCCTCAAACGTGCGCAGGACTGAGTAAACACCCAGAGCAACATCCGGCAGCAGATCGTATAAGCTATCAAAATCAACCGCACCGGCCGGAACCGGCAGTGGTTGTACGCTATCGGCCAAAACGGCAAAGAGTTGCAGATCAGTAGTCATTGGTCCTCCCCAGCGTTAAACTGCGCTGGTCGTTTCTCGTTAAAAGCGGCCAATGCTTCCCGGTGGTCGGGTGACTGCCACAGGTCCAAAAACAAGACCTTTTCCAGTTCGCGCAATTGATCAGGGGGAAGCTGGGTGGCCTGGTACGCCAACTGCTTGAGCGCCGCCAGCGCCGTTTGCGGCAGCGCCAGCAGTTCGGTGGCCCAGGCCTGCGCGGCTGTAACCACATTAGCCTCGGCATCAACCAGGCGGTGGACCAGGCCCAAACGGTGGGCTTCGGCGGCGTCAAACAAGCGGGCGGTTAGCAGCAAATCCAGCGCGCGGCTGAGACCCAGCAGGGCCACCAGCCGCCCCGTCCCGCCCCAGCCGGTGGTTAAGCCATTTTTAGCCTGAGCAAAACAAAAACGGACATCGGCGCGGGCAATTCGCAAATCACAAGCGGTCAGAATCTCGCAGCCGCCGCCAAAGGCGTCGCCGTTAACGGCCGCTATGGTGGGGATGGGCAGTTGGGTCAACTGGTAAAGTGCCCGGCTCATGACCCGGTTGAGCCGCTCGCCGGCCGCCGCTTCGGGATGGCGGCTGAGTTCTTTGAGATCACCGCCAGCGACGAAGGCCTGCCGGCCGCTGCCGGTAATGATCAGGGCGCGGCAGTTGGGGTCAGTAGCTACCCTGTCAACGGCCGTGGCAAATGCTACCTGCGCCGCCCAGTTAAGCGCGTTCCGAGCCTGGGGCCGGTTAACGCGCAGCAGGCTGATCTGGTGGTGTTGGGTGAGTTCGATGGTGTTCATATGTATTGCGTGTTGCGTATTGCGTCGTGGGTTGAGGTATGATTGATGGCATGAGTGTATCAAAGTCAAACGATCTGCCCAAATACGGACTACGCACTACGCACTACGCCCTAATCGGGATACTCTTGACTGTTGGCTTGCTGGCCAGCCTGATTGCCAGCGGCCGTTTTGACCCGCAGCCGTTGGGAGCGTTACAGTGGGAACAAGAACCGGTTGCCGCGCTACAGTCGTTTAGCGAACCGGAAATTATCTGGCTGGCACGGCCGTTACCGCCACCCCCTTATACTATTCGCCTGACCGCCGCCTGGCAAAGCGGCGACCTCGACGCCGCCTACGGCCTGGCCCTGGGTAGCAAGAATGATTATCTACTAACGGCCGTTACCCCCACCGGCTACCTCCTCCCCCCAACTCCCAATCCCCAATCCCCATTCTCCATCCGGCCCTGGCCCCACCTCAACCAGCTTAACGCGCCCAATGAAATCTGGCTGGACGTCACGGCCGATGCCGTCACCGTGCGCTTTAACCGGGAACTGTACGGCACAGAAGTGCTGACCGTGCCGCCGGGTCATGTTGGTCTGTGGGGGATGAGTTGGGGAGAAACGGCCGTTGTTGATTTCCAGCGTATCGAGCTGTTTTACACAGCGGCCACACTGGATGAGGTGCCGGCCTATTTGTTGCCGCCGGCACCCAGCCTGTCCGGCGCGCCCAGTGACAGCGAGGCCAAAGCGTTGGAAGTGGGTCTCTTCTATTACGCCCACCGCATTGCCCATCCCGAACCGCCGCGTTCCTCTCCTCACTCCAAATTTGGATTGTAGCCGCGAAAATCCTTGTAGAATGATTTGAACCGGGGTAGATCGGCCTCAAAATCGCCGGTAGGCCAGAAGGGGCCGCCGAGGACAACGCGCTTGCGATTGAAATCCAGGCCGACCATTGCTAACGGTACGCCTGCCTCTAAAGCAATGTAATAAAAGCCGCTGCGCCATTCACGCACTTTGCTGCGTGTACCTTCGGGCATAATTGCCAGGATGAGGGACTCGTGCTGATTGAGGACGTCGGCCATTTGACCGACCGTACCGCGTGGGGCGCGTCTATCCACGGGAATACCACCCAGTTTGCGAAACAGCCAGCCGAAAGGGGGTTTGAACAGGGTATGTTTACCCATCCAAGAAAGGTCAACACCCAGGGCGTAGGTGTACAGGATGGTAAAAATCAGGTCCCAGTTAGAGGTATGGGGCGCGCCCACAGCCACCATTTTAGGTAAATCGGGGATGTTGCCTTCCACACCCCAGCCGGCCCATTCCAGCAGCTTGCGGCTGATCTTTTGACGTATGGGGCGACGGTGCTGCGGAACGACTACTCCTAATTCCGGCCATTTGGTCTTACTCATGTACAGACTCCTTCGAAAATAGGACGCAGATTAACGCAGATTAACGCAGATAATTTTCATTTATCGTGGTGCGCTGCGCCCATGGGGAACTCCTGCATAAATGGTGGTCAAGCATCCCTGCTTGACCGCTATTCGCGTAGCGCGTGGCAAATCAAACCTGTCACCCGCTACGCGCAACCCGCTCAATCTTTTAGTTCCAACCAATTTTGCCCCACACTGGCATCCACTTTCAAGGGGACATCCAGCCTATAGGCACTGCTCATGGTCTCGATGACCAATTCTTTCACCTCATCCAGTTCGACGGCGGGCACTTCCAGCAGGAGTTCGTCATGAACTTGCAGCAGCATTTGGCCGCCGTAGGGTTGCAGCCGCTCGTGGAGGTGGATCATGGCGATCTTGATAATGTCAGCGGCCGTTCCCTGAATGGGGTGGTTGATGGCCTCCCGCTCGGCGCGCATCCGCACCTGCTGGTTGCGGCTGCCGGCCCCCTGAAAAACGGGGAAGTAGCGGCGACGACCCAGCAGCGTTTCCACGTAGCCCTGCCGCTGCGCCAGCAGTTTTGTTTCGTCCAGATAGGCCTGAATGCCGGGGAAGCGAGCAAAATATTCCTTGATGTAATTCTCGGCCTCGGCCAGCGTCAGGTCAGAATCACGGGAGAGGCGGTAGGCCCCCATGCCGTAGATGAGGCCGAAGTTGACCGCTTTGGCAAAGCGGCGCTGGTTGTAATCAACGTCGGCCACGTCAATGCCGTAAACGGCCGCTGCTGTCGTGCGGTGAATGTCTTGCCCCTGACGAAACGCTTCCAGCAGGGCCTCATCCTGGCTGATGTGGGCCAGAATGCGCAGCTCTACCTGGGAATAGTCGGCCGCCAGGAAGTAATGGTCCGGTTTGGCCACAAAGCCGCGCCGGATTTGCTGGCCGATTTCGCTACGGATGGGGATATTTTGCAGGTTGGGGTTGCTGCTGGCAATACGGCCGGTAATGGCCCCCGTCTGATTGAAGCTGGTGTGCAGCCGGCTGGTGTCGGGGTTGACCAGTTCAGGCAGGGCGTCCACGTAGGTGCTTTTCAACTTGCCCAACTCCCGATGTTCCAAGATCAGATCGATAATGCCCGTCTTGTCGTCCGTTTGCAGCGATTCCAGGACGTTGGCGGCAGTGGAGTAATGGCCGCTTTTGGTCTTGCTGATCCCATCGCGGGGCAGGCCCAGCTTGCCAAAGAGGATGTCGCTCATCTGCTGCGAAGAGTTGAGGTTGAAGGGTTCACCGGCTATCCGGAAAACGGCCGTTTCCACCGCCGCCAACCGAGCCGCCAAATCCTGCGACATCTGCCGGAAAAAGTCGAGGTCAATGGCAATGCCCGCCTGTTCCATGTCGGACAAAATCTCAATTAGCGGCATCTCGATGTCCAGGATTTTGGTCAGCCCCTTCTCCTCAATTTCGGCCCGCAGCGGCTTGACCAGGCGCAGCGTAATATCGGCGTCGGCCGCGCCGTAGGGAGCCGCGTCCTCGATGGCCACTTCGGCAAAGCTGCGCTGCTTCTTGCCGGAACCGATCAGCAAGTCAATGTCGGTCATCTCAATGCCCAGCCGGTGGCGGGCCAGATCCTTCAAGCCCTTGTGCTTGCTGCCGGGATCGGTCAGCCATTCGGCAATCATCGTGTCAAAGCCGATGGGCGTCACGCGCAGGCCGTGCTGGTCCAGGATGGTGTAGTCGTATTTGGCGTTGTGGGCGATTTTGGGGATGTCGGAATTGGTCAGCGGCGGGCGCAGGGCGTCGAGGACTTCTTGCAGCGGCAGTTGGCCCTCGGCTAAATGGGCGTCCCCATCGGCAAAAAGGGCCATCTGGCCGCTGGTCGTTTGGGCTTCGCCGGCCAGGTGGCCGACGGGAATGTAGTAGCCCACCGGCGGCTGGATGGCCAGACACAACCCAACCAGTTCCGCCTGCATTTTGTCCAGGCTGGTTGTTTCGATGTCGAAGCTGATGGCCGGGGCCTTGTTTAATTTCTCAACCAATTCGGCCAGTTGCTTCTCGGTGCGAATGACGATTGCTTCGGTAGGGGCGTGGTCACTGGCGGCTTCGATGATGGCGGCGGCGTTGTCAATCCGCTCTAACAGGCTGTCGGTCAGGCTGCGGAACTCTAACTCGTGAAACAGATTGAGGACCGTTTCGGGGTCGAAGTCCTGGCTGACGCAGGCATCAATGTCGAGTTGGATGGGCGCGTCCAGCACAATTTGGGCCAGCTCGCGGCTGAGATAGGCTTGCTCGCGCCCCTCGGCTACCTTTTTGCCAATGGCCCCTTTGATCTCATCGACGTGAGCAAAAATGTTGTCGAGGCTGCCGAATTGGTCCAGGAGTTTAACGGCCGTTTTCGGCCCCACCCCTCTAATCCCCGGAATATTGTCGCTGGTATCGCCTACCAACGCCTTGTAATCCACCACCAGCCGGGGCGGAACGCCAAAGTAGCCGGTCACGCTCTCGTCGTCGGTAAAGATTTCAGGCGGGCGGTTGCCCCGCGTGGGCAGTTCGATGCTGGTGGACTCATCGACCAGTTGCAGCAGGTCGCGGTCGCCGGTGATGATATGGACCGGCACGTCGTGGGTTTTGGCCTGCTGGGCTACGGTTCCCAGCACGTCGTCGGCCTCATAGCCGTCCAGTTCTAAAACGGGAATGTTGAGGGCACGCACCACTTCTTTGATACGCTCAATCTGGATGCTCAATTCGTCGGGCATCTTTTCCCGCGTGCCTTTATATTCTTCAAAAATTTCGTCGCGGAAGGTGGCCCCTTTGTCAAAGCTGACGGCCAGGTATTGGGGCGGGTTTTTGCTCAGGACCAGGTCAAGCAGGGTGCGGGTGAAGCCGTAGGTGGCGTTGGTTGGCTCCCCTTTTTTGGTGGTGAAGGCTTCCAGCGGCAGGGCAAAAAACATGCGGTAGGCCAGGGCGTGGCCGTCAATCAGGACTAGTTTGTGTTGGGACATAATTGCTCCATTTGATAGTTTTCACCGCGAAGACGCAAAGGGCGCAAAGGAGCAAAACAGTCCGTTTGCTTGCCCTAAGATTGGCCCCTATTATAGCTCATTTGTGTTATGAATAGTAATCAATTGGGATGGTTAAGGTCAGGAGAGCGACTCCTGGTTTTCCAGGTAAATAGCGCCGTTGGCTTTCACCTGACGCCAGGCGGCTAACACCCTTTTGCATAAAGTTGGGGTCATGGCTTCTGGCAGTTCAGCCGGATCAAAGAAGGCAAAATCAACTAATTCGGCGGGTGGTAATTGGATCTGAGCCGTATCGGCCGGGGTCAACAAACCACCGGCAAATATAAACATGAGTGATTCGGTTTTGTTTTCAGTTGGGCTGTTGTAATCAATGATGAGTAAACGGCCGTTGGGCCAACGGTCGTTGGGCCAATCAAGTCCCAGTTCTTCCCCTATTTCGCGCTGACAACAAGCTAAAGGAGATTCATCTTGCTCCACAATCCCGCCTGGGATTTCCCACCCTGGCTTATAGTTGGGCTTAACCAGTAGAATATGTCCTCTCTCATCCCAAAAAAGAGTGCCAGCACCCATCCGTTTTCGTGGTAATGAGGTTAGATACGTTCTGTCTGACATGGGCATTTGCTTACTCCTCCAAATGGGCCAGTAATTAGATATTTCTACCTTCTACTTTCTACCTTCTTCCTTCTACCTTCTTCCTTTTCGATCTGGTATTGGTTCTGCACAAAGCCGTTGGCGAAGGCGCGGCTATGCTGCAACCGGAGCGGGATTTCGACGCCGAGGTCGCCGAAGAGGGGGATGCCGCTGCCCAGCAGGATGGGAATCTGGGTGATGATCATCTGGTCAATCAGGCCGGCCCGCAAGAATCGCTGGATGGTCTGGCCGCCGTCAATGTAAAGGTGGCGAGCGCCAGCCTGGGCCTGCCGGGCCACGATGTTGGCGGGCGGGCCGCTGTCGAAGCTGACGTTGGCGGCAGGATCGGTGGGTGGGGATAACGGCCGTTGCGTCAGCACCACCACCTTTTTCGCGCCATAGGGCCAGCTATCAAAGCTAAGAACCTTTTCGTAGCTATAGCTGCCCATCACCAGGGCATCGACAGTCGCCATGAATGCCTCATAGCCAAAATCGTTCTCACCGTCAGGTAGCGTATAGGCGGGATTATGCAGCCAATCAATGTCGCCATCGGGCCGGGCAATGAAACCGTCTAAACTGGCCGCAATATAGACCGAACAGGTAACAGTCATCATTTCTCCGTAACAACTAAGCCTCTGCTTCGACAAGCTTGGCACAAGCATGGCGTTTCACCGCAAAGACGCCAGGAGCGCAAAGAAAAACGAGATAGACTTTGCGTCCTTTGCATCTTGGCGGATAGAAATTAATCGTTCAATTGGGCACGTAGACGAGCCAATTCTGCTTCGAGGGCCTGACGGGCAGCTATTTCCTGGGCTAATTGAGCTTCGGCCTGGCGGCGAGCCTCAGCTTCTTCGGCCCGGCTGAGTAGAAATCGCTCTTGTTGGGGGTCATAGAGGCGCAGGAAGGAGCCATTTGTTTGCAGCGTCAGCCCCAACACCTCGCTATCGATCTGCCATTCGCCATCGGGCAAGCTGTCAGGTAATAGCGGCTGGTAATAGCCGTCATGCAGGCGAAAGCCTTGCAGCGGCGGGCGCAGATAATCGCGGAGGGGGTCGAAGAGGAAATATTCGCGCACGCCCAACTCTTCGTACAGAATACGCTTATCGCTCAGGTCTTCACGGTAGGTTTTGCGCGAGGTCAGTTCAAAGACAATATCCGGGGGGCGGCCTTCTTCCCACACTTTGTAGATGCGGCGCAGCTTTTTGGGTACGCCAAATACGACAAAGACGTCGGGGGCTACTACGGCTCGGGGGTTGCCTTCCTCATAGTAAACAAACAGGTTGCCGGATATGTAGACGTCAGCATCGTTGCGGTAGCGTTCTTTTAAGGGGTGCATTAACGCATCTACCATCTGTTCCAGGTGGGTATCTGTCTCGGCCATGGGCTGTCCATCCGATTCGGGATATTCAGCTTCTTCGGGGGGAAGACCGGTCACCTGGCTTTTGCGGATGCTGGTAAGGCGGGCCGGTTTGTCTCTGGTTAGCATAACTCAATTATAGTCTGCCCGGCCTTTTTCGCAATAGCCACCGGCAGTTGTCAACTTTTCATGACAGAATCGGCTTCTTTCTCTATAATTCGGCCATGTCAAATCGGAAAAAGCGGGACCAACCGCCACAGAAACCTTCATTTTACGGCCGTATCCTCCCCTGGGTACCGGCAATTGTCATCCTGCAAATTTTGGCGGGACTATACTGGGTTAGCCGCGATACGGCCGTTTCGCCCCTGCACCTGGTCTGGACGATAGTAGCTCTGGCAAGCGGCTATCTTTTGGTCTGGCACGTATCGGCCAACCATACCTACGCCGCCCTATCGCTGCCGATACTTGGGCTGACGCAAGTGGTCTGGACCGGTGCGGCTACCGGCACAGAAAGCGTTTTTATCCTGATGGGTACGGCCCTGCTGCTTTGGGCACTGCTGCAAGCCTTGCAATGGGCCGAGCTAAACCCATACCGTCGGGCGGCGCTGGTAGCCGCCGGGATGTTGGGCGGGTTGCTGCTGACTAGCTATGGGCAGGCAGGACTATCCGCATTGTCAGCAGCCCCCCTCCAACCGGCCACCTCGCTGTATGATGAACTGATGCAGCAATTTCCCGCCTGGGTTTATGGGATTGGTCTGTTGGGATTGCTGTGGTTGATATGGCAGTCGCGGTGGGATGGACTGCTGGTTGTGGGCGGAACGGCCGTCTCTCTGGCTATTCTCTATGCGGCATCACCCATGCCCGGAAGTACTTTGACCATCCCCGTGCTGTTGGCCACTATGGTTGGATTGGTCAATCTGCTCAAGAATCTGGCCACGATCAATCCCACCGCCCTGGCTCTGAGTTGGGGTGTTTTGCTGGCCATCAGCCTGTGGCTGTTTCGCCTCAATTACGAAGCATTTCTTTAGCGTCAAGGTAGCGGGGCAGGCCATCATAACTGAATATGACGGACGACCGAAGACGGAGGACGGAGAGCAGTCTTCCGTCTTTCGTCCTCCGTCCTTTATATGAGGAGTTCAACATGGGCGGGGCACACCACCATAAACGAAAATAATCTGCGTTAATCTGCGTTAATCTGCGTCCTATTTACAAGGAGAAATTATGTCTGACAACAACAAGAATGATAACGACAAGGATAAGGAAAAAGAGCTGCCTGAACCAAAAGAGCAAACGGCCGTTACCCAACACAGTCTGACGATAGACGGCCGTTCTTACGAATATACCGTCACCGCCGGCACCATGCTCCTCAAAGAAGAGGAAGAGAAAGAGGGCAAGGCACAGGGCGAAAAGTCCAAAGCGACCATTTTCTACGTGGCTTACACGTTGGATGCGGTTGATGGTGAGGCCATTGAGGCGGGGCAACGGCCGTTGACCTTCTCTTTTAACGGGGGTCCCGGCTCATCGTCGGTGTGGATGCACCTGGGGCTGCTGGGGCCGCGCCGGGTAGCGATGGCTGATGAAGACGGCCGCTTAGGGCCACCGCCCTACCAACTGGTCGATAACGAACACAGCCTGCTCGACAAAACTGACCTGGTGTTCATCGATCCGGTCAGTACCGGCTTTAGCCGCGCCGTCCCTGGCGAAAAGCCGAAAGATTTCCACGAATTTGAGAAAGACATCCACTCCGTTGGGGATTTTATCAGATTGTATACGAGTAGAAACGGCCGTTGGCCCTCGCCCAAATTCCTGATCGGCGAAAGCTACGGCACTACCCGCGCCGGCGGACTGAGTGGCTATTTGCAGCAGCGCCACGGCATGTACTTCAATGGTCTCATGCTCATCTCCTCCGTCTTAAACTTTCAGACGCTCTACTTCACTCCCAACAACGATCTGCCCTACATCCTCTTTTTGCCCACCTACACCGCCACTGCTTTTTACCACGGAAAGTTAGACGACGAGCTGCAACAGGATTTGAGCCAAACACTGGCTGAGGTCAACGCCTTCGCTCTGAATGAATATACGCTGGCCATGATGCAGGGGGCGGCTCTACCGACTGAACAGCGAGCAGAGGTAGCGGCAAAGGTAGCCCGCTACACCGGCCTCTCCCCTGAATATGTGGAGCGCAGCAATTTGCGCCTGCGTATTGACCGTTTTTGCAAAGAGCTGCGGCGGGACGAGGGGTTGACCGTTGGTCGTTTAGACAGCCGCTATACCGGTTTTGATCGGGACAATGTGGGGGAATCGTTTGAGTTTGACCCCAGCTACGCCGCTATTCAGGGGCCATATACGGCCACGATGAACGATTACGTGCGCCGCGAACTGGAATTCGAGAGCGATTTGCCTTACGAAATCTTAACCGACAAGGTGTGGCCCTGGAATTACAAGAAATTCCAGAACAGCTTCGTGGACGTGGCCGAAACGCTGCGCCAGGCGATTGCCACCAATCCTTACCTGAAAGTGTACGTGGCGAATGGCTATTATGATCTGGCGACGCCTTATCTGGCAACGGAGTATACGTTTAACCATTTGGGGCTGCCGCCGGCCTATCAGGCCAACATCAGCATGGGTTACTTTGAGGCGGGCCACATGATGTATTTGCACCTGCCCTCGCTGGCCCAGTTGAAGGCGGAGCTGGCGGAATTTGTAGAAACGGCCGTGTAGAAAACTGACGCAGAGGCGCAGAGACGCAGAGAAATTATCCCTCTGCGCCTCTGTGTCTCTGCGTTAAATCTTTTAATTGCTGCTGTAGCCCAGGCGCTTGAGGGCACGCTCGTTGCGCCGCCATTTGGGTTCGGCTTTGACCCACAGCTCCAGGAACACTTTTTGGTCCAGTAGCTTTTCAATTTCTTCACGAGCGGCCGTACCCAGATCGCGTAATTGGCTGCCTTTCTGGCCGATGACGATTGACTTGTGGTTTTCGCGCTCGACAAAAATGGTGGCCCCGATGTAGGTCACGCCATTTTCGCGCTCTTTGAACTCGTCGATTTTAACGGCCGTGCCATACGGAATTTCCTCGCGCAGTTGCAGCAACAACTGTTCCCGAATCATCTCCGCAGCAATGTCGCGCAGATAGGCATCTGTCACCTGATCAGCCGGGTAAAGACGGGGACCTTCGGGCAGGGCATCGACCAATAGCTGCATTAGCTCATCACGGCCGTGTCCGGTGGTGGCCGAGAACATGATCCAGGGCGCGTTGGGCAGCAGGGATTGGTAGGCTTCGGCCCGCTGTTTGACCTGGCTGGCTTCGAGCAGGTCGATTTTGTTGATGCCCAGCACAACGGCCGTATCGTCACCCAATGCCACCATTTTTTCCGCAATTTGCCGGTCGCCGGGACCGACGAGTTCGCTGCCGTCTACCAGCCACAGCACCACATCGGCATCACGCAGGCTAGAAACGGCCGTTTCTAGCATAAACTCATCCAGCTTGTGGCGCGGCTCTTCCATAATGCCGGGCGTATCGACGAAAATCATCTGGTAATTCTCTTCAGTGATAATACCCAACTGGCGCAACCGCGTTGTTTGCGGTCGGGGCGTGACAATAGCCACCTTTTGCTGCAAAAAGGCGTTGAGCAAAGTGCTTTTGCCCACGTTCGGCCGGCCCACAATCGTCACAAAGCCAGATTTATGGCCTTCTGGCACATCCTCGAAGGTGTCTTCGCCTACAATTTCAATTTCGGCATTATCAAATTCATTGGTTTCCATTTGTTTTTCCTTTTGTGGTTAACTGGTATTCTTGTCTACAAGTTTAAGAGCTACTGGCAAAGAAGGCAAAGAATGGTAGAAACGGCTAAAAACGTGATACGTGATACGTGATGAATTTGTGAACCATCACATTTCACGCTTCACGCTTCACGTTTCACGCCTCTTCAATCCGCTGGATTTCCAAAGAGCCAAAAAACATAGCAACAGATCCTGCCAAAGCCAACAACCCATCCAGCCACAGCCCCACCGACCAGCCCCACAGCAGTGGCAGCGCCTCGCCACGCCCCAGGCCCACCAGCAGATGCCCCAGACTTACCACCAGCAGCGTTAGCCCAAACTGGCGCAACGGCCGTTGCCACACTCCCCACAAACGACCCAACAACCAGGGCAGCAGCAGCGCCAGTAAACCCGTGAGCATCCCGCCCACCTGCGTCTGGTAACGGATGGCATAAACGCCAAAGCTGTCAGGTAAATCGGCCGCCAGCCAGCTCAGCGTTGTTTCTTGCCCATAGGCACAGCCATCCAGCCAGCAGCCAGCCCAGCCCAACGTCACCAGCAGTGCAAATCCCGGCGCAAACAACCCCAGATATTTGCTGACTACTGACCTCTGATTACTGACTACTGTATAAACCACCAGCGCACCCAAGCTGCCTAGCAACGCCCCATGATAGCTCAACCCACCCCGCCAAAGCTGCCACGCCTCCTCAGGATGGATTTGAAAGTAATCCCAGGCCCCGATCACAAAACCAATGCGTCCCCCAATTAAACCGGTCGCCAGCATAATCAAAACGGCATCGAACCAGGCGGATTGGAGGGCGGGGTGGTCATACGGCCGTTTACCTTCCCGCCACCAGACTAACGCTACCGCCAACAAAACGGCCAGGATGAGTACTACCGTGTAGCTGTACAGGAAGAAAGGACCATAGCGGTGCAAAATAGGATACATACACTAAAATAGTAATGGAAGGCAGACTTTGAGGCAAAGCATTAGCCCAAACGAGGCCCTACGTTTGTTGACGATTTGCAGCAGACACCTTACGATTGGCTAGTTTGTAATTCGTAACTCGTAATTCGTAATCTGAGATGACTATCTTCTTGACCGCCGAATGGCGTTACCTCCTGATGCTCAACTATGATATCGACCCCGACCTGCTACGGCCGTTTGTGCCGCAGGGGACCGAGTTGGATCAGTGGAACGGCCGTACCTACGCCAGCATCGTTGGGTTCCTATTTCAAAAAACGCGGCTGCTCGGCGTCCCTATACCAGGCCATACCGACTTTGAAGAAGTCAACCTCCGCTTTTACGTGCGCCGACGCGGGCCGGAGGGCTGGCGGCGCGGCGTCGTGTTTATCAAAGAACTGGTCCCCCGCTGGGCCATAGCCACCGTAGCCCGCGTCGTTTACAACGAAAACTACCAGGCCCTCCCCATGCGCCATCGGTTAGAGATAGGCTCGGCTGAAAGTGATGACGCTTTGGATACGGCCGTTCATCTGGCCTACGAATGGAGATTCCAGGGACGCTGGCAGGGCATTCAGGCTACCACCACCGGCCCCTCAGCCGCCATTGCCGACGGTTCAGAAGCGGAATTTATCACCGAGCATTATTGGGGCTATGCCGCCCAACGCAACGGCGGCACGGTCGAGTACCAGGTAGAACATCCGCGCTGGCGCGTCTGGCAGGTCAGCGATTATCATTTTGACTGCGACGTGGCCGAATTATACGGTCCTCAATTCGCAGACCCGCTCAGCCAGACACCCACTTCCGCTTTTGTGGCCGACGGTTCGGCTGTTATCGTCCGCAAAGGCCAACCAATTGCATAATGAGAGGAAAGAGCGAGTGATTCTATGGACCACAAAATTGTCACCATGAAAGCCCACAAAAACATAGCCCTGGTCGCCCACGACAATAAAAAAGACGACCTGCTAGAATGGGCTGAATTTAACCGCGAGACCCTACGGCAGCATACGCTGTTTGCTACCGGCACGACGGGTTGGCTGTTAGCCAATAAGCTGGATTTGGAAATCAACCGGCTACTGAGCGGGCCGCTGGGCGGCGATCAGCAGCTTGGGGCCATGATCTCCGAAGGGGAAATTGACCTGCTCATCTTCTTCTGGGATCCGCTGGAAGCCCAGCCCCATGACCCCGACATACGGGCGCTGCTGCGCATTGCCACCGTCTGGAATATTCCCGTGGCCACCACCCGCGCTACGGCCGATTTCATCATCTCATCCCCCCTGCTCAACAGCGAATATGCCCAGCGTCAAATCGACTTTGGCGGCTATCAGGCCCGGCTGAGTGAGCAATATGACCTTTAATTTACGAAGTGGGTACTCAGCGTAAAACGTAAAACGTAACGAGTAAGGATATTACGTTTTACGCATTACGTTTTACGAATCAAGGAGAACAAAACATGGACCTAACAATCACCCCCCTAGAACAAGCTAACCTGAAAGAACCACCGCGTAACGATTTCGGTTTTGGCAACAAATTTAGCAACCGGATGTTTACGCAGAAATACACCCCTGACAAAGGCTGGCACGAGGCCACCATTGGCCCTTATGCCCCCTTTCAATTGGATCCGGCTACGGCCGTTTTACATTATGCTCAAGAAATTTTCGAGGGAACGAAAGCTTACCGGAGTGAAGACGGCCGTATCAACCTGTTCCGTCCTTGGGAAAACATGAAACGCTTTAACCGTTCCGCTCAACGCATGGCCATGCCCCTGGTTGACGAAGAGGACCATCTGGAAGCAATCATCAAGCTCATTGAACTGGAAGAAGAATGGGTGCCAGACCCGCCGGCCGCCCTCTACATCCGCCCCACTATGATTGCCACCGACCCCGCGCTGGGCGTGCGAGCCAGCAAAAGCTACCTCCACTACGTCATTATCGGACCGGTCGGTCCTTACTTCAAAGAGGGCTTTAACCCCGTGCCGGTCTACATTTCCGACACCTACCGGCGCGCCGTCAAGGGGGGCGTGGGCGATGCCAAGACAGGGGGCAACTATGCCGCCAGCCTTTTCGTGGGTGAAGACGCCAGCAAAAAGGGATACTCGCAAGTGCTATGGCTGGATGCGATACACGGCCGTTACATCGAAGAAGTGGGGGCTATGAACATCTGCTTTGTCTACGAAGGGCGCAAAATCGTCACGCCGCCCCTCACCGGCAGCATCCTGCCCGGTGTCACCCGCGCCTCGGTCATCGAACTGGGCCGCGATCTGGGCTATGAGGTTGCCGAAGAGATGCTGGACGTCCACCAGGCTTTAGCCGACCTGGAACAAGGGAAAATCACCGAGGTCTTTGGCTGCGGCACGGCCGCCGTTATCGCTCCGGTGGGCAAACTGGGCTACCAGGAGAAAGAATATTGGGTCAACGACAACCGGACCGGCCCCGTCGCCCAAAAACTGTATGATGAGCTGACGGGGATTCAATATGGCCGTATTCCCGACCGCTTCGGCTGGATTCACACTATCGACGTGGCTTAACTACTCAGATTGGACCAATCTCCAACATTGGTTCAATCTGATAACGGCCGTTCTTGATAGTTTCTGGCGGTAAAAATAGCTACAATCACCGATAGATCATGAGATTAAAGCGTAACAGGATGGAGGGCTGGCCAATTCCATCATCGGTCCTCCCTCTTCCGTCAAACCGTAAGGAGAAACTATGCGCGAAGTAGCCATTCTAGGCGTGGGCCAGACGCCGGTACGTGAACATTGGGAATTGTCAGTGCGCCAGTTGGCAGCGATGGCCGGCCGCGCTGCCCTGGACGATGCCGACCTGGACCGCGTAGACGCCCTTTACGTGGGCAATATGAGCAGCGACCGGCTCAGTAAACAGGCTAATTTGGGAACGGCCGTAGCCGATCAGCTCGGTTTGTGGGGCATTGAAGCGGTTAAAATGGAAGCCGCCTGCGGTTCGGCCGGCTCGGCCATGCGCCAGGGACTATTGGCTGTGGCCAGCGGTGAGATGAACGCCGTCCTGGTCATCGGCGTGGAGAAAATGACCGACACGCTGGGCCGCGAAACCTCGGCGGCGCTGGCCACGGCCGCCGATGCCGACTACGAAGTCAGTCAGGGCATTACCTTTGTCGGCCTGAACGCCCTGGTCATGCAGCGCTATATGCACGAGTACGGCTACCAACACAGCGACTTTGCCCCTTTCCCCCTCAATGCCCATGCCAACGGGGTCAAAAATCCCAACGCCCTTTTCCAACAAGCCATCAATCAAAAAATCTACGAAAGCAGCCGCCTGATTGCCGAGCCGATGCGCCTCTATGACGCCTCACCTATAGGCGACGGCGCCGCTGCCTTGCTGCTCGTCCCGGCAGCCAAAGCACCCCAGGCGGTGCGCGTCATCGGCTCCGCCTCGGCCACCGACACGCTGGCCGTCCACGACCGGCACGATCCGCTCTGGCTGGCCGCCGCCGAAAAGTCGGCCCATCAGGCCTACCGCCAGGCAGGTGTTGGCCCTGACGACATCGACATCTTTGAGCTGCACGATGCCTTTACCATCATGGCCGCCCTTTCGCTAGAAGCGTGCGGTTTTGCCGAGCGGGGCGAAGGGGTGCGGCTGGGTCAGGAGGGGGCGATTTTGCCCAACGGCCGTATTCCCATCAGCACCCTGGGCGGTCTCAAGGCGCGGGGCCATCCGGTTGGGGCCACCGGCCTCTACCAGATTGCCGAAGTGACCCTGCAACTGCGCGGCACGGCCGGCGCGGCCCAGATTGACGGCCTGAAAACGGGCATGGCCCAAAATATCGGCGGCAGCGGAGCAACAATCGTCACCCACATTTTACAGAAATAGGACGCAGATTAACGCGGATAAACGCAGATTTTATTTTTTGATCTGCGTCATCTGCGTTAATCTGCGACCCATCCCAAAATCCTCATGGAACAAATTCCCATCTTCACCATTGGCTATGGCGCGCGAGATATTGAGGCGTTTACGGCCGTTTTGCAGCAGCACCAGATCGACTTCCTGATCGACGTCCGCTCCAAACCTTACTCCCGCTACAAGCCTGACTTCTCCAAAGCGGCCCTGGCCCAACACCTGGAAGCGGCCGGGATTCGCTACCTGTTTATGGGGGATACGCTGGGGGGCCAGCCGGACGATCCGGCTTGCTACACCGACGGCAAAGTCGATTACGACAAATGCCGCCAGATGGACTTTTTTCAACGGGGAATCGGCCGTTTGCAGACCGCCTGGCAGCAGCAGCAGCGGGTGGCCCTGATGTGCAGCGAGGGCAAGCCGGAGCAGTGCCATCGCAGCAAACTGATCGCCGCCGACCTGGTAGAAAAAGCCATCGAGGTGGCCCACATTGACGAAAACGACCGGCTTATCGACCAGACCGACGTCATGCTGCGCCTGACCAAAGGGCAGCCCAGCCTCTTTGGCGACGAGTTTCAGCAGTTGACCTCCCGCAAGCGGTATAAGGAATCCTGACCGGGTATCGCACTCAATCAAATGGATAAATTGATGATAGAGAAAATAGTGACTATTGGGGTATACGGCTTTGCCGAAGCGGAATTCTTCGACGCGCTGCAGCAGGCAAGCGTAGACGTGTTCTGTGACGTGCGCCAGCGGCGGGGCGTGCGCGGGGCGACGTACGCTTTTGCCAACAGCCAGCGCTTGCAGGCCCGCCTGGCCGAATTGGGTATCCATTATCTATACCGTAAAGACTTGGCCCCCACAACGGCCGTGCGCCAGCAGCAAAAGACGGCCGATAGAACCAGCAAAGTAGCCAAGCGACAAAGGGATCAATTAAGCCAGGACTTTATAGAGGCTTACGGAGCTGAAATCCTGAGCCAGTTTGAGCCACAATCCCTGCTCGACGAGTTGCCACCTACTGCCAAAGTTGTTGCTCTCTTTTGTGTAGAACGGGAACCGGCTGCTTGCCACCGCTCGCTCGTTGCCCAGAAGCTGGCCCAGACATTCAATGTTCCTATCATTGACATCCGGCCTGAGTAGAAATATGAGAGTCGTAATCGTAGCTA
>SLGK01000227.1 GCA_007123775.1 Anaerolineae bacterium | reverse complement strand
TGCCCGGACCCGATGGACGTGAAGTCCGGGCCGTCCACGCCTCGATGCGAGATAACCGGACCGGCATTTATCCGGGCATGAGCGATGAGGTCCTGCGCCCGTTGATTGCCCCACCCCCGGCCGTGCTGTGCGTGGGTCATACCCACCGTCCCCTGATTCGCCAGGTGGATGAGACGCTGGTGGTCAATGTTGGCTCGGTGGGGGTGTCGTTTGACGGCGACCGGCGGGCGGCTTACGCACAACTATTCTGGGAAAACGGCCGTTGGCAGGCCGATGTTATCCGTTTGGCCTATGATTGGGACAAAGTGGAGCAGGATTTCCGCGACTCTGGCTTTATGGCTGGTGCCGGCGAACTGACCCATCTTATGCTGGTGGAGTTTCAGCAGGCACGGCCGTATCTGCATCAATGGATTCACCGCCACGAAGCGCACGTTCTTTCCGGGGAAATGTCGTTGAGCGACAGCGTCCGCCTGTTCGCCCGCGAAGTCATCGGCGTTGCCGTGCATTCTTGAGGATTGGATGATCGAAGCAGGTATTTCGCTGCTAGTGGGGATAACGGCCGTTTTGACCATTTACGGCCGTTATCAGCAGAAACAAAACTGGGTTTACCTATTTAAGCCCACTACTACCCTGCTGATCATCGCCCTGGCGCTGTGGGGACTGCGGGACGGCCTCACCGAACCAGTGGCCTACGGCTACCTCATTGTAGCCGGTCTGGTTCTGGGATTGGCCGGCGACGTGTTTCTTATGCTGCCAGCCCGCTACTTCTTGCCGGGATTGGGCAGCTTTTTGGCCGGACACTGGTTTTACATCGCCGCCTTTACGGCCGGTATCGGTCTGGTACTCTCGTGGTGGCTGCTGCCGCTGCTGCTGGTTGGGGGTGTGGTCTACGGCCTGCTCCACCACCATTTGGGCCAGATGCGGCTGCCGGTCATTGTCTACGTCATTGTCATCTTGCTCATGGCCGGGCAGGCATTAGGCCGCTGGTCGCTGCTGGAAACGACGCCAGCGCTGATGGCCGCCATTGGTTCTGTGCTGTTTGTGGTTTCAGACGCGGCTCTGGCCTTGAATCGATTTAGACGGCCGTTTAACGCAGCCGATTTCCTTGTCTTGTCCACCTATTGGCTGGCCCAATGGTTTATCGCCATGTCGCTGGTGCTGCCCGGACTGACATTGTAAAGAGGGAAACTCTAATGCAGATAAAAACAGACACCATTCAACTGGCCACACGCGGCCACGGCGACGTCCTCGACATTACGCAAGCTACCGCCAACGCCGTGCGCCAAACCGAATTACAAAACGGTATCGTGACTCTTTTTAGTCCATCATCGACCAGCGGCCTGACTACCATCGAATATGAGTCGGGCTGTATTGCTGATTTGCAGCGGCTTTTTGACGAGATTGCCAACCCGGACCGCCACTACGCCCACAACGCTCGCTGGGGGGACGGCAATGGTCACAGCCACGTGCGGGCGGCTTTGTTAGGCCCATCGCTGACTGTACCTTTTGTCAACGGCCGTCTCACCCTCGGCACCTGGCAGCAGATCGTCTTCGTTGATTTTGACAATCGGTCTCGACAGCGCGAACTGGTTGTACAGATCATGGGTGTTTAGACCGGCTTCCAATCGCTGAGAATCCGTTCGAAGATAAGTTCAGCCTATACCTGCGAGGTCTCGCAGACCTCGCAGGTATAAAATGACACGTAGTTCTTAGACGCTTGCTTAGCAGGCGCACGGTTGCCCACCCTCTCTTCTGTACAGGCTTTGTCGGCCAAAAGTAGAAAACTCGTTAAGCATTCAGCGCATTTCTCCACTATAATTGAGCCATGTCCACACGAATCTACTTGCCTGTTAATCAGCCAGAGCCGGGTAGTGCGCCACGCCGCTGGGGTGTGGCGTGGCTGCTGCTAGGTATGCTGCTCAGTCTACTACTGGTAGTGGTGCTGGCGGCCGGCGGCCTGGCTTATTTGTTTGTGCAGAGCGATCAGATTTTCCCTGGCGTCTCGGTTTATGGTGTGCCGGTGGGCGGCCTGTCACGGGCTGAGGCCAGGTTGGCTTTGGAAAACCGCTGGCAGCGGCAAACGATTGAGTTAGCGGTTTCTGGCTCTGCGAGTGAGACAAGAGCCGCGTGGACCACTACGCCCGACGAGTTGGGCATGATGGTTAATGCAACTGCTACTATAGACCAGGCGTATGCTATCGGCCGTTCCCGGTCTAGCCTGGTTGAGCTTTGGCAAAACGGGGGCGAGGTCAACCTGCTGCCCATCTGGCATTTTGATCCCCACCTGGCTGAACGATACCTTAATCAACGGGCCAACGAGCTGGCGGTGCTGCCGGTTGAAGCCGGTCTGCGTCTCATTCATCATGGTCAGAACGCGCCCCGCGTGGAAGCGGTACAGGCCCAAATGGGTGAGCAACTGGCTGTGGCTGACACAATGGCCCCCTTATTGTCCAGCCCGTCCCGTGTGCTGCTGTCCGGCCAACTTACGCTGATTGTCGAACCTGTTGCACCCCTGGTCACTGACGTCGGCGACGCCGTGGCCCAGGCCAATGAATGGCTGGCGCGGTCGCTGACGATGACGGCCTATGATCCGATTCTGGATGAGCGGCTGGCCTGGCAGATCGGGCCGGCGCAGTGGAGTCGATGGGGGCGACTGGCCATCAATCCCGATACGCTGGCGCTGGATTGGCTAATGGACGAAACGGCCGTTCTCAACTATTTCAATGAGGAGATGGTGGGTGAGGGCCGTTATTTTCAACCGGATGAACTGGTAACGGCCGTAGGGCAGGCGCTCGACAACCCGCCCGGCCAGATCCATCTGCGCCTGTTCCACCGACCGCGGCAGCATGTGGTCCAGTCGGGTGAGTCGTTTGCCAGTATCGGCCGTGCGTCTGGCATTCCCTATCCCTGGATTCAGCAGGCCAACCCCGGCGTAGAGACCCTCTTCCCCGGCCAGACCATCACCATTCCCTCCCCCGATGAACTGCTGCCGCTGCCCGTTGTTGAAAACAAGCGCATCGTGGTCAGCCTCAGCCAGCAGCGGGTGCGCGTCTACGAAAACGGCACGCTCAAATGGGATTGGATCACCAGCACCGGCATAGACGACAGCCCCACTGCCGCCGGCGTCTTCCAGATACAAAGCCACGAACCCAACGCCTACGCCGCCAACTGGGATTTGTGGATGCCCCACTTTTTGGGTGTCTACCGGCCCGTGCCCACGTCCCAATTTATGAATGGCTTCCACGGTTTCCCCACTCAGGGCGGCTCCCAGATTTTATGGACCAACAGCCTCGGCCGGCGCGTCACCTACGGCTGCATTCTGCTCAGCAACGAGAACGCCATCCTGCTCTACGAGTGGGCCGAGCCGGGCGTGGTGGTTGAGATTCAATAAGCGCAGACAATTTAACGCAGAGGCGCAGGGACGCAGAGACGGAAAGCAAAAATCCTCTGCGCTTCTGCGTCTTTGTGTTGGTTGAAGGAACAAAACATGACATGGCAGCTATTGATTGATGTTGTAGGTTGGGTGGGCACAGGCTGTATTTTGCTGGCCTACATTATGCTGTCGTCCGGCCGTTTACAGGGGGGCAGTTATGGCTATCAGGGGCTAAACTTGCTGGGGGGGATTTTTCTGGTTGTCAACACCGTTTACTACGGGGCCTATCCCTCAACCTTCCTCAATTTTGTCTGGGCCATTATTGCCATCGTGGCCCTGCTACAGATGCGGCGCTCTTTCCTCGTAGCCGCTAATCAGCCACCAGACAGTTGAGAGATGTGAGGGTTGCCTTGACCGGCCGGTCAGGACAAGATCGACCTTTTCTTGAAGATAGGACAGTATCTAAATGGCCAGGTCAAAGGGCAAGTCGGCGATGTCACGCAGTCGTCGGCCAGATACCATCATTTCCAACATTTCAAGCTGATCGGGGTTGTCAACCCTTACCAATGCCTCTTGCAGTTCGGGTAAGGCAATATGATAGACGCAGTCCATATCGCCTGTACCTAAGGCCAGAGTGGCCAGACGGGTGGGAAGCGGTTCGGCCGTCACAGCGACGATATGGGGCAGTGGCCCTTTGCGGTTGCGGATCAAATTCAATGCTTCGGTGCGTGTATTCTGTGAACGATCACTGCGAATGGTCCATTTGCACGAAATACTGGCATGGAGCAGCAACTTCTGCTCCGTCTGATTCTTATCTCGTAAAGGCGTCAGTTCAGCAATTCTTGTTACCAATGGGTGTTGTTTGTCGGGATTGAGTTCGTCCTCTGTAACTGGATAACGGCCGATAATGATATCCGGTTTTACGATGTAGTCACCACCTAAAGCAGTCGCCAGGACACGATCTTCGGTGACTACCTCTGCTAAATAGGCAAGATGCTCATACTGATAATAGCTTGAAATATCTGTTTGTGTTGTGTCATAGGACCACCGGCCCGGCCGTAGGTGCTGTAAAAGTTGGAAAGCTTCTTGCAAAAAAGCATTCGTAATGATCTCAAAGCGGCCACCCACCGTTTGCCCGCTTAAGCGTTCACTATTTTCTGGACAACCTAACTGCTTAAAGATTTCCGAGGCAATGGCAACACTTGACTTGCTGCTGCCATCGGCAAAATTGGGGTACCCGCTCTCATTTTGCTTTCGATACACCCTGATAATTTCCTGACATAATTGTTGATGATACTGTTGGCGCAATGCTTCAATCTTCATACCAGCCTTTCAGATCCATTTTAACCTGGCTTGTAAAAGCCAATAAGATACTCTTCGTGCATACGCTGTTGTATTTGAGAATCGTGGTTGACTTTCATCCCGGCTGGCATCATGCGCCGGTTTCGATCCAGCAAGCGAATTCCAATTTTGGGCACTTCAAAACCAATGGCCTCGCCAATATCAGCCAGACAATTATGGGTTTCAGTGTCTACACCGCGCAAGGTTGATGATCCCACAACCACAATAGCTGCTTTACCAGGTTTCAAAACCCGGTACATCTCTTGTAATGTTCGATGCATTTCTGAGTAATAACGATGCAGAACACGCCCCTTTTTTTCATCTTTTGCCGATACTTGCTGCACTATTTTCTTTGAAAAACGAGGCATTTCTGTAAATTCAAAATCGGTGATTGCTTCACCACCAATATACTCCTTTCGCAGTTGTCCCAAATCGTCGATAGGATAGCCTAACCAGGCCAGCGAGAACTTATGTGCCCGCATATAGTCGATGGCATTAGAAGCATAAGGAGGTGAAGTGACAATCAAGTCGATAGAATCATCAGGCAGGGGCATTGTCTGAGCGTTACCACCGGTAATGAACGGCCGATACTGTCCCCTTTGCGACTGTACCAAGCCGGCAATATTCTGTTCCAGCCGCTTTTCAAACTCCGCCAAAGGGGACCGAAGCGTTTTGGTCAAGACAGCTACCCGCTTGGCTGAAATCTGTTCAATATTGTCAGCCTGCCACAAAATATCACCCGTTGTTGATTTTATTACTTTAGCGCGGTGAGGTCGCGTATGCGCCAGATCAAAAGCAAGCGACACACCACCTGATTTTGTGATGATAATCGAAGAAAAAGCCAACTCAAAAAATATCCTTAAATCATCTGATTCGATTTTCCAGATTTCTTGCAAGAGGATAGCCAGTTCAAGCTGTGTTTCCGCAGAAAACCAATAATTGATAAACGAGCGGGTTCCTTCGTCAATTTGTTGATAGAATTTCTGTAGATATTTCTGCCGGTCAGACTCTTTTATCTTTTGCCGTGTCTGACCTAGAAGACAACTTGCCATATCCGCAATTTGGCCAGCATCCAGGGGGGTCACTTTTGCTTTTACCAGTCTTAGGGCTAAGGGGTCAATATCAAAACCAATAGCCCGTCGATCAGCCAAAAAAGCCTCTACAACAGTCGTGCCTGAACCAGACATTGGATCAAGTACGATCTCGCCAGGAGAGGTTAACGCATAGATGATTTTGTGTGGCAATTGTGGCGGAAACTTGGCGGGAAAAGAGTGAAAATTGTGCGTGGCATAATCACTTGCTTCGTCATGAAAATCAAAATCACCCGACAATAAAGACACTAGCTCCTGTCGATAATTATCTACGGGATGCTCTGTGACAGGTTGCGCGAACTCAAGTGGAAGCATAGGCTGATACTTTATCATAGGCTTGATCCTGCTTTGATCTGATTTTTCGCTGACGCTTGGTTTGCTCATTATAACCTATTGCAGAACAAAACCCATAAAGGATGGGCTGGCTAAAAGCGCAACCAGGTAATAACGGCCGTAAGCAATACCAGCAGCAAGCCAATATAATTAACGGCGCGGCGCATATCTTTGTGTAGCATACCTAATTCTCCGATCAAGATTGGCCCTTCTTTGAGATGGGGCCAATCTGGTTTATACAATCTTAAATCGCTCAGAAATGATCTGCTGCCAGGAAATGCCCAATTCACGCAGGCCGGACTCGGCCACATCCATTAGCGGTATGGGGCCACAGCTTAAATATTCAAACTCCTCTTTATTAGGCGGCAGGTAGCGGGCCAACATCTCCTTGTCTAACAGACCCGATTCTCCTTCCCAATGAGCGGGTGGCTCTTCCAGGATGTGGACCACCTGCAGATTCATCTTCTGCGACAACTCCTCTAGCTCATCACGGAAGACTACCTCCTCCCAGCTTGGGTTGCCATAGAGTAGAATAACCGGCCGTTCGTCTTTGTCATCATACATGGTGCGGATAATGCTCATGGCTGGGCCAATGCCGCTGCCACCAATGACAAAAAATAGTCCTTTGGCATCCGGGTTGCGCGTGAAGCCGCCGTATGGCCCTTCGACAAAGGCGGGGGTTCCCGGCTCAATATCTTGCCAGGTGGCGGTAAAGTCACCTACTACCTGGGCAGTGAAGGTGAGATGCTCTCGATAGGCGCTGGAGGAAAACGAGAAAGGATGTTGTTGTAGGGAGAAGGGGGAATCGCCTACCGTGATCCAGCCAAATTGTCCCGCGTCAAAGTCAAAGCCGTCATGCCCATCCGGAACCAGCGTCATTGACCAGGTGTTGCTGCGCTCTTCGTTCATTTCTAGCACTTTATAGGGGCGCCGACTCATACGCCAGGGACGCACCAGCCGGGTGTGAATGACCAGGTACATGATACCCAGCAGGCCGCCGGCCCAGATGCCCTGCTTCCAGAGATCGTTGAGGTAGTGGCTGACTTGAAGGGCGTGGACCATGCCCACAAAGATGATGCCCAGCGCCAGCAAGCCGTGCAGCAGCCGCCACCATTCATATTGTAGACCCACCGGTTCGCGCCAGATGCTGGTGATGATAATGGCAATCAGAGCGACGGTGACAAAGCTGAGGGCCAGAGCGCGGGGAAAATTGACGCGGGGGTCGAAGTATTCCAGGTAGGTGGGGTTGGCCAGGATCATGACAGCCGGATGGGCCAGCACCAGCAGAACGCCAATGATGCCGGCCTGCCGATGAAATTGGAGCACAAAATCGGAGCCGAAGGTGGGGGCGATCTGGTGAAAACGGCCGCTGCTGACAAATTGTAAGGCCATCACCCCCATGCCCACAAAGCCCAGACCCACGCCAAACTCCACCCAGTAGCCGCGTGGGGCGGGGATGGGGCCAAGCAACGCCAGGCCAAAGGGTATGAAGCTGAGAATGAGAAAGAGGCCCAGCCAGAAGAAGACTTTTTTGTAGGTAAAGCGCATCGTTACTCCAGATTAACAACAATCGACGTCAAGGTGCGAAGAGGAAAAAGTGGCAAAGGGAAAACGGCTTGCTATTTTTCTTGGCCTCTTGGCTTCCTTTGCCGCCTCTGCGTTAAGAATTGGCTTTCAGAAACTCAAGGACGATTTGGGCGGTGAGCAACGGCCGTTCCAGCGTCAACATATGGCCCACGTCCGGTAATTCAACAAAGTGAGCCTCAGGCTGCAATTCCTGCCACAAGGCCCAGGCATCGGGGAACAAAGTGTCCGAATCGGCGGCGCGAATGGCCAGTGTGGGATGGGTTAATTGGGGAATAGTGTCCCAGACGGTCAGCGGGGGCATACTGTAAAAGCGAGCCTCCCACTCCCGAGGATAGGCCAAAATGACGCCGTCGTCCACCTGATGCAGGGATTCATTAACATAATCCCAAACCGATTCATCTGACCAGCGGGCAAATGCCTTTTTGGAGCGCAGGTGAGCAAAGGCAGCCGGGCGGCTGGGCCAATGGTTGCGCCGCTTGCGGGCTACCTTAACAAATGGCATCTCGGCTGCCTGGTTGGGGTAAGCTCTAGCCATTTCCAGAACGGGCCGGGGCAAAAAGACAGGTTCTATCAGGACCAGCGACCGAAACAGGTCGGGACGGCGCACGGCGGCAAACGCTGTCGCCACGGCCCCTAATGAATGGCCTACACCAACAACATCCTGCCAGCCTTGCTCGTCAAAGGCGCGAATAAGGTCATCTGTCACCACGTCCCAACTGGTCAATTCTTTGGGCTGGCTGCCGGGCCAGAGGGGGCGATGGTACACGGCCGTTACCCGGTAATGCTCAGTAAACGGCCGTAAGAACTGTCGAAACGTCCCCGGTGTATACGCATTGGGGTGGGCAAAGTGAAGCAGCGGTCCGTCGCCGCCGAAATCATCAAATGGAATTGAGTTGGTCATAGAATTAGCAGCGTGAAACGGGATGCGTGAGGGTTTTTCACGCTTCACACTTCACGTTTCACGCCATTGGTTGCTGCACCGCACAGAGTGAGATTGGCTATAGGTGTTTCATAGGGACCGCAGCCGGGCAACGGCCGTAACATACCCATCTGCCCCAGTTCCCGCTGCCCCTGGTGGATGTGACCTTCGCTGAGGCCGAACTGCTGCTCATAGTCGAGCGGCGTGGTCAACTGCCAATCAATAATCTGCTGCGGCAAACCAGGGCTGTAGCGGCCCAACTGCGCGATGATCTGCTGGGCCAGCCCGTTCCGCTGCGCCTCATCCCATTCCCCCTGGCGCAATTGGTAGGGAGTGTGCTGGATGGTCACATAGAGGATATGCTCGGCGGGCGGGGCCAGCGTGGGGTCGCTCAGCGTGGGCAGCATCATGTCTAACACGGGGTCGGGGGCGATACGGCCGTATTTGCCCGCATCGGCCGCTTTTTCCAGGTAGGCCAGGCTGGGCGCGACGACGATATGGCCGGTCAGCGCGTCGGTATCGGCCACGCCGTTGAACCGGGGCAAACGGCGCAGGCGTAAATTAAGCTGGCTGGTGCTGCCCCGGTAGACCCGGCTGCGGAGGCGGCGCACCGTGCGCGGCTCCAGGTTGGCGGCTCCAACCAGGTTGAACAGCGTATGGCGCAGTCCGGCACTGCTGATAACCTGACTGGCTTGGACGGTACGGCCGTCGCTCAAGCCAACACCAACAGCCCGGCCATTTTCGAGGAGGATGTGGGATACGGCCGTTTCTGTCTCAATCGTTACGCCCAAACCGGCGGCCCGTTCGGCTAGAGCCTGGGCCAGCGCGCCCACGCCACCCTGCACCAACCGCACGGCGCGTACAGTATCTGGTCCGGTCTGGCTGAGCAGGTGGTGGGTGGTGTGATCGGCCCAGGGACCGTAGCAAACGCCAAACAGCGGCCCGGCAGCCAGCGCCCCGTGCAGCAGATCGCTCTCAAACCAGCGGCGCAGATAGTGGCGCAGGGAGAGGGCGGCCGTGTGCCAGAGTTTTAGCCGTTGGGCTGAATCAGCCTCAGTCCCGCCGTTCATATTTTGTATCCAGGCGAGGAAGGTGGGGGAATCGGCCGTTGCCAGATTGGGCGCGGGTTGGGCCAGCCATTGTTGCCACTGTGTGCCCAGGGCGATTACCTCACGGCAGAAGTCGGGATAGCGGTCGGCGTCTTGTTGGCTAAACTGGCGCAGTTCGGCTACGGTGCGGGCCTCGTCGCGCCATAAAGTCAGTGCGGGGCCGTCGGCTTGAACGGCCGTTACCAGCGCGGGCGGCTCGATGAAGCTCAGGCCCAACTGTTCTACCAGGGCCATCGGGACCATATCCAGCTGCCCCACGTCACCCGGCCCCGTTTGGGCCGCACCACCGAGTTGGGGCTGCTGCTCGAAGAGGGTGACTGTTTGTTTTGATTGGGCGAGGGAAACGGCCGTTGTCAACCCATTCAACCCACCACCAATGATAATTACATTTATTGTCATACGAAGCCTTTTCTCTCAGCTACTACCCACTCACCAGACAACAAAAATCTTCAAGATTTTTGTTGTCTATAGACTCGAAGATAAAGGATTATGGCCGTCGTTGGCAGTCTGAGAGGTATTCAAGCGTAATAACTCATCTAATTCTTCGCGGTGGTGGGTTGGTATATACCAACTTACTTTCTCCTTGCCCTTGATAACAATGGTCACAATAGGAATATGTTCCCCTGCCCATTGAAAAGCTGTAAGGTCTGTCCAGTTTATTTGACCCCCGAACCTCGAAATGCCGTTTGTAGTTATGTAAACACTTACCAGTGAGTGTGCCAACCAGAAACAACCCATCATGAAAAATGCTGCTATCTGGCTAACATAGGTCCAATAAAGCTGGCTGCTGGGGCGGAGATTAAAGGCCATACTAATTGCGGAGATAATAAACACAATACCGAATAAAGCTAACGTTTTGGTTTCAACACGCCCCAGGTTGAGTAAGATTTCATCAGCCTTAATAGTGGCTCTTAGGTACAGTCGCCAGCTGGTTAGTCCAAAGAAGAGGGCTGCCATCGCAAAAAAGAAAACGGCAAGAAAAGAACCCGACAGCCATTGCCTGGGTATGAAGGGTGCCAGGAGGAAGATGAGAAGTACAACCGGTACGATTAACCACAGTTTTTGGGACTGTTCAGCCGCCAGTTTGGGTCCAATTTCAAACTTAGTAATACGGTGGAAAGCATATAGCGTTCCTATTAAAACAGGCAGTAAGAAGCAGGCGAAGAAAATTGCATCACCTTGAGAAAGCTGTCTTGAAAATTGGTCAATATAGGTGTCCATTTTATGTAAAACACTCGTTTTCAGATAAAGCACGATGAGGATCTGGTACTAAGGAAGCAAGTTAGACCGTCTTTCATTTCTTTTATTTAGAAAGTCTGCCTTATTTCATCAAGACACCCTCTCTAACGTAATCAACCATCAGGGATTGGCCGCTTTGCCATTCCTCTGGTGTAAAAGCAGTGGCTTCAATCGGTGTAAAAACCTGGTAAATCGCTTCGCTCAAAATACCAACGCGCTCCCAATACTCTTTACCGGATCAATCAAGGCTTTAGCTAACGGATGATAAAGAACGGACAGTCAATATTTGACCGGCGTGCAGTGGCGCAATAGCCGACACGGGTAAAACAACAACGCCGATAGATTCCCCTACAGCGTTAAAGCGTTCCAGTATAGCTCCTTCCTCGCCCCCTTCAGGATGGGCTACGTAATCAATCACTGTGGCCACATCACCGGCCAGAATTTGTTGCTCGGGTATGTCACGAGTGACCATGACTTCCTGATATAGTTCTACTTTCATTTCTATCTCTCTGGTTTCAAGGAAACAAAACGGTAGGTGTCGTTGTCCTCTTGCCACAGCCAAATCGTTATTACTTGTAGTATACCATTTGGCCCGTGTAAGTCACCTGCCACACGATAAAAAGCACCATGGTGGAATCTTCATAGCTTAGACAAAATTGCCTGCGCTGCCAGCCGGCCGGGTGCGCCCATAATGCCGCCGCCGGGATGGGTGCTGGAACCGCACTGGTAAAAACCGGAAACGGCCGTTTTATATTGACTATACCCCGCCGCCGGCCGCAGCAAGAAAAGCTGGGCCAGATTCAGTTCGCCGTGGAAAATGTTGCCGCCGGTTATGCCCACCATTGATTCGATTTCCACCGGCGTTAGCACCTGCCGGTGGATGATGATTTCCCGGATGTTGGGGATATGTTCGGCCAATACGTCAATCACCCGGTCGCCAAACGCCTCCCGCTTCTCATCGGTCCAGCCGCCTTCCAGTTCGTAGGGGGCGTACTGGACAAAGCAGGACATGACGTGCTGGCCGGGCGGGGCCATGTCGGGGTCAATGGCGGAGGGGATGAGCATATCGAGGAAGGGTTGGGTGGAAAAACGGCCGTATTTCGCCTCATCATATGCCCGTTCAATGTAATCAATGGAGGGGGCAATGCTAAAACCACCGGCCAGATGAGGCCCCGGCTCCGGCATACAGGCAAAACGAGGCAGGTCTGACAGGGACAGATTGACCTTGCCCGAACAGCCCTGACTTTGCCACTGTCGCGCCTGAGCCACCAGATCGGTTGGCAGGGTAGCGGGGTCCAGCAGGCGTAAGAAGTTGTGTTGGGGGGTGAGGCTGGAAGCAACGGCCGTTCCATACAACTCATCCCCATTCGCCAGCGCCACGCCTACGGCACGGCCGTTTTTGACAATCACGCTCGCCACATCCGCCCCGGTACGAATCTCGGCCCCAAAGTGGCGGGCCGCGCTGGCGATGGCCGCCGCCACGCCACCCGTGCCCCCCTTCTGGAAGCCCCAGGCCCGGTACGCGCCGTCCACCTCGCCCATATAATGATGCAGCAGCACGTAAGCCGACCCCGGCGAGCGCGGCCCCACAAAGGAACCAATAATGCTGCTGGTAGAGAGGGCCGCCTTGAGCGGTTCCGATTCAAACCAATGGTCCAAAAAATCGGCCGCGCTCAGGGTGAACATTTGCAGCAGCGTATGTTTTACCTCACGGGGCAGGTCCAGAATATGGCTCAACCAGTCGGCCAAATCCTGGGGCGCGTCGAGGGCAGGCATGGGCTGGCGCAGGATGGCCTGCATGGCGTGGGCCACGTGGCGCATCATTAGCTTGTATTCCCCATACGCTTCGGCGTCGCGGGCGGAGTGACGGGCAATGTGGCGGCGGGTGCGGTGGGGATCGGCTTCCCGGTAAAGATAGTCGCCGCCGGGCAGCGGGTTGAGCGTGCTGTAGGTGGGCAGAATCATCAGCCCGTGGCGCGTCAATTCCAGGTCGTGGATCACTTCCGGCCGCAGCAGGCTGACCAGGTAGGAGAAGACGCTGTATTTGAAGCCGGGATTGGGCTGCTCGGTAACGGTGGCTCCGCCGATAATCGGCCGTTTCTCCAAAACCAGCACGCGCTGCCCGGCTTTGGCCAGATAAGCGGCTGTGGTTAGCCCGTTGTGGCCGGCCCCGATGATGATGGTGTTGTAGCGAGTGGTTGACATAATCAATAACCAGTTGTTGAATAGACCAATAGTTGAACTGTTAACGGCTCCGTGGCCCATAATACATTAGCCATTCAGCAATTAAACAATTCAGCAATTACTTATTATTCACGGCGAGGCTAATTCTAACGAGACTTCCCCGCCATAAAGAGCGGGTGGATCGGCTTCGTTGGTGGGTAACACGGCCGTTTTCACATACCCCAGCGCCACCGGACCATCAGGACCAACAGCGGCCGAGGTGATACTGCCCACCGCTTTGCCCTCGGCCACAATCTGGGTGCCAGGCGTGACCGGCTGGGCCGGATTCAGCTTGATAAGCTGCTTGGCCAGCCGGCCGCGACTTTCCAGCCGGGCAATGATTTCCTGGCCAATGTAGCAGCCCTTATTAAAGGAAACATCCTCCCACAGATTAGCTTCCAGGGGGATATAGTCGAGCGTCAGCTCATGGCGGAAGCGGGGCAGCCCGGCCTGAATGCGAAGATAGTCAAAGGCAGCCTCATCGGCAAAGAGAAAGTTATGGTCGAGCAAAAGCTGGCGTATCGCTTCCTTATCATCGGCCTGGCCCATTAAGTAGTAGCCATGCCCCATGATAGGGTCAGTACGGTGCAGATAGAGGGTCAGGCCGTTGATTGCTGCCTGCCGCCAGTGGTGCAGGGGCAATTCAACTTCGGGAAAGCCGACGGCTTGCAGCATGTCATCAGCGCGAGGACCGTAGATGGCGAATACGGCCGTTGCCTCACTCACATCCTCCATATGAAAATCATCATTGAAAAAGACAAACTGCATCAGGTAGCGGGCCAGTTGGTCGGCGTGGCCTTCGCTGGTGAGGGCGTAGACGGTATCGCTGCTGGCGTAGAGAATGAGTCGGTCAATGATACGGCCGATTTCCGTTGTCAAAATAGTAGCCGCCCCCTCGCCGCTGCCCAGCCGCTTGACCGCCTGGGTAGACATGCGGTCCAGTAAATCCAGCCGCGACTCGCCCGTGATTTTGATCATCCCCAACTGGCTGCGGTCGGCAAAAACGGCCGTATGCTGCGCCGCTTCGTAAACGGTGGGGTCAATTTGAGATTGGGTCATGAGTTAGTCCTTTAACAAGTAGCGAGTAGCGAGTGGCGAGTAGCGAGTGGCGAGTAATGGTACAGAATCCACTCGCTACCCGCTACGCGCCACTGGCTTACTTCGTTTCATCCGTGGTTAATTCATTGTCAGTAAAAACGGCCGTTAGCGGAATCACCTGACTTCCCTCGACCGGCTCCCGATTTTCGGCCAGCCAGCGTTCGGCAAAGGCTTGCAGCCGGTCAGCATACGCTTTTTCCTGCTGCCAGGTAGCCTCGGCAATGACATCAGCCAGCGGCCGGCCGAACCAGGGGAATCGTTTCGGGTTTGCCATGTCCTTATTAGAGAAATATTCCAGCCACTCTTCCAACTGCCGCCGTACCCGGAAAAAATCATCAAAGATAGCATCCAGGTCTCGCGTCAGGTTGTCCTCATAGGCACGCTGGTTATAGGCAGTGGGCTGAGCCAACGCTGCCAACAACTTCTCCGGTTTCTTGTTCTGCTCCAGCCGCATCAGCCCCGTCACTACCTCCGCGTCCCAGGCGGTCAAAATGCCCAGTAAACCGGCCACCGACCAGTTGCCCACAGCGTTTGGCTCTAACAGGGCCTCATCGGGCAGCGGTTCAATCGCTTCCAGTAAGCGCACCCGCTGCCGTCCCATCTGTTCTTGTAACTGCTCGATTCGGCCCATTTGCACCTCTATTATTTGATGCAGAGATGCAGAAACGCTGCTTTGACATTCTCTGCACCCCTTTGCTTCTGCGTTAATCGTTGTCCCCATTCTAACAAAAGCCTACCCCGTATACAATGCGTGTGAACAGGCTTAATGTAACCACAGATTAGTGATAGTGATCATACAGCCCTTACAATTTTGGGGTATAATGTGATAATATAGCGAGCAAGCGGTTTTAGAACTTAGATGGTGACGGCCGTTTCATTTTGAGCAAGGAATGCGACACAATGGACACAAGACAACAAACGCCGCAGTCAGTTAAATGGGAAGTTGTGGCGCGTATGCCTGGACTGACACCTGCTGAGATTTTGGCCGCCCGCTTAAATAGTGAAGGCATTCCCGCCCGCGCCTACCAGGAAGCGGGAGGGGCTATTGGCCTGACGGTCGGATTATTGGGCATAGGCTACGTAGCCGTGCCCGAAGAATATGCCGAGGAAGCATTGGCTATCCTCGAAGATGAAGAGGAATAGGAGATAACCATATGTCTCAATCAAGCTGGACAAATGACGACAAATCCCAACTGTTGCAAAGCAACAAAGGTGGCCGCCTTAAATTTTTCATTGGTGGCGGTGTTATGATCGTGGCCATCATTGTGTTGGTCATCAACGCCATGTCGGGCAATATGCAGCTTTACAAAACAGTTGAAGAGTTTTACGCCGAGCAAGACGCCCTAATCGGCCGTGACCTGCGCGTATCCGGGTGGGTCATTGGGGACACCATTCAGTATACCCAAATTGATAACACTACCTCTCGCCTGGAGTTTGAGATTGTGGATGATATGCGCAACCCGACCCAACGACTGCGCATTGTGGCCATGAATGAGCCAAAACCTGACCTGCTGCAACATGAGGCCCAGGCCCTGGTCGAAGGGCGCGTCATGGAAGGCGGCATATTAGAAACCCGACCGGGTGGTCTCTACCTCAAATGTCCTACCCGCTACGAAGAATTGGATTTAGCGGACAGTCCGCATCAATAATTAGGCATAGTACGTAGTGCGTAGTGCATAAAAACCTCTACGCACTACGCATTACGCATTACGATTAAAAATTATGCTCGCCGATTTTGGATATATTGCCCTTGTTCTGGCCTTTTTAGTGGCCGCTTATGCGATTGGGGCCGCCTGGTACGGCAACCGGACTAACAACCCACAGCTTGTCCAAAGCGCCCGCAACGCCGTCATCCTTACCCTACCCCTGACGTTGCTTGCCAACCTGTCTATGATAGGCCTGCTGCTCGGCGACGACTTTTCCGTGCAGTACGTTTGGCGCGTTAGTAGTATCGAAACCCCCACTGTACTCAAAGTGACAGCCCTCTGGGGTGGGCAGGCTGGTTCGCTCCTCTTCTGGAACCTGACACTGGCCGCCTTTACCGCCACAGCGATGGCCCGCAACTGGGGCGCACACAAACATCTGGTTGCCTATGCCCTCATGGTAGCTGCCATTACTCAGGTTTTCTTCCTGGGTATTTCGGCTTTCATCGAAAATCCGTTTGTGCGCTTTGACATTACCCCCGCCGACGGCAACGGCCTCAACCCGCTGCTGCGTCATCCCGGTATGATTATCCATCCGCCTACCCTCTATCTCGGCTTTGTCGGTTTCACCATTCCTTATGCTTTTGCTATGGCCGCGCTTATTTCGGGCAAGCTGGACGATGCCTGGTTGCACATCACCCGCCGCTGGACGTTGGTTGCCTGGCTCTTCTTGAGTCTGGGGCTGATTTTAGGTGGCCGCTGGGCTTATGATGTGTTGGGCTGGGGTGGCTACTGGGATTGGGATCCGGTCGAGAACGCCTCGCTGATGCCCTGGCTGGCTGGTACAGCTTTCCTCCATTCCACCATGATTCAGGAAAAACGGAATATGTTCAAAGTGTGGAATATGTTCCTCATTATCCTGACCTTCTCGCTCATTATTCTGGGCACGTTTATTGTGCGGACGGGTATTATTTCCTCGGTCCACTCCTTTGCCCAGTCAGATATTGGCCCATACTTTTTTGGCTTTATGGGCTTCATCTTCATCTTTTCTACCTATTGGCTGATAGCCCGTCGCCATGAGTTGGCTACGCCCAATCAAATTGAGTCTTACTTCTCACGGGAAGCGGCATTTCTCTATAATAACTTCCTGTTTATGGCGATTTTAGCTATTGTATTCCTGTTCACCTTCTTCCCCATCATTTCTGAGTTGTTTACGGGCGAACGGGGCTTTGTAGGGCCGCCGGTGTATGAGCAGGCGTTGGCCCCCCTGTTTGCGCTGCTGCTCTTGCTAATGGGCGTGGCCCCGCTGACCATGTGGTTCCGCACCAGCCCGGAGCGCATTGGCATGACGCTGCGCTGGCCGGCATTGGCAGCGGCCGTTGTGGTGGTTGCGTTGGTTCTGTTTGGGGTGCGGGGCTGGGGTCCGCTGCTGGGGGTCTGGATTGTTTCGCTGGCGGCCATACTAACGGTGCTGGAGTTTTGGAAAGGCACACGGGCACGGATGAACCGGGGCGAAAATGTCTGGACGGCGTATACCAGTCTGTTGGCCCGTAACCGGCGCCGCTACGGGGGCTACTGGATTCATATGGGCGTGATTGTGATGGCTTTTGGCATCATTGGTGTCGAGGCTTATCAGCAGCAGACCCAAATCCGCCTCGATCGGGGCGAGACGGTCACGGTTGGCCCCTATGAGATGCAGTTTGACTCGTTGAGCCGCTTTGCCGGGCCGGATGACTTGATTATTACGGAAGCGGCCGTTAGCGTCTGGAAGGATGGTAACTTTGTGGGCCAACTGTTCCCGCGCAGTGAGTTTTATGTGCGGACTGAGCAGCCGATGACCATTCCTGATGCCCGCTCGACCTTTACGGAAGATTTCTATGTGTTGTTAATCAACTGGGAACCGACTTCGGTTGATCAGGCGACGTTTAGAATTTATCTGAATCCGTTGATTAACTGGGTGTGGGCCGGTGGCTTTATCTTTGTGCTGGGCACGATGGTGGCCGCCTGGCCGGACCGCCGCGATGAGAAGGTGTTGGTAGCCGAACCACGCCGGCCGGTTGCGGTTCCGGGTGATTGATTGTTAAAAAGAGTACAAAAGTCTTCAAGACTTTTGTACTCTGGTGCTGACCATGAATAAAAAATCTGGACTATTGGCATTTATACTGGCTTTGTTGGCAACGGCCGTTTTCGTCAGTTCGGTTTGGGCACAGCAGCCGCGACCCTTGTCTGAAATTAGTGATGATGAGGTCAATGCCATTGCCCGCAAAATTTACTGTCCGGTTTGCGAAGGCATTCCACTAGATACCTGCCCCACGCTGGCCTGTATTGACTGGCGGGCTGAGATCCGCCTGCAATTGGCGCAAGGACGCACTGAGGCCGAGATCATGGACCACTTCATTCGCCAATACGGGGATGGCGTGTCGGCCGTGCCGCCGCGACGGGGGCTGAATTGGCTGGTCTGGCTGGCGCCTTTCTTTTTAGTCGCTGTCGGCGGTGTGGTTTTTGGTAACTACTTACGCAATATAAGACAGCAGCAAGCCGCAGCATCGGCCCCTAAATCAACCAGCAAGAAAAAACGGCAGCCGAAAGAAACGGCCGTTGATATAGACGACTACATTCAGCGTATTGAGCAAGAAGTAGACCGTAATAAATAACGTAGCGCTATGACAAATTCAACCCAAACCAAAGCAAGCGGCCTCAACTGGATCAATATAGCTATTTGGGCAGCCGTTATCTTTATTCTAATCCTTACCGGCTGGGGACTCAGCCGGGCCAACGCCGTGCGCCCCGAAGCGGGCCAACCCGCCCCCAACTTCAACGTTGAATTTTTCAACGGCTACGAATGGGAAACCAAACCGGTTGGCAGCCTGGACGATATGCGCGGCAATGTGGTGGTTCTCAACTTCTGGGCCTCCTGGTGCATTGAGTGTCGCTACGAAGCCGACCTGCTCGAAGAAAGCTGGCAGCGCTACCGCGACCAGGGCGTTATTTTCCTGGGCGTGGCCTGGCTCGATGCCGAACACCGCGCTCATGGCTATCTGGAAGAGTTCAACATCACCTACCCCAACGCGCCTGACCTCGGCTCACGCATCGCCCGTAATTACGAGATCACCGGCGTACCTGAAACCTTCTTCATTGGCAAAGATGGCACCATTGCCCATGTGGTCATTGGCCCCGTCTCGCAGCAAATGATCGATGTGGTCGTGACCGATTTGCTGGCACAATAAAAGCAAGATTACAAAAGTCCCCAAGACTTTTGTAATCTTTTTAAACAACTATGACACTTGGTTCAATTTTAATCGGTTTAGCCCTTTTTATTGTTGTGGCCCTTATCTTGGCCTACCCTTATCTGGCTGCTCAGCAGCATGGCTCGCCCTCTGAATATGAGCGGCTGGAAGCCAGCAAAGAACTGCTGCTTGGCGAGATTCGCATTCTTGATTTTGACCATGAAACGGGCAAAATTCCGACAGAAGCTTATGAGGCAGAACGGCGCGGTCTGGTAGCTGAAGCGGCCCGCATTATGCAAAAACTGGATGCGCTGCCTCAGTCGCGCCGCCCGGCCACATTTGCTGATGATATGGATGACAGAGAAGACCTGGAAGCTGCCATTGCTGCCCTGCGTCAATCTGGCAAGCAGCGCAAGCCAAAGAGCAAAAAAGAGAAAAAAGCCGCCCCTGTGGTAGCTGCGGCCGCGCCGGTTGCGCCCAGCAACGGCCGTTTCTGCACTGAATGTGGGCAGCCCGTCAAAAGTAGCGACAAATTCTGTGCCGCATGCGGGCATAAATTAGTGGGGTAGTCGAGTAGTCGGATAGTCAGGTAGTCGGTGAATACTGTTCTTAGCCCACCATGTTTTTGGCTGGCCCACAACGACAACGTATATCCGCCACCATAGGATCATCATGAAACGAAATTTTCTACACCTGGCCCTGGTTGGCCTTTTCTTTCTGTTGCTCTGGAGCGTATTCCCGGTCACTGCTCAAGAGCCGGTAACGCCCCCGACTGTGCAGCCGGATGGCGACGCGGGTTTTGGCCTGTTCCAAGAGCGCTGCGCCAACTGTCACGGACCCTTAGGGGCCGGGGATGGGGAACTGGCTGCTGACCTACCGGCGCCGCCCGCTTCTTTTTTGGCACCCGACTACATTTTTTCGGCCGTGCCCAATAATCTGTATGACGTGATTAGCAACGGCCGTTTGGTCCAGGGTATGCCGCCGTTTGGTAGCGTGGCTACCAACCCCATTCCCACCGATAATCGCTGGCACCTGGTCGCTACTATTTTTAGCCTGGCGACACCGCCGGAACGGATCGCCCAGGGTGAGGCTGTTTTTCAGGCTACCTGTGCCGAATGTCATGCCGGTCCCGACGACGTGCCCGACCTGACCAGCTTTGACTATTGGGCCGACCAGAGCAATCAAATGGTCTATACGCGTCTGACGGTCAACCCTATCGAGGAGCATCAGCTTGATATAACCGACCAGGATTGGCTGGCGACGGTGGAATACGGCCGTAGTCTGAGCTATGGTGAACTTGATCTGGACGCGGTGGCCGCCGATTTGCTGCCTCAGCTTGGTCAGGTGCCGGTCGGGTCGATTATTGAACAAGCCACCGTCACCGGCCACGTCACCAATGCCACTACCGGCCAGATCGTTACCGAGGGCGAGGCCCTGCTGCGAGCCTTTGACATGGATTTGCGCGAGATGCTGGCGTTGACAAGTGAGGTGGATGAAAACGGCCGTTTTCAGTTCGACCTGGAAGATATAGACCCCGCCTGGGTCTATCTGGCCAGCTTCAACTATGATGGCATTTCCTACAGTAGCGAGCCGGCCCAGCTAAACCCGGCCAACCCCCAGGTAGACCTGTCCATCACCGTTTATGATCCCAGCACCGACCCCAGTGGCATTGTCATCGAGCGCATCCATATTGTGGTCCAGTTTATGGAAGACCAGTTGTTTATCAATGAGCTGTACGTGGTTAGCAATTTGGATACGGCCGTGTTTGTCGGTCTGGATGGCAACCCCCTTAACGGCACTTTCCAGATCAGCCTGCCCCCCAATGCCCACAGCATCGCCTTTGAGCGTGGCTTCAACGCCTTCGACTCGTTCATTCCGGCCGATGAGATGATCCAAACCCCCACCGGCTTTGCCGACACGCTGCCCATCCGGCCCGGCCAGGGCAGTCTCAATTTGCTGGTTGGTTATGGCCTGCCCTACCAGCCCGGCATGACCATTGCCCATCCCGTCAATTACGAGGTGCAGCAAGCCTCTATCGCTATGCCCCAAACCGGCATAACTATTAGCGGCGAGGATTGGCTGCCTCAGGAGCCGCGCGTCATGGGCACCAGCACCGTTCTCAACTACGTCAATCCGCAGCCCGGTATCACCGGCAATATCACGTTTACGCTTGAGGGCGAACCCCGCCGCGCCCCCAGTCAGACCGGTTCGGCTGCCGATATTGGCAGCAGTTGGGAAATCTGGATGGGTGCGGTCTTTTTGTTAGCGGCCGTTATTGGGGCCGGTGTCTTTATTTACCAATGG
>SLGK01000211.1 GCA_007123775.1 Anaerolineae bacterium | reverse complement strand
GCACAATCAGCGGCAGATAGAGTATATTTTCAACTTCAATCAGCAGTGTGTCGCTGCCCACGCCGCCCTGAGCATCGGTGACGGTCAGGGTGACGGTGTACAAACCGGCTGCGGCGTAGCTATGGGTCGGTGTGAACGTGCCGCTGGCCGTGCTGCCGTCGCCAAAGTCCCATTCTATGGAGACAATCCCACTTCCATCGGGATCAACCGCGCTGCCGCTGAACTGGACCAGTTGGCCTACAGCGACCATCTGATCCGGCCCGGCGTCTACGATGGGCGGCTGGTTCTCCCCGTCCACGATGAACTCAAGCAGGGCGGTGGCCTCGGCCAACACGCCGCCGGCTTGGGCCGTGCCGATCAGCTCGTAGCTGCCCGGCGCGTCGGCCGTGACCCGCACCAGGAAAACGGCCGCGCTGCGTGGCGGGATGAGTGTATTGTCTGTGTCGGTTGCGGCCGTCAGCCCCGCGCCGACAAAGCTGAGATCAAACTCGGCCAGCAGGTTGCCGGTGTTGCTGACAACGAAGGTCAGACCCAGTTCCAGCGTGTTAGTTACAGTTGCACTGGTTGGGTACCAAAACACGGCCGTTTCCACAAACTCCTCCACGGTAAAGCTGGCTCGATCTTCGGCCCGAATCTGACTCTCCGCCTGGGATTGGGCCATGACGGCGAAGGTCTGCGTACCGGGCAGGAGGAAGCGCAGGTCGGCGGCGGTAAGCTGCACCGTTTGGGAAGCGCCGGGAGCTAACGAGACGGTATCGGCCGAGAGCGTACCGGCCAGGGCGGGCGCGCCGCTAACGACCAGATCGTAGCTGTCGGCGACGCTGCCGGTGTTGGTCACGGTTATGTCCCAGCTTGTCGGCCCGGTCGGGTCTACCGTCTGGCTGGCCGGGCTGATAGCGACGCTGACGCCCCGCTCGATGACTTGGGCGGTAGCTACGGCCGTTGTCCCCACCCCCTCATGGTTGAGCGAAACGGCCGTTACCGTAAGTGGATAACTAGCAGCCAACGCATTTACATCTGGCGTGACCAGCAGCAGCAGTTCCACGCTGTTGAAGAGCAGCGCAGGCAGGTCAACCTGGCTCACCGGTTGGCCGAGCCGGGTTAATTCGGCCGTCCAGCCAGCAGGGATGTCCAGGTCGAGGGCGTAGCTGTCGGCCGTGTCGCCAACGTTGGTCAGGGTGAGGGTGTAAACGGCCGTCGCCCCCGGCCCGGTAATGGCTGTCTCTGGATTGAATTGGGCCAGGATTCCGAAACGGCCGTCGCCCACCGCCACACCGTCCGCGCTGGCGGTTGCGCCGCTGGTTGTTGTGGCTTCGATGGTGAAAGGTTGCGGACCGTGACTGAGGGGAACGGCCGTGACCGTCGCCATCGCCACCCCATTGCCCGCCACGGTAATTTCACTGGGCAGCGTCACGTCAGCCAATCCAGCGGCCGTGAGATCGTAGGTTCGTTCGGCCGTTTCCAGGTTGGTAATGGTGAGGGTGTAGGTCAACGGCTGGCCGGTCGTCCCTTCCTGGCTGGTTGGCGACAGCTCGAGGGCCAGCCCATCAAACAGCGTCAGTTCGGCGGCAAAGTCGTCCATGCCGCCGCTGCCGTTGTCCACGTCCAGCCAGAGCGTCAGCGTGTCCGCCTCGGCATCGGGCGGGGTGGTGACAGTAATCGTCACCTCTACCGCTTCGCCGGGGCCAATGGGGACGGTGGCCAGGTAGTCGAGCCATTCCGCCGGAATACCACCGGGGAAGAGGCTGTAAACGGCTGTTTCGCTGCCGGAATTGCTGAGGGTGAGAGTGTAAACGGCCGTGCCGCCTATGACCACGCTCTGCGCCGCCGGGGTCAGTTCGCCCAGGCGCGGGGCAGTGACGTAGAGCGGCGGCAGGGTCAGATAGTTGAAGCCGCTGGGCAGCCGATAAGCCACTTCCGTCCCGGCCGAGACCTGGCGCGTTTCGCCCGGCTGCATGTCGGTCAACAGGCTGTCAAAGCTGGTGGTGATCACGGGCTGGTACCATTCCTGCCGGTATTCCCAACCGTAGAGAGGCGGGGCGGCCGTCAGGCTAATCGAAGCCGTATTAGTCAATACGGTTACGTTGGGCAAGCCTTCGGTGTAGGTGAAGACCATCTGGTAGGCGGGCGCGGGGCTGCGGTCGGGCGTTTGTGTCCGGTAGGTGTTGTGCAGTTCCCAGCTATTCGGCTCATTGACCGGCACGCTCCAGTCGTCGTTGATATTGGTGACGTGGTAGTTGTGCTGGTTCCAGACGGGGCGGGAATCAATCCAGCGTCCCACATGGCTGATGACAAAGAGGCCGTTCTTACCCGCCAGGACGATATCGGCTACGCCGTCGCCGTCTACGTCGCCCAGCGAGGGATAATCCAGCACGGTACCTGACGCTGTATACGGTTCGTTGAACAGCCGCTTGCCGTCGCTGCCGCGCAGGATGAAGAAGCCGTCCTGCTCCCCATTCCAGAGAACTTCCCAGACGCCGTTGCCCGTTAAATCCTGCGCCGACACGCCGGAGGCAGAGGCGGATCTGTCTCTGACCAACTGCTGCCAGACCAGATTGCCGTCAGCATCCAGCACCATCAAGGTATGGTTGGCAATCCCCAGGCCGCTAATGGCTGAAGCGGTCACCAGGTTCATCTGGCCGTCGCCGGTGGTATCGGCCACAGTGATGGGGCTGGGACGGAAGTGGAAATTGTTGCCCGTGTCATATTTCCACAGCAAACTGCCATCGGCCCGCAGCGCTTCAACAAAGACACCCCAGTTGATGATGATTTCCGGCTGGCCGTCGCCGGTAATGTCGGCTACGGCCGGCGGGCCAAAGGCGCCCGCCCCACCCAACGCTTCTACTTGATCAGGCTGAGTGTATTCCCAGACCAGTTGGCCGCCGTTAAAGTAGTCATAGACGCGCAGATCCCATTTATCGGCCACGATGATGTCCAGGATGCCATTCCCGGTGACGTCGGCCAGTACGGGCGGCGTGACAAAGCGGTCGGCCAGAGGGACGCTCCATTGGATATTGCCCAGGTGGTCCAGCACATAGAGCGCGTCCTGGGAAGAGGCGATGACGATTTCCGGCTCAGGCGACAGGTCAAGATTGCCGATGCTAGGGCCGCCCCAACCAAGCTGTTCAACCGCATAGAAGGAGACCACATCGGGATTGTGCCACAGGACGTCCCCGTCATGGGTAAAGGCAAAAGTGCCGTTCTCGCCGCTGATAATAATCTCGGCCTTACCGTCGCCGGTCAGGTCGGCCAGAGCCGGTTCGGCGGCGGGGCCAACCAGGTCGCTCGTCCAGAGAATGGGCGTGCCATCCCCTGTGTCTGCCCCATCGCCACAATAGACGTAGAGACGGCCGTTTAACCCTGGCGCTACCAACGCCACCGACCCGTCCCCATTCAGATCGCCGATGGCAATTGTGCTGAGAAAACCGGTACCGTAAGCGGGATTCAGATCCTCTGCGCCAGTCGTGTCATACCATTTGATCTCCGGCATATAGCTGTAGAAGCCGTCGGGATTGACCTCGAAGGCGTCAATGCGGGAGGTGACAAGCCCGGTAGAGGGCAAGAAAACCTGAGCCACGTGCGCCCCTTCGCCCAGGTCGGGGAAGTGGAGCGAGAAGGGCTGGCCGCGGAAGGGGGCGACAGTGGACATATCAAACAGGCCATAATCCACGCCGTCAATGACGACGTGCAGCGCCGTGCCGTCGCGCTGATAGCCCAAAATGGTCAGGTCAGTACCCACAAAATTGAACCAGATGTTGGTGTTTGAACTGGCGAAAGGAGTCAGGTAGTCGCCATCATAGGCGTAGCTGTCCTCTGTCTGTCGCCACCACTGCTTATCGCTGAAATGGAACAGGCCCGTTTCTTCATTTTCCAGTTGGGCGTCGTACCAGCCATCATCAATCGTCTCGCCCTGCCACACATCCATGTAATCTACGGCGATTGTGCCGCTGATGACCTCTACTTCAACGATGTGATCGCCGGGGTCGAGGGGGAAGGTGAAGTTGTTCACCCCATTAACGCCGCCGGCCGGGTTGAAGATTCCCTGTGAGACGCCGTTGATGCGGATGTCAGCGCCGCCGTTGGTACTGCGTAGACCGACGTTGACCCACTGCCCGGTAAAGCTGAAGCTCCAGACGTTACCGGCAGCGCTGGTGTTGACGCTGTTGCCGCCGCTGCTCGTCCAGCCGGGTGTGCCGTCTAGCGCCCAGCTTTGGGGCATGGTGTGGTAGGGCTGACCGTTGTAGCGCATGTCGGGATGATCTTCTTCGTAGCGCACAATGACGGGGGGAGCGGGCGCTTCCCAAGCCGGTTCGATAGCCGGGCTGCTCACTGCGTCTACGGTGGTGGGGTTGCTGCGGTAGCGGCGAATTTCTAGCACGTGGGGGCCAGCGCCCAGGTCGTCGAAGGAGTAGGTACGCGGGCCTTCCTGGTAGCCATACATATCAAACTGGCCGAGGGGTTCGCCGTTGAGGCGCAGGGCAACCTCCTGGTAGTTGCTGCGCGTCCAGCCATGATAGGTGAAGGAGTCGCCGGTGAAGGGGAACCAGGCGGTGACGTTCGAGGTCCAGCCGGCGCTGGCGTAAGCGCCGCCGCTGGCGGCGGCGTTCAGCGAGCGCCCCCAGCCATTGCTGAAGATGAGCCGTTCGCTGTCTTCCTCGAAAGTTCCCTCAGCCAATGGCTGGCCGTCCCACACATCGAAGAAGTCGAGATGGACGCGGTTTCCTGTCGCTTCAGGGTGGCTGGTTCCCAACACGGTGATGGTGACGGTGTGCGGCCCGGCTCCCAGATCGCGGAAGTAGAAGCTGGCGGTGTCATCATAACGGCTGTACAGGTCTACGGTTTCGACCAGTTGACCGTCAATGGCGATTTCCGCCTGACCGCCGCGCCGTTCCGTGGCGAAGCCGATACCCAACCACTCCCCTTCAAAGTCAAAGCTGACCGTATCGCCCGCCGTCGCCGAATAGATATACTCGCCGCCGCTGGCATGGTTGGCGTTGATATTGGCAACGCGCACCCAACTGCTGGCCGTCTGCGTAAAAGGCACTCCATTGTATAGAAGGGAAGGATGATCCGCTTCAAAGCGGGTCACGCCCGTTACCGGCGGGTTCGGGTCAACGAAGGGGCCGCTGCCGGGCGTGGTTAGCCTGTCAATAGTCGTCTCGCCCTGGTAGGTCATCACCTGCAAAATGTGGGGGCCGCTGCCGAATCCGTCGTAAGAAAAGGTGCGGGTGAAGCCGCTCGACGAGAAGACGGGGGCGAACATATCAATGGTGTCCAGGTAAACGCCATCCACAAAGAGACGCGCCTTGCCCGCATTGGTGTAAGCGAAGGTTTGCAGGGTGAAACTGTCCCCGGCGAAGGGGAACCAGGCTGTGCCGGTGGTGGAGCGGATGTAGTTGCCGCCGCTGGCCGCGGCAGAGGCGGCCGTTGACCAGCCGCCACTGGTGAGCAGGCGGGGGTCGTCCTCTTCAAAGCTGCCGTCAGGCAGAAGCGAGCCGTCGCCGTAGTCGGCGTAGTCAAGCTGGATGCGGGTGTTGGCGGCGAAGGGGTTGGCCGTTCCCAACACGGTCAGGGTCAGGGTATGGCCGGCGTTGGGCAGGCCGTCGAACAGGAAGCTGACGGGTGTTTCCTGGTTGCGATAAAGGTCGAGTGTACCGTAGCTGTCGCCATTGACGCTTACCTCAACATAGCCGCTAAAGCGGTCGGCGATAAAGCCGAGGCTGATCCAGGTGCCGTCGAAGGTGAGAACGGCCGTGCTGCCGGCCGTGGCGTTGCGCCAATGGCTGCCGCCGCTGGCCCGGCCGAGGTTGACGTTTGTCCATGAACCGGTGTAGCTCCAGGCGGCGTCGTTCTGCTCGGTGCGGGTAAAGGTCGGCGAGAAGAAGAGCGTATTCTGCGGCGTATGCTCAACCGCGTCTGGCTCGTCGGCGTCGGCGTTGATTTCGGAGTTAGGCGTGAGAGGGAGGACGTTTTCTTCGGCAAACGGCCGTTCCGCCATCTCAGCCCCAGTCACCAATTCGGCCTGTAGGGGCAACCCTTGTGGTTGCCCTTGCCCCGCCACAGAAGGCGGCGTATCAGGGGTGGGTGCATCGGGGGCTGGCACAAGGCCAGCCCCTACGGCCGGATCGGGATTCAGGTAGGCCAGGTCAGCGGCCGTCAACGGCGCGTCATACATCGTCCCCGACTGACCACTGTTCACCGACGACTGATTACTAATCTCGCTGGTAATAATGGTCGTCACCGTCACCGCGCCGGGGGCGACGATTTCCGGGTAAACAGCCTGGCTCAGTTGCACCGCCTGGCCGACGCTGAAATAGCCGTAGCCGCCGCCGTCAGGGATCAGGTTGTCGTCGCCGTCGAGTAAGTTGACGGTGATGGTATAGACACCCTCGGCCCAGCCGGAGGTGTCCACTTCGGCCAGGTCGTAGGTGCGGAGATTGCCCGCCAGGAGGTTGAGCGGCACGGCCGTAGCAAACATTTGGCTGCCATCAGGGGCGACAATCATCGTTTCCGCATTGGCGGCCAACGCTACCCCGGCAAAATTTGCCACTTCGACGCTCAGGTTGGTCGAACTGACGCCGGTCTCCACAAAGGGCGGGTCAGCAATGACCTGCGTGACCTGGATGAATTTGTCCACTACGTTGAGACGAGCGACGGCCGTGCGTCGCACCTCTACCTCGCCCTCAATGTCGGCCACGATGTCGGCCGTCAGGTTGAAGTTACCCAGGACATTAGGCGCGGGCGCGACCGGGATATTGGCCGTCGTGCCGGGGGCAATTGTTTCGTTGAAGAACAAATCGCCGTCGGGCAGACCGGTCAGGGTGATGGCGTAGCTGGTGGTCAACGTGCCTTGATTGGTCACGTC
>SLGK01000015.1 GCA_007123775.1 Anaerolineae bacterium | reverse complement strand
GTCATGATCATCTCCCGACAGAACCATTCTGTCTAGTCTGTCTAGTTTCTTGTTATTGTAACCAACAACCTGGCTTCATGTCAACAGCATTGACACCTGCCTTGGTGTGCAAGGCACCGGTCGGAAATAATTTGACTGACAACGACCCTGCTAATACGCCCCCAACTCAATCAGCCGGTCATCATCAATGCCAAAATGGTGGGCAATCTCGTGAATGACCGTGTGGCGCACTTCCGCCCGGATGCGGTCGAAGTCGCCACCGGCCACCGCTTCAAGCGGCTTCTGGTACAGCGTGATCGTGTCGGGCATCACCAGGTTGTAGTTATACCGCTCCGTCAGCGGGATGCCCTGGTAAAGCCCCAGCAGCGTATCCTCAGCCGGGTCCATCTCCATCTCGGCTAACAATTCCGGATCAGGTTCGTCCTCCACCAGTACCTCCACATTACTCATCTTCTCCTGAAAAAAGGGAGGCAGGCTGTCCAGCGCTTCAACGACCAAACGTTCAAATGTTTCGTATGGGAGCATCGTGTATCCTTTAGCGAAGTGGCGAGTGACTTCGCCACGCCGCCACCTTGCCACTTTGCAAAATTCTTGACATTCCTGCAAAGTTTATGCTAAACTGTGCGCGGTCTCAAGTAATAGGCCCTAATTCTAACAAGGAGGTACTTACGCTATGCAAGTCAAAAGAGAAAAAGTCCAAAGCAATGTTCAGCGTTGCGTAAGTACACCTGTCCCCCGGTAAGACTGCTTTCCCCTGCGGAAACCCATCCCCCAACTAAACCGACCACAGGTGTACTGGCCTGTGGTTTTTTGTTGCACCTCGAGACGTAGTACGTATTGCGTAGTGCGTGTGCCAGGCCCAGCGTCAACGCAACGCATCGTCTATCTCTGTTTTTCTCCGTGAAACTCCGCGAATCCTCCGTGAATCTCTGCGTAAAGTTTTTGATTACGAGGTTAAGCAACAACAATGAATAAATACGACGCTTGGGAAAAATATGCCGAGTATGAGTATCAAGAAAACGGCCGTCACGCTCGTCGCTTCGGTGATAAAGGGCGCAAACGGCGGCAAGAGGCCGAAGCGCGGTCTGCTTTGGCCGATATTAGTGACAATATCCAGGATTGGGTACCCACCTATGCCCAATCATTAGACCCCAGACACCATGAGCGGCAGTGGGTGATCGAATCGGTTGGCCCCTTCTACCGCCAGGAGTTGATCAGCGACGTGACCCGCGTGGTCAAAGCGGGCAAGGAGGCCAACGTCTACACCTGCGAGGCCACGCCGCAGACGGGGCACGAGCTGTTGGCGGCCAAGCTGTACCGGCCGCGAATGCTGCGCCATCTGAAAAATGACGCTGTCTACAAAGCCGGCCGCGATCTGGTCGATACCGAGGGTAAGCTGATCAAGGGGCGGCGCGTGCGCGTGGCTCTGCAGAAAAAAACCAGCTTTGGCCAAAAAGTGGACATCCAATGGTGGATTGGCAACGAGTACCGCAGCCAGCAAACGCTGTATGAGGCCGGGGCCGACGTGCCGGAACCGCTGGCTTTTGAAGGCACGGCCATCCTGATGGAATATGTCGGGGATGAATATATGGCCGCGCCGCTGCTGAATGACGTAACGCTGACGCCGGCGGAAGCCCAACCGCTGTTCCGGCGGGTGATGGACAACGTGGCCCTGATGCTGGACCTGCACTTTGTGCATGGGGATTTGTCAGCTTACAACATTTTGTATTGGCACGGCCGTATCACCATCATCGACTTCCCCCAACTGGTCGAGGCTCGCCACAACCCCAACGCCTTCATGCTCTTGCAGCGGGACATCCAGCGGGTGTGTGACTACTTTACCCAGTTTGGCGTAACGGCCGATCCGGTCCAGCTAACCCTTGACCTGTGGGAACCCTACATGGGGCGGAATTGGTGAGAGATAGAGTATAGAGCTAGAGCTAGAGCTAGAGTGATGACCAAATCCTCTAGCTCTCGCTCTCGCTCTCGCTATCCGGTTCGGGTTCTTCTGCTGGTTCGTCGTCGGGTTCGGTTTCGAGCAGGGTGAAGTCGGCCAGCAGACGGTCACCCAGCAGGTCGTCGAGCAAATCCCAGGCTGTTTCCAGATCGCGGGCGGCCAGTATGGCGCTGTCATCCAGGTTGGTCAGGGCCAGTTCGAGTCGCAGTTGAACGGCCGTTAACCCCGCCACCAGTTCTTCGTCCGCCTCAGCTTCAGCCAGAGCAATCATCTGCTCAACGACCGTCAATACCTGGTTCAGATCATTACGGGCCAGGCCCACATTTTGCTCAACCAGTTGTAGCCGCGCCCGCGTAACCAGTTCCCACACGCGGAAGAGGCGCACGGTGCGCTGTAGCTCCACCATCTCGGCCGTGTTGGTGGCAACGGCAGCCAGGGCATCGTCAACCTGTTGGGCCAGGTCAGTGATGTCACTATCCATCTGGCTGGCTAACTGCTGGTTTTCTTGTCGCAGCGTGTTGAAATCACCACGCACGCCGTCCAGGTCGCCACCGAGGGCGTCGATGCTGCTGTTGCTCTCGTTCAGATCGCTCTGCAGGGCCAGCAGACCCTCTTGCAGCGTGGCTAGAGCGGCCTCGTTATCGGCAACGGCCGTGGCCAGGGCCGCTTCCAGGGCAGTCAGCGCCTGATTTTGACTTTCCAGGCTGTTGGCCAGCGAACTGACTTCCACTTCCAGGCTGGACGTGTCGGTACGCAGTTGGCCAAGCGCCTGCCGCTGCTCACGCTCGGTAGCCATCAAATTGTCTACGTCGCTGCGCAGCAAGTTAACGCGAGACTCAAACGCATTGAGCGAGGCTCTAAAGTTATTCGACGAGACGACGGCCTCATTAAACAAGTAGAGGCCGCCAATACCCAGACCAACAATCAGCAGGACGATTAACAAACTCCGTATCAGCAGGCCAAAGAATCGTCTGAAGAATCCGGGGCGGTTATTCTGTTCGTTACTCATGTCATTGCTCCTTCCGGTTGCAGAAATTACGGTGTTGCCGTAGGCAAAGCTAAAGGCGTTGCTGTGGGCAAAGCGATAGGCGTTGCCGTCGGACGGGGGGTGCGTGTTGGCTCGGCCTCAGCCGTAGGGGTAGCCACCGGCTCGTCGACTTCATCATTTTCGTCCACATCAGTGTCTACATCGTTGTCTAAATCGTTGCTGACGTCAGGCGTCATGGTGGGCGTCACCGTGGGGGCCAGCGTCACAGTAGGGGTGATTGGCGCTGTGGGCGTAATAACCGGCGGTGGTCCCTGCAGATCAAAGAGCAAATCGCGCAGGGCGTCGAGGAAGGTGTTGAACGTATCAGCCGCACTGGCGACGCCGGTCAGCCGTTCATCCAGTGCTTCACTAGTTTCATACAGCGTACCAATGTCAGCTTGAGCGGCCGTGAGGGTGTCGTCCAGGCCCGCGAGGTTGGCGTCGGTCTGGCCCAGGCGAGAATCGGCCGTATCCAGTCGTTCGGTCAGGCCGTCAATGTCACCACCCACGTCTGTGGCCAGCGCGTTTAGCTGCCGGTCCAGGGCCGCTGAGGTAGCCTGAGCGTAGATAATCTCTTGCTGCATGTCGCGGTTTTGGGCAGCGTAGTTCAGTGTGCCGTTGATCAGAAAGAGAACGAGTAGCGTCAATAAAATACCACCAATGGCCCCACCAATCGCTCCGAACAAGGCGGCTCGCTGGCCTCGCTTTTGGGCTGCGGCTGCGTCGGGAGCGGGGCCAGTCGCCGCGGCGTGGGCTGGTGGGGGCAAAGGAGAGACCACTGGCTCAGTCACCGTTGCGGCATCGGCCGTTTCCGTCTCGACGGTAGTGTCAACTGCCTCGGCCTCATCTTCATCTGCTTCCGGTTCCTCTGTCTTGGGGCCGTCTGTTCCGTCGTCGTCAAAAACGGCCGTTGGCGGGGGCGTCACTATCGGTTCAGCCTCCTGGTCGGCTTCGTCGTCGGCTTCATCGGCCTCGGCAGCAGCCGTTTCCGGGATCAGGGGTAGGGGGCCGGTGTCAGCCTCAGGATCGACTGTTTCCGCTTCCCCGTCGGCCGCAGCGGCCGAATCGTTCTCATCTTCATCCTCAGCCACAACCAGCAGTTGTGATCCGGCCGGCATGGTAGCCTCCACCGTCACCTGGTCTTCAAACTGGCGTACGGTATTTTCAGATATGCCTTTAACGGCCGTTAACGACATAACGTCAGCAAAAGGTTTTACCCGTTCCCGATATTCTACAATTCGCTTGGCCTTGACGTTACCAATGCCCGGCAGAGCGTCCAGAGTTTCCTCATCAGCCTGATTAACGTCAATCTTTGCCTGAGTCATATTGTTGCTTCTCCTTTAGCATCGCCTGTCGTACGTCGACAGCACGAGAGCTATGTGACCATGATTGCTAATTACTATTGTACCTTCAGGCAGCAAAAATTTCATCTGCGGGTATAATGGCAGAAAGGCAAACGGTATTGAACACAAAGCCCGTCTCTGTTCACGTCTGAATCCATGTCATATTTATCACGCAGAAATCATTGGTGGCTGGGGCTGTTGGCAGCCGCCATTCTCATTCCTTATCTGTTACTGCTGCCGGGTCATTTTCACTCAGTCGATGAGAGCGCCATGTTTGTGGCCGCTCACAACGCCTGGCAAGAAGGCAATCCCCACACTAACCAGATGGCTTATTCTCTGTGGGCTATTCGTCCCGGAGAGGCGGTGACAATGCTCAGCCCGACCGGAGACATTTACACCAAGAAAAGCCCGCTCATGGTAGCCCTGATGGTGCCGTTCGTCTGGCTCGGCCTGCGCCTGCCCTGGTGGTCTACCGTGCAAACGGTGCTGCTATTGGGACCGCTCATGACGACCGCAACGGCCGTATTGCTGGGCTGGCTGGTCTGGTCGTTGAGCAATCGACGCCTGGCCCTGCTGGCTGCCCTCCTGTTTGCCCTGACCACAATGGCTATACCCTACGCCCAGACCGTGTTTGGCGAACTGCTGGCCAGCCTGGGCTTGCTGCTGGCGCTGGCCGGATTGGGATTGGTACAGAAACGGCCGTATAGTCCCCTCTACCCCTTGTTGGCCGGACTGGGGCTGGCACTGGCCATCGGCAGTAACGCCGTTTACGCTCTACTGGTACCCGTTTGGGGACTATGGCTGCTGCGGCGCTGGCCCCAAAGGGAGACGTGGCCCTCCATGTTGGCCACGTTCGCCACGCCGCTGCTGCTATTGGGAGCCGGGTTGCTGTTCTACAACTGGCAGCGCTTTGGCCATCCCTTACAAACGGGCTACCATTTCGCCCCCGACCAGGAAGGCTTTACCACGCCGCTGTGGTGGGGAGTATTGGGCCTGACGCTTAGCCCGGCGCGGGGGCTGCTCTGGTACGCGCCGCTGACACTGCTGGGGTTAGGGGGACTGCCTCATAGTTACCGGCAGCGACCACTGTTGACCCAATTGATACTGGTTGTCATCTTCTTTCACCTGATTGCTTTTGGGTCCTGGTGGGAATGGTGGGGGGGCTATGCCTGGGGACCGCGTTTCCTGCTGCCATTGCTGCCGTGGCTGGTGTTAAGCAGCGTCCCCCTGCTGGCCCGTGCCCTGGCCGGAGAACGGCCGTTGCAGATTATGCTGGGCCTGGTTGTCGTCGCAGGGTTAGCAGTACAGTGGGCGGGTACGGCCGTTGACTTCAATCGCTATGAGATATATCTGGACGAACAGTTCCCGGCCCCGGCTGACCAGCCTCTTCGTTACCACCACGACCCGGCGCTCGTCTGGTCGGTTACAGACAGCCCGATTCTGGCCCACTGGCGGCTGTGGCTGGACGGCGAACGGCAGCGACCCTGGTGGCAATCTGACCCCAACGCCACGCCTGTGCTGGCCGAAATTCCGCATCATCTTGCCACTGATCAGCAGTCCGGCGACGTACTTATCAACCTCGTGCCAGAATTGCTGTACGAACTCCTCGACCAGCAGCCGTGGCCGCCAACCTATGGCCTTCCCTATCGTGTGGCTGCCGCCGACCCCCAGGCCTGGCAGCTTTTTGACATGGCAAAGAGCCAGGCTAACCGCATCTGGCTGATTACCTGGTATCCGCCCGGCAGTCCCGACAACTGGTATGAGCAAGAACTACGTCAGGAATGGGCCAGTGTACAAGAAGTTTGGGCCGATGAACTGCGCCTGCTGCTGCTGGCCCAACCACCGGCCACGACCATGACCCGACCAGCCAACGCCCGCTTTGGCCCTATCCATCTGCGAGAATACGCGGTGCAATTAACTGACACCACGCTCTTTGTGACCCTGACCTGGGAGGCCAATCAATCACCGGCCGAGAACTATGTCAGTTTTGTTCACGTTTTGGATGAGGCGGGGCAGATAATGGCCCAACAGGACCGGGAACCACTGGGAGGCTACCGGCCCACCGCTAACTGGCAAGCAGGAGATGTGGTTGTGGACCGCTTTGCTTTTCCTCGCGCCGCGCTGACTGAAGCAGGCTGGCAGGTGGTCGTGGGCTGGTATAGCTGGCCCTCATTGGCGCGGCTGCCACTTTTGGTGGATGGGGACGCCATCCCGTCGCGCCAATATCCACTGTCTGCCGACGAACCGCTCCCTGGCTTCTTCTCTGAGTGAGCCTAAACAGTCCCACTCTGGGCAACGTCAAGGCGAGGACGCATGAACAACCACTGGTAAATAGAGTTGATGGGGCAGCAGCCATTGGCTGGCCCAGGGCACTTCTTGATTGCCCGCCAGATCCATCGAACGGGCCTGGACGGTGAGAGCCTGATCCGAGGTCAGGTTGAAGGGGGCCGTGTAGGGCTGCCAGCTTTGGCCGCCGTCGAGGCTGTATTCCGTTTTGTACAGGCCGGCCAGACCGGTAACGGCCGTTATTGTTACCATATATTCCCCGTTT
>SLGK01000340.1 GCA_007123775.1 Anaerolineae bacterium | reverse complement strand
GCAAACCATTATCGCTACGCCACGCTGTACGATACAAGTTACTGATTACCGGCGACCTTATCCGCCATCAGGTCTTGAATCTCAGCCAGCAAATCTTTACGCGAGATAGGCTTCATCAGGAATCTATCCGCTCCTGCTAACATACTGGCATCTCTGGAGTCCGAACGAGTGTCAGCCGTTAACATAATAATTGGTAAGTGAGCTGTCGTTTCATTTTGTCGTACCCGCTTACAAACGTCAATCCCGTCCAACTGAGGCATCATCAAATCCAGTAGCACCAGATCGGGCATCTGCTGCGCTATTTTATCTAGCGCGTCGTAGCCGTCTTCTGCCTCAGAGACAGTATAACCGGCATACGACAGGATCATGCGTAATAGATTCCGCGTCATTGGTTCATCATCAACAATCAAAACAGACCAGCTCACCTGATTTCTCCTATCACAGATCGATTCTTACAGTAAGGTAAATCGTCATTAAGAATTGCTATCCTCATTATGATCATGATACCTGTATTTTCAAATTACGCCGCTACCAATCTGCCGCATAGTGACCTAACCACAGAAAATCATTTCACTATTTTAGCCGCATCACCATCGAAAAGGGAGTGAAAGGTCTTACTATGAATGGAATTATACGTGTTTTAATTGTTGACGATGAGTTTCCCATCCGCTACCTGGTTGAACATGCGCTGCAGCGCAAAGGCTATGAAGTTGTATCGGCCAAAGATGGTCCAAGCGCTGTCAGGCTAGCCGTCGTTACCCAACCCGACGTGGTAGTACTGGACATCATGATGCCAGACATGGATGGATATGATGTCTGCCGACAACTCAAAAGTCAATCAGAAACGGCCGATATTCCGGTCATATTTCTTACAGCTCTGATGACCCATGAACATAAGCTACGAGCGTTTGAGGCCGGCGCCGCCGATTACCTGGTAAAACCATTCCAGGCTGATGAGTTACTGGCCCACGTTGCCTCCGTAATAAGAAAGAATAAACAGCGCACAAAAACGGCCGCTGCCGTTGCCTCACGACCGCGTCTGGCTAGTTTTTTCAGTCCTAAAGGCGGCGTAGGCACCACTAGCCTGGCCGTGCAGTTAAGCGAAGCCCTGGCTGTTCATCAAGATTACCAGATTGCCCTGGTCGACATGGCGCTACCCATCGGCAGCATCAGCGTTATGCTGAACCTGAACGAAAACCGTAACATTGTTGACTTACTCCATCATAGTTCTGCCGAAATCGACCAAACATTAGTCGAGCGCTATCTGCAGCAACACCGGCGCAATCTGCACGTCATCCCCACGCCAGGCAAAATTGAGTCCAGACGATTGCCTGAAAGCCAGGCTTTAGCCACTATGCTCAATGTCATCTTTAACACAGGCAGACAGGTAATTATGGACCTCGGTTCGACCATCACACCGCTCACTTTGACAGCCCTTCGTCTCTCCGACATTGTATATATCGTTACCAGTGGCGAAAACCACGCCAATCGTGCGGTCAACGCTTTCATTGAAGCAGCGCCCAAATTGCGCCTGGAGTCGAAACGGCTTCTGCCGGTGGTCAATGAGCTTTTTGGCACTATAGAAGATGAGCGTGAACTGAGCCGCGTGCCCCGCGCCCGCATTCCTCACGCTGCCGATGATTCGCGGACAAAATTGTGGCTCCGTGAACAAGGTATGCAAAAAATGATCTCAGTTCTGATATAATAGGTCGCTATGACCGACAAATCAGATACCTTCCAACTCACCATCAAAGGCATGGACTGCGCTGCCTGTGCCCAGAGCATCGAAACGGCCGTTGCCCGCCTTGACGGTATACAAGAAGCCACCCTTAATTTTACCACCCAGACCCTGCGCGTGACCGGACAACTGCCCCGTGAGGCAGTTGTCCAGCGCGTTGCGGAAATGGGGTATGGCGTAGGCAGTAGTCAGGATTCAGTAGACAGTAGGCAGGGTGCGGCCGAAGATTTGGCAAGCGACACGGCCGAATTGAGCTTCTGGCGCTATATGTGGCAACGCACCACCACCCGGCTGGCCCTGCTGGCCGGCCTGTTCATTTTGCCCGGCGTCCTCTTTCATGAACTGCTGCCCGGCCTGGGGCTGGACCTGCCCCTCTTTCACCTCACTTCCCTGATCGCCCTGCTGCTGGCTGGCGGACCCATTGCCCGCAGCGCCTGGCGCTCGCTGCGTATCAACCGCGATCTGAATATCAACGTCCTGATGACCATCGCTGCCGTCGGGGCCGTCATCATTGGGGCCACTACCGAAGCCGGCCTGGTGATGGTCCTGTTTGCCCTGGGCGAAGCGTTGGAAGGCTACACCGGCGCACGGGCACGGGCCTCCATTCGCGGGCTAATGGCCGTAGCACCTAATGAAGCGACCGTCCTGCGTCCCTGCCTCGATTGTCGGAGCCATCTGGGGCAGAACGGCTATACGGGCGGCCCCTGCCCCTTCTGCGGCCTTGAGGAACAGCGCGTACCGGTGGCTGAACTGGCCGTAGGCGACCGGATCGTAGTCAAACCAGGCGAGCGTATTGCCATGGATGGGCGGGTGCTGGCGGGAGAAACGGCCGTTAATCAGGCCCCCATTACCGGCGAAAGCCGCCTGATTGTCAAGCAGCCGGGCAGCACAGTATTCGCCAGCAGCATCAATGGGTCCGGCACGCTGGAAGTCGAAGTAACCCACCGGGCGGCCGACAACACCATCAGCCGTCTCATCCGGATGGTGGACGAAGCCCAGGAGCGCAAAGCGCCGGCGCAGCGCTTTGTGGACCAGTTTGCCCGCATCTATACACCGCTGGTAGTGGTGCTGGCCCTGCTGGTGGCCGTGCTGCCGCCGCTGCTGTGGGGCCAACCCTTCTGGTCAGCTGTTGACCCCACCCAGGGCTGGATTTATCGTGGGCTGGCACTGCTGGTGGTAGCCTGTCCCTGCGCCCTGGTCATCAGCACGCCGGTCAGCATCATCAGCGCCATCAGCAACGGGGCACGCAATGGAGTGTTGTTCAAAGGCGGGGCCTATCTGGAAGCGCTGAGCCGGGTCAGGGCCATTGCTTTTGACAAGACGGGCACGCTGACGCACGGCCAGCCGGCCGTTGTGGCCGTTCGCAGTCTGGCTTGCCAGTCTGGTGCGGAGGAACGTTGTGACCCTTGTGACGGGCTGCTGGCACTGGCCAGTGCCGTGGAAAAGCGGAGTGAGCATCCGCTGGCGTCGGCCATCATGCAGGCAGCCGAGCAGCGCGGCGTTCACGGCCGTTTCGAGGCGGCCCAGTCAGTGCAGGCTTTAAGCGGGCGCGGCGTGCAGGGGGTGGTCAACGGCCGTGCCGTCACCATCGGCAGCCATCGCTACTTTGACAGCCAGACCATCGCCCACGAGGTCCACTGCCAGGAAATTGAAGCGGCCGCCGCGGCCGGCCACACCACCATGCTCATCAGCCAGGATGAGGCCTACCAGGGTTACATCACCACCGCCGATACGGTACGGCCGAGCAGCAAAACGGCCGTGGCTGCTCTCAGAAAGATGGGGCTGTCAGCCCTGATTATGCTCACGGGCGACAACGAGGCCACGGCCCAGGCGGTGGGCCAGGCGGTGGGCGTCACCCAGGTGGAAGCCAACTGTTTGCCGGAAGATAAGGTAACGGCCGTATCTCGTTTGCGCCGTCAATATGGCCCCATCGCCATGGTGGGTGACGGCATCAACGACACCCCCGCCCTGGCCACGGCCGATGTGGGTATTGCCATTGGTAACACGGCCCAGGCGATGGAAACGGCCGATATTACCCTGATGAACGACGATATGAGCCGCCTCCCCTTCGCCCTGCGCCTCAGCCGGGCCGCCATGCGGACCATCCAGGTCAACGTCGCCCTCAGCATCGGCATCAAGCTCGCCTTTGTGGTCCTTGTCCTGGCTGGCTGGGGCACCATGTGGATGGCCGTCCTGGCCGACATGGGCACATCACTGCTCGTTACCCTCAACGGGATGCGTCTGCTACAATATAAGTAAACCCATGCCAGACTACAAAAGTCTTGGAGACTTTTGTAGTCTTTATAGGCACAGGTCCACCAATTGAACTTATGAAAAACCTACTTGAAAAACTATTTGGGCGTGGCGAAACGCCCACAATTGTCGTTGTCTCCGGGCTGCCCCGATCAGGCACGTCAATGATGATGAAGATGCTGGAGGCCGGCGGCATTCCGCCCCTGACCGACAAACAGCGCACTGCCGATGCCGACAACCCCCAGGGCTACTACGAATTTGAGCGGGTCAAACAGCTTGACAAGGGAGACAGCGGCTGGCTGCCCCAGGCGGAGGGCAAAGCGGTCAAGGTGATTTCGGCTCTGCTCAAACATTTGCCGGACGGCTACCACTACCAGGTCATCTTCATGGAACGCCACATGCCGGAAATTCTGGCCTCGCAGCGTAAAATGCTCATACGCCGCCAGGAGGAAACGGACAAGGTGGATGATGAGCAGATGGCCGCCCTTTTTGAGAAGCACGTGACCGAGATCAGGCAGTGGCTAGCCGCCCAGCCCAACTTTGAGGTGCTGCCCATCCATTACAGCGACGTTTTGCGGGATGGCTGGCCCCAGATTCAAGCCGTTAACCAGTTCCTCAACGGCCGTTTGCACGAAGAAGCCATGGCCAACGTGATTGACCCTGACCTATACCGTAATCGCCAGACAAGCTGATCCCGTTTGACGATTCAGTGCCAAGACGCTACAATTTAACCGCGGTTAAATTTATAAATAACAACGGTTAAATTTAGCCGTTTATCACGCAGCACGCCTGCCAAATGTCATCTGCACAAACGGCCGTTTTGTGCCAGACTAAGCGCTATGGAAACCAAGAGAATACGTACAGTAACCCCAACAAAACCATCTCCGCCTCGTCTGCGGGTGCCCGCCATTGAGGAGCTAAACCAGATCCACCTACAGGGTGCGGCTACGGCCGTTACCCTGATCGCCATGATCGCCGGCTGGCTGGTAGAACGCACGGCCGTTACCGACACCATGCCTCTACCCGCCCTCATCCTCTACGTTATTGCCTACCTGGCCGGTGGTTATTACGGCGTGCAGGCTGGCTGGACTGCCCTGCGCGAGCTGCGAATCGACGTAGACCTGCTAATGGTCCTGGCCGCCCTGGGCGCGGCCGTCGTCGGCCAGCCCTTTGAAGGGGCCATGCTTCTTTTCCTCTTCTCTCTCTCCAACGTGCTGCAAGAGATGGCCTTACAGCGCACGCAGCGGGCCATCGAAGCTCTGATGGAGCTGCGCCCCGACACGGCCCAGGTCGAGCGCAACGGCGAATGGGTCACACTGCCCATCGAACAGGTACACCTTAATGACCGCTTTGTGGTCAAGCCAGGCGAACGGCTACCCCTGGACGGTAAGGTGGTGGACGGGCAGGCCCACGTCGACCAGGCAGCCATTACCGGCGAGTCCATGCCCGTCCACAAACAGGTTGGCGACACGGTTTTTGCCGGGACAATCAACCAGAACGGCCATCTGGAAGTACGCGTCACCAAACTGGCAGAAGAATCCACGCTGGCCCGCCTGATTGAAATGGTAGCTGAGGCCCAAAGCGAAAAGGCAGGAACGCAGCGTTTTATCGACAGGGCAGAGCAATATTATGCCATCGGAGTCATCCTTTTTACGGCCGTTGTCTGGGCCGTGCCGCAGATCATGGGTTGGGAACCGTTTAGCGATTCGCTTTACCGGGCTATCACTATCATGGTGGCTGCCTCCCCCTGCGCCATTATTATCAGCACGCCAGCGACGGTCCTGTCGGCCATCGGCAACGGGGCGCGGCGCGGCATTCTCTTCAAGGGGGGTATTTATGTGGAGAATGCGGCCGCCATCAAGGTAATCGCCTTTGACAAAACGGGCACACTGACCGCTGGCAAACCGGAGATGACTGACCTGATCCGGCTGAACGAGACCATTTCTGATGAAGAATTGCTGCAACTGGCGGCGGCTGTGGAGGCGCGCTCGGAACATCCGTTAGCCGAGGCGGTGGTGCGGGCGGCTGAGTCGGACGGGCTGCCGTTGCCCAAAGCAACTGGCTTTACGTCGGAAGTGGGTCGCGGGGTTGAGGCTGCGGTCAACGGCCGTCTCATACGTATTGGCAACGGCCGTTATTTCCAGGACATCACCACCCACCATTTGGATAGTGCCCAAAGAAAGACTGATACACTTGAAGCCGAAGGCAAGACCAGCGTTATAGTAGCTGAATTGGATGACAACAGGCAAAAGGCAACGGTGCTTGGCGTGGTCGCCTTTGCCGACGTGCTACGCCCCGATACCCATCAGGTCATTCAAGACCTGAAGCAGGCAGGCATCGAGCGCGTCATCATGCTGACCGGCGACAACGAGACGGTGGCCCGCCACATTGCGGCCGAGGCCGGGGTAGATGATTATTACGCCGAACTGCTGCCAGCCGATAAGGTAGACGCTATCAAACAAATCGAGGCCCAATATGGTCCCACGGCGATGGTGGGAGATGGGGTCAACGACGCCCCGGCGCTGGCCACCGCTACTATCGGCATTGCCATGGGTGCGGCCGGCACCGATGTGGCCCTGGAAACGGCCGATATTGTTCTGATGGCCGACGACCTGAACAACCTACCCTACCTGATCGGCCTCAGCCACGCCACGCGGCGCACGCTGGTGGTCAACCTCACCTTTGCCCTGGCCATGATTCTGATCATGGTAGCGGCCGTATTCTCCATCAATCTGGCCCTGCCCCTGGCCGTCATCGGCCACGAAGGCGGCACCGTTCTGGTCTCGCTCAACGGGCTGCGGCTGTTGGGCTATAGGCAGAAGTAGCGGAGTGGCGGAGTGGCGGGGCAACTTCGCCACTTCGCCACCTAAAACCAATACCTTTCAAATAAGAGCCACAGCCTCCTTGAATGGGAGCTTTGGTTGGGGCCAATGATAATGCTCTGGCCTTTTCTTCAAGAATTTAGACATTTTTCGCTTGACGACACGCGGATT
>SLGK01000053.1 GCA_007123775.1 Anaerolineae bacterium | reverse complement strand
TTTAAGAAGGCTTCGGTTACGGCCCATTTGCCTGTCGGATACGAAGCAATCAGGCTTTCGCAGGCATAAAAGCCTGCTTTTCTGGCCTGATATTGACCAAATTTAGGGAAAACTAAAGGTTTTAACTTTTCAATGGTTGGTGCAATGGGAGGGCACTGTTGTAAAACATCTGCTATCGGCTTGACAATACCACCTTGTAAGTCGGCTTCGTTGGCTACATCAGCATCAATGTGAATGACCAGCAAATCAAACTGAAACAAATCAATGAATTCAAAGATGCTCCCCCAAGATTTTCCTACGTCATCTCTACAGAAACGCCTGACCCCTTTCCAGCCAGTACCTGTCTCACCAAAGCTTTCGCCCATATCTGCCGGTTGTAAGTCCCTGAAATCATGTTCACCAGGGCACAGCTTGTTTATGATCGCTTTTAGCAACTGGCGGTCAGTGGGGCCTTCAACGATAGTGCCTATTTTCATATGAGGTAAATCCTAGAAAATATCAGGGACACCACCGAGCAAACCCATCACCCACATTTGGGAGAGTGAACGGCCGTTTTCGGCTGCCTTTAACACTTTTTCAGATAACTCAACGCGACTGATTCTTGTTGCACCACCGGTATGATAATTACGCTCTACCGCAAATAAACGAATGCGATCATCTCTTAGATTTAATCCATCCAAAACCAGCGGATTGTGTGTGGTTAACAATACCTGGCGTGTAGGATTAGCTTCCGTAACAAGACGGCAAAACAAACGCATCAAAGCTCGCTCTAAACGTGGATGCAATGCCTGGCCAAAATTATCAACGGCCAAAAAACGCGGCGCTCGTGGATGAAGAGCCAGTACTAGGGCAAAAAGTACATGCAGCGACCCTTCGCTGGCATCATAACCAGAAATCCGGTTCCGTTTTGGTCCCATCCAGGCGTCCTGAAATTCAACAATGCTGCGCAACGTCGGTACATCGGGTGATAGCAGTTCGCGTGATGGTGCCGTGACCTGAAATCTATCCACCCAATCGAGCAATTCAAGTATGTCGTCCAAGTCTAAGCTGCCAAACTTGTCATTTTGTAACAAATCGTCAATGGCTTCTGCCAGGCGACCCCCAAATAACCCAACCGGATCACCTGGCTTGGGGTCGGGCTGCATACCACGCAATATCGGTGTGCTGGGTGAATAGATGCCATAAGTACGCAAAAAATCATTTAACTCGCCCGGAGCATCCCCTACCAGTTTATGGCTGCGTAAAAAACGAACCCTGCCGCCAAGTTGTCTGACCTGTTTTGAGCCTGGCACATTGATCCACTCTGTTTCAACAGCAGGACCAATGTCTTCTTCATTTAACAATTTGTCACCATTATGACTTAGACTTTCCGCCTGATAGTGCCATTTACCATTATCCGGATGATGATCATGGACTAAAGCAACCCGATATTGCAACTGGTTGCCAGACCATTCACTATTTGCCTCAATTTCTATGGTGTCCAATAGATTTTGGTGACGTAAATTTGACCGGTATAAATCGGTCGGACTCAAGCGAACCCCTCGTTTACCCAAAGAGTCGCTATCAACCTGACCCGAAGCGGCCGCACTCAACAGACCCACAGCTTCAAGTATGTTGGTTTTACCAGAGCCGTTGGCCCCAATAAACAGATTAACACGGCCTAAAGCCAACTCCTTTACCTGATAAATTGATTTAAAGCCGCTAATTGAGATATGGGTTAGCATCTGTTTGCCTTGTTCATTACTGGATTAATGATTGCTTGGATTATACCTTTTTTACAATTATAGATAAGAACATCTCGTCATGTTCTACCTGACAGATCGTCGTATTTACGCCGGACTTCTTGAATATCGCGCCAGGTGAGGGATTTGGGGCCGCCGGGCTGGCGCGAGGGATTGCGTAAGAGATAGGCAGGGTGAAAGATGGGCATGACAAAACGGCCGTTCCACTCAGTCCATTCCCCGCGCAGTTTGGTAATACCCGTCTGGCCCAGCAGCGATTGGGTAGCCACGTTACCTGATAACAGGATAATCTTGGGGTCCACCAGCCGGATAATCTCCAGCAGGTAAGGGTGGTAATAGGCAATCTCCTCCGTCGTCGGCTTGCGGAAGTTGCTGCCCCCTTCTCCCGGCGGCATCCGAAAGACGGAGTTGCTGATGAACACATCCTGCTCCGGATCAAAGCCGGCCGCATCCAAAATCTTGTCCAACAGTTGGCCCGACCGCCCCACAAACGGCTTGCCCTGCCGGTTTTCCTCCGGGCCGGGGGCCTCGCCGACGATCATCAGTTTCGCCTGCGGATTGCCCCGGCAAATAACCACATTGGTGCCGGCATCGGCCAATGGGTCATCGTCCATGGCCATCATGCTATCGATCAAATCGCTGAGCGTCTCATAGTGGGGTCTCTCTTCAAACAAACCAAACTGCATCGCAACCTCCGGGGGGAATTATGAATTATGAACTACGAATTATGAACTTGTTTCCCTGTTTCAATCCGTTCCTTTCCAAATCCGTTGTTCTCATTTTAACGCAAAACTGAAAATCTTCTAAACCAACCTTGCTACCCCGCCCCCTCGCCCCCATGCTTAACAGTTGCTTGATCCGGTTGCCGCAATCAACGCAGCAGCGGTAAGCTTTGGCCATGAAACCTATGGTCATGAAACGAGGATTATGTTGGTTACTGGTATTATTGCTACTAGTGGCCTGTCAGAATGGAACACCGATTGAAGCTGACAGCGAAGAAGAAATGGCCGTTGTTCCCCCAACCCCAGCCGCCACGCTCACCCCTACTACAGAACCAACGGCGACAGCAACGGCCGTTCCACCTACCCCGACCATTGAACCCACCCCCTTCGCTCCACCCGACATCGGCTACCTGGCCGCCGCCATTGAGGCCGCCCTGGCCGATTTCAACGGCCTGAGCAGCTACGTCGTCGTGGACCTGGCGCGGGGCGACCGGCTGGACCACAACGCCGACCTGGCCATCTCCGGCATGAGCCTGCTCAAAGTGCCCATCGTGGTGCAGACCTACCGCCACCTGAATGCGCCGCCCGACCTGGAACAGACCAAATTGATCACCCAAACGGTCTCCATGTCCAGCAACTACTCGGCCAATTTGCTGATGGCGATGATGGCCGGCACGGGGGATACGTATACGGCCGTTGCCTACTTCAGCGAACAGATGCGCCAACTGGGTCTTTACAACACCTTCATTACCGTCCCCTTCGACGCCGACCCCCGGCCGGAACAGTTGACCACCTACCTGACCCCCGCCAACCAGCGCCCCGGCCCCAGCGCTCGCCCCGATCCCTACCGTCAGACCACCATCGGCGACCTGACCACGCTGCTCGCCTGGGTCTACCAGTGCGCCCAAAGCGACAGCGGCCCCCTGCGCCAACAGTATCCCGACGAATTGAGCCAGGCGGAATGTGCCGAAATTTTAGAGGTGATGCAGTTGAACGAACTCTCCAACCTGCTCACGGAAGGGCTGCCGCCCGGCACGCCCATCTCGCACAAAGTGGGCTGGATTGGCACCACCCACGGCGACATTGCCATCGTTTACGGGCCGAAGCAGGATTATCTGATCGGGCTGGTGCTGTACGGCGACGTCTGGCTGGAATGGGATAGGAGTGCGCCCCTGTTTGAGACGATTTCTCGACTGGCTTACCATCATTTCAACGACCCCGACGCCTACAGCGCGGCGGTTCTGGCTGCGCCCCCGGCTGTCAGCAACACGCCCACGCCCATGGCCACGCCCGATTTGCCCCAGGCGCTCGTTTTTGGTACGGGCGGCATTGGGTTAAAATTGCGGGCCACGCCCGCCGGGGCTGAACTGCTCGTCTTGCCCGAAGGCAGCTTAGTGGGGTTGCTGCCTACCGCCCCGGCCGAGCAGGGCGGCGTCACCTGGCGGCACGTGCGTACGGCCGACGGGCAGGAAGGCTGGGTGGGGGCAGCGTACTTGGTGGTAGAATGAGCAAAAAAACGGCCGTTTTCCACATAGAAAACGGCCGTTTCAACTCTATTTTATTACAAAGCAGGCAATACTTACTGCAACGTCGCCATGAGCGCTTCCAGCGACTCACGCGACGGCCGTATCTGCTCAGCCGTCAAATGGGCCAATGGCGTATCAACCATATTGCAGGTCTCAACCAGGCTAGGCCGATCAGGGTTATAGTAGATAAGGCCGGTGATGAACTCTTCGTTCTCTTGCGCCCACTGTAGGCGATGCAAAGCCGCCAGCTTATTGGTTGGATCATACTTCTCATCCAGCTTGCGTAGCTGAATGTGGGAACCATCGTGCAGTTCTACCGTCACCATTTCGCCCGGCTCATAGTCATCGATCATAATCTCTTCGGCCGGCGGAACCCAACCAATGGCATGAAGGGGTAGCTGATGCTCCTTGCCATAGCCGTAGCTCTTGGGCGAATGGTCATCATTGTTAAAAGCTACGCAGGGGCTGATGATGTCCAAAACGGCTGTACCCCGGTGGCTAAAGGCCGCTTTCAACAGCTCCTGCACCTGCTTGGGGTCACCGGCAAAGCTGCGGGCCACAAAACCACAGCCAGCCACAATCGCCTCCATGCAGATGTCAATTTCCGGGAAAGGATTTTTACCGGCATATTTTAACTCCAGCCCCTCATCGGCCGTCGCCGAAAACTGCCCTTTGGTCAGGCCGTAGACACCGTTATTTTCGACGATGTAGACCATGCGGGCGTTACGCCGCATCGAATGTTTAAACTGTCCCATGCCGATACTGGCCGTGTCGCCGTCACCACTGACGCCAATAGCATTAAGTGAGTGGTTGGCCACCAGCGCTCCTGTACCTACGGAAGGCATACGGCCGTGTAGGGCATTAAACCCGTGCGACCGCCCCAAAAAATATGCCGGGGATTTGCTCGAACAACCAATCCCACTTAGCTTAATGATTTCATGTGGTTTAATGTTTAGATCGTAAGCCACCTGAATAATCTGACTGGCTATGGAATTATGGCCACACCCTTGACACAATGTGGTAGGCTGACCACCATAATCCGTCTTTTGCAGCCCAATCTCATTTACACGCACTCGTCCGCGTCCCATCTTTAACTCCTATTAGAATAGTCAACTATCAACTGTTAACCATCAATCATCAACTAACATTCACTGCTACTTTTCGCTGTCTTGAATCGCCTCAACCACCCAGCGGGCCGTCAGCGGCATACCGTCCAGAAAAGCCAGAGAGTGCAGTTTGGTAGCCATTTCCGGCATTTCTGTCTGCAAGATAGCATGCATCTGGCCATCCCGATTCAGTTCGATTACGTACACCTTATCGTGACGGGCTACAAATTCCTTAACCTCATCATTGATGGGGAGTGCCCGCAGCCGCATGAAGCTGGTTTTGGTACCATCATCAGCCAGCCGGTCTCGTGCTTCTTCGATGGCAGCTTTCGTTGTGCCATAAGCGATAATACCGAAAGCAGCATCGACCACTTCATCAACCACCGGACCAGGAACCAGATGACGTGCCGTCTCAAATTTCCGTTTGAGCCGCGCCATATTCTGCTCCCACACTTCCGGCCTTTCACTGTAGACAGCCCGTTCATCATGCCCTGTGCCGCGGGCAAACCAGGCCCCAAGCGGATGCTCATTGCCAGGCAGAGTACGGTAGCCAACGCCATCACCGTCAATATCCTTGTAGCGGGCAAATCCCTTTTCTGCCACTTCTTCGGCAGTCAGCACCTTGCCCCGGTTGATCGGCTCGGCGGGATAGCGGAAAGGTTCGGCCATCCAGTTGTTCATGCCCAGGTCCAGATCACTCATGACCAGCACCAGCGTTTGCAGTTCGTCGGCCAAATTAAATGAAGTCGTCCCAAACTCAAAACATTCTTCCACAGTGGCCGGGAAGAGCAGGATGTTTTTGGTATCACCGTGACCTAGATAGTAAGCAAAGGTGACGTCTCCCTGTCCTGTGCGCGTGGGCAAACCGGTGCTGGGGCCAACCCGCTGAATGTTCCAGATAACGGCCGGAATCTCGGCAAAGTAAGCCAGTCCGGCAAATTCTGCCATGAGCGAAATGCCAGGCCCCGAAGTGGCAGTCAGGGCACGTGCCCCGGCCCAGCCGGCGCCAACCAACATGCCAATGGCCGCCAGCTCGTCTTCAGCCTGAATAACGGCGTAGGTGGCTTCACCCGTATCCGGGTCACGGCGCAGTTGGGGCAGGTAGACGTTCAAGGCGTCAATCATACTGGTGGAGGGCGTGATAGGATACCAGGCCGCTACCGTGACACCACCGTAAACTGCACCCAAAGCGGCTGCTTCGTTACCCGTAATCATGATCAAGCCTTCGGTCTCATTCATCGGTTCAACGCGATAGGGATCTGTTTTTTCCAGGTTTTCGCTGGCCCAATCATAAGCAGATCTGACCACGTTCAGATTGCTTTCGACCAGTTTGCGCCGTCCCTTGAAAAGGAAGCTAAGGGCTTCGTCAATGGCGTCCAGGGAAACACCCAACAAGTAAGCAATAGTACCCACATAAACCATGTTGGCGATGTAGTCACGCAGCTTCCCTTTCATGCCTGTTTCGCGCACAAATTGATTGACGGGCACGCCATAGTAGATGATGTCATCACGCTGGGGTAAATCGCGCCAGTCATCGTTATGGATGCAAACACCACCAGGAGGAAGGATGGTTATATCCTCATGAACGGTAGCGGCATTAAAGGCCACCAGTATCTCCGAGGTATGGCGGCGAGCCACGTAGCCATCTTTGGAGACGCGAATGTGGTACCAGGTGGGTAAGCCCTGAATGTTGGAGGGGAAAATGTTTTTGCCGTTGACGGGAATGCCCATCTTGAAGAATGATCGCAGCAGGGCCAGATTGGCGGTCTGGCTGCCGGTTCCATTGGCGGTGGCCACCACAATGGAAAAGTCGTTGATAATAGGCGGCCGTTCCGCAACTTGTGCAGTTTCAGGGATGGCCTCAGCAATTGCCATGACAGATCTCTCCTTAATAAAGGTACAAAATACCCTCCCTTCGACGTACTAGCCGATCTTGAGGAGGGTACAATGCTTCTATTTTCATATAAAACTATGCAGAATTGTAACAAATGTGCCTAATAGCGACAATGGCTTATTAGTCACTCTTTACAAAGTAGAACGTCATACGTAAAACATACATCTGGCTTTATTTTACATAATCAAGCATTGTTGCTTAACGCTCTATCACCTTCGACGCTAACGGCTGTCGTGTCTTGGTCTTGGTTTCGGCCGGATAGCCAATGGTAATGAGAGCCTGGGGCTGCCAGCCGGCCGGTAAGTCGAGCGTGCGGGCCACCACATCGGGGCAAAACAGCGGGGCGCACATCCAGCAACCTCCCAGGCCGAGGGCATGAGTGGCCAGCAGCAGGTTTTGACCGGCCATAGCCGTACTTTGGCTGGCCATAATCCACTCGTTCTGCTGTCGTTTGGCATCGGGGTAGCTGTCCATATCGGCCATCGTCAGGCAAAGCAGAATGAGCAAGGGAGCGTTGGTGATGCGCTGGTAGGAACGGCCGACATCCTTGTCAATTATTTCTTGGGGCACATTATCAGCCATCAGATCACGGCGTAGACGATGGCCCATGGCCATAGCCAGCCGGTGTTTGGTCTCGCTCCTGGTCATCACCACAAAACGCCACGGCTGCCGATTGTGGGCCGATGGTGCCCAGGTAGCGGCCGTTAATAACTGCTCAATTATCTCTTCTGGTACGGGGTCTGGTCGATAGCGACGGATCGAACGGCGTTCAAGCATCGCCTCAACCATTCGGAATTCGTGATTCATCATTCGTGATTTCCTGGCCGAGGATTATGGCGGTACGGCCGTCTGGTAAAAACAGCCGGCGGTCTGCCACAAACCCTAGACGCCGGTAAAGGGCCAGGGCGCGGGGGTTGGCTTCATCGACCGTAATTTCCAGGTAGGGAATTTGCCAATGTCGAGCAACGGCCGTTAACACCGCAATCAATCTACTGCCCCAGCCCTGCCCGCGCCGTGCCGCGACCACGCTCAGGTTAGCCAGCTCAGCCCCGTGAGGATAGCAGATGAGCTGGCCGCTGCCTATGAGGGACGGAGGATGGAGGACGGAGAACTGAAGGGGACTTTTTCCACCCTCCATCCTGCGTCTAACATCATTATCTTCAATCACCAGCCAGCAACAGCGCCCCTGCTCCTGCCAATGCAGCAGTTGGGCCATATGCTGCCGGAACTGGTGGGGAGTCAGGCTGCCGTCAGATAGGGCAAACAGGGCGGTGCGGTCAGCGGCACGGGCCAGACGCAAGAAGGGGCTATTGCCGTTATGTGAGGTCAAGAGGCAATGACCGTTGAGCAGGTCAACGATCTGGCTATCAAAATAGATCATAGGCGTAAGCCAATTATACAACAAATTTGTGTCCGCGTGTCTGTCTTGCGCTTTGCAACTGGTCGATCAACGCTATACTTGGGCGACATTTTATCAACATTGCACTCAGGCACCAACTGATTACTCTATGACCTCAGCACACAACCTATTACTTCCGCCCGAATTAGTGTCTCCAGACTACAGCGGCACCACCATTGCCAATATTCCAGCGACGGTAGCAGCCTTGCTACGCCGCCCATTTGCCGGCTTGCCCGCTTTGCCTGAACCATTATGGCAACCGTTGGGCCACGACATCAGGCGCGTGGTCATGATTACGCTGGATGGACTGGGCCAAAATCTGCTGGAAAAAGAGGCTGACCGCCTGCAACCTTATCTGGCAGAAACGGCCGTTCGCGGTCAAATCACGTCCATCTTCCCCTCTACAACGGCTGCGGCCCTCAGCAGCATGTGGACCGGCTATGCCCCCAGCCAGCATGGTCTGGCCGGTCTTTTTCTCCTCTTCCCTCGATACGGCACCATCGGCCAGATGCTCAATTTTAGTCCCATCTTTGGCAAGTATCCCGACGCCCTCATTCAAGCGGGCGTCGCGCCGGAGACCTACCTGCAAACGCCTGGCATGGCCCAGCAGTTGGCGGTCGCCGGTATACCTACCTACGCCTTCAAGGGGGCCGAAATCGTCAATTCCGCTCTCAGCCAGATGCACGGCCGGGGCGTCGCCGACAGCTTTGGGGCCTATAGCATGGCCGATATGATGGTTGAAGTCGGCCGTCTATTGGAAGACAAAGCGGGCCAACCCCTCTTTGTTAGTGCCTATTGGCCCAGCATCGACACCATCAGCCACATGCGCGGCTGGGACAGCCCGCAAACGGCCGCCGAACTGCTCGCGCTCTGGCAGCAAATCCACCTGACGCTACGCCAGTCGCTTAGCCTGGCCGCACGCCGCCACACCGTTCTGATCATCACGGCCGATCACGGCCAGCTCAACGCACCCCAGAACCGCCACGTTTATCTGACCGATCATCCTGAGCTAAACGAGCTGCTGCTGATGCGGCCGTCGGGCGAACCGCGTGTGGCTTATCTTTACGTCAGACAAGGGCAGGTGCAGGCCACGATTGATTATGTCAATGACAATATGGGCGACGTGGCTACGGCCGTGGCCACCACCGAAGCCATAGCCACCGGCCTGCTTGGCCCGGCCCCCTACGCCAGCCAACTGGAAAATCGGCTGGGCGACGTCATCCTCATTATGCGCCACAACCACCTCTTCGTCCATCCAGACGACCAGGAACTCGTCGAACGACTCTACGGCTGGCATGGCGGTATGACCCCGGCCGAAATGGATGTTCCCTGGTTGGGTTGCCGGCTGGATGGCTGACGTGATTGGCTGTTTGCTTTCGGTGACCCAATGACCGCTCAAGGGCACGTACCTGGCAGGTTTGGTGCCAGTTGCACTTACCAACCCGTCAGGTCTCCACATGCCCATTGGTCACGTTGCGACACCTGCGGCTCCATGCTATAATTTCGGGCGACCAGGGTGCATACGTGTACCTCACTTATTTATTGACTGACACAAGCCACGGCAGTTATTGGCGGGATTTATAGCTATGCCACTCGAGCTGTGGGGAGCAAGCAACAGGATTGGCCTATCATTACCGGATCGCCCGCTTGGTTACGCCATCCTGGTGGTATACAGCCTGCTTTTTTTGTATGCCCTCTATACGCAACGAACCGCCCTACGCCAGTTGACGGCACGTCGATGGCTGGGCTTGCTAGGTCTGTGCGTGGTCGGCCTTGCCAGCAGTCAACTTTTCCCCATCCAGATTACGTTTGACAACCAGCTTGCGCCCCTGTCCCAAGCCAGAAATCCTGCCATCTACCTGACGTTGTTAACGGCCGTTCCCCTGCTGTTAGGCGGTGCATTATACGGCAAAACAGCGCTGCTCATCGGGGCCGCGGCCGGCCTCGGCCAGGCGTTGGGCCAAACCCACCAGCTATATGACATTTTTCATTACGCTTTGGCCGCTTATATCGCCGGTCAGTGGCTACAGCAGAACTACCTGGGCCGCTACTACGCCTGGCTACGACAGCCCGCCATTGCCGGCACGCTCAGTTTTGGCTTAATCGCCCTCCTGACCGGACCGGCGTTACTGGCCAGCGTGGACAGCAACGTTAGCCTGCTGGCGGCCGTTGATCTCTCTTTCTCCACGGTCAACGCCAGCTTTGTGCCATTGCTGTTGGAAGGGCTGCTTGGCGGTCTGGTCACAACCTTGCTCCTGCGCGGCTTTCCCCAATGGCGACCGCGCCGCACGTTAGTGCCTTCGCCCGAACAACGCAGCCTGAGTACAAGGCTGGTCAATAACTTTGTCCGCTTTGCCCTGATACTCACGGTTCTTCTGGTCACAATCGTGTTCAATCTGTCGGTACAGTTTTCAACGCGGCTGGTTGTCAATCAGATGGCCCATGATGCCCACACGGTCTCTGAAAAGATACCGGAGTTTCGGGGGCAGCTACAAAACCTGCTGGTGCAGGTCAGCCAGGATAGTGAATTGGTTACGCTACCACCGCCTGAACGGGAAGCGCGGCTGCGCCAACTGTTCCGCACTGGCGACTTTTACCGACGCGTTGTGCTAGTAGGTGAAGATGCTACCATTGCCAGTTATTATCCCCATGACACAGGCGGTGTTGCCCTGACCGATCAGGAGCTAACGGCCGTTTTCGATACGTTCAACAGCAGCGCTCCTCGTGAAGCCGTGGCCCATACCAGTGACAGCGAACATGTGCTGAGCTTCGTCGTGCCCGTGACGGATGCTCAGGGCCGACCCGTCGCCGCTCTGATTGGCCGCGTGCCCGACCTATCGCTCAACAGTCTGATCATCGGCCTGGAAGGTACGGTAGGTCAAGGCACCGGGTTTATTGTGGATGAAAACGGCCGTATCATTGCTTACCCTCAAACCCGCCAGGACAGCCAGCGACCGCTCACCTTCTGGCGTCCGCCACCGCACACAGCCAGCCTGGACGCCACCAACGGCGTCACCTACCAGGGACGGCAGGCCAATACCAATGCGCGTGAGCTGGTCTATTACCAGGCGGGCGTGCAGCATCCCTGGACTGTCGTCCTTTCTGTACCCTATGAGGTTGTACTCAATCTGGCGTTGAGCATTGGTACGCCGCTGGCCATCGTCATGATCCTGTTCACCATGCTCTTTGCCGTGAATCTGGTGTGGCTGGGCCGAGACATTACCCAGCCCATTACTGAGTTGGTAAGTGCCTCTAAAACGATTGCCGCCGGCGGGCGGTTAGATACCAGTGGCTTGGCCCAGCGGCATGATGAGATCGGGGAGCTAAGCCAGGCATTTGTGCAGATGAACCAGTTGCGCCAGCAGCGACTGGATGAGCTATCTTTGCTTCTGAGTATCAGCCATGACGTTTCCAGCAGCATTGACATCAATCAGACAATGCCCATTATTCTACGGGGCGCAGTCCGGGGTACAGGCGCAATTGGGGCGCGAGTCCTTATTGTTAACCCCAGCGGCGGCCGACCCATTACCTTTGGCGAAGGGCCTGCCGCCGCCAGCATGGCTGCTTTTGACCGGCAGGTGATGCAACGGATGCGCTACGAGCGCGAGCTACTTCTCACCACTCCTGAGCAGGTGCGCTCTGCTTTAGGTCTGACCAAAACGGAGTCGATTCCGGCCTCCTGTCTGTTGGCCATGACCCTGTATTCACAGGATCGCTTCCAGGGTATTTTGTGGCTGGCATACACACAGACCAACAGCGTGAGCGCGGCCGAGCGCAATCTGGTGCGTACCCTTGCCGGCCAGGCTTCAATTTTGGTCGAAAACGCCCGTCTCTTCGCCACAGCCGAAGGGGGTCGCCGTCGTCTGGCGGCCGTGCTGGCCAGCACTTCAGAAGCAGTCATTGTCACCGATCAGACGGACCGCATCTTGTTGATTAACCGTGCCCTGGAGAACATCTTCAACATCACGGCCAGTCAGGTCATTGGACGGCCGTTGCCTCAGGTGATCAAACAGACTGCTCTGGTTAAAGCTCTGACAGGCGTAGACAAACGTGCCCGCCAGTTGGAGATTCCCATGAGCAACGGCCGTACCTACTACACCAACATCTCCACCATTTACAATAACGATGGCCAGCCATTAGGACACGTCGCCGTTTTGCACGACGTGACCCATTTCAAAGAAATCGACGACATGAAGTCAGAGTTCGTCGCTACCGTTTCCCATGATTTACGCAGCCCGCTTACCTACATTCGCGGCTACGCCAACATGCTGTCTCTGGAAGGAGACTTTAACGATAAACAGCATGAGTACACCAACAAGATTCTAATCGGTATCGACCAGATGGTCAGCCTGGTTGATGATCTGCTCGACCTGGGTCGCATTGAGTCAGGCAGCGCGATTCCAATGATGCCGGTCACATTGAACACACTGTTGAACGAAGTGGCCTCGGAACATCATCAACAAGCCCTGAGTAGCGGCATTTCGCTACAGGTCGAGCTTGAGCCTGATATTCCTACCGTCGTCAACGGTAATCCACCCCTGCTGCGTCAGGCAGTGGCCAATCTCATCAGCAACGGCATTAAATACGCACCCTATTCCGGGTCAATGGTTCTAAGGACCGAGCGCCACAATGGGGATCTAGTTATCAGCGTAAGAGACAATGGACCAGGCATCCCCCAAAAAGACCAGATGCGTCTGTTTGAGAAGTTCTACCGCGTCCAGCAACCGGGCACAGAAAAGGTAAAAGGGTCAGGATTGGGTTTGGCCATTGTTAAGTCGGTGGCCGAACGGCACGGTGGTCGCGTCTGGTGTCGCAGCGATGCCGGTCAGGGGAGTACCTTTTATATGTCGCTGCCGCTGGCAAATGAAGTATGAATTATGAAGTATGAATTACGAAGCACGACGTCCGTTGCCAGCCCTCCCCTACTGACTACCAGACCACTCGACTACCTGACTACCCAACTACCCAACTACCGCAACATCGCCACAATTTGCTGCAAATCCTCAGGTAACTCAGCCTGCAGACGAATCGCCTGGCCATCAGACGGCCGTTTCAACCCCAACTCAGCCGCGTGTAAGAAGTGGCGTTTGATAGGCAGGGTTTGGCGACGACGGCCGTATACTTTGTCCCCCACCAGCGGATAGCCTACGTAGGCCATATGAACGCGAATTTGATGGGTGCGGCCGGTACGCGGTCGGCAGGCAACCAGCGTATGGGCGTCGAAATATTGCTGTGCCCGATACTCAGTCTGCGCCGCACGGGCCGTAGCCGAACTATGGGGCGGAATGACAGCCATGCGCTTGCGCTGGCGCGGGTCGCGGCCAATGGGGGCGTCAATCAGGGCTTCGGCCGGCTGAATTTGCCCTTCGACCAGGGCCAGGTATTGTTTGTGGACAGTACGCCGCCGAAACTGGTTCTGTAGCTGGCGTAACGCCCGCTCATTTTTGGCTACCACAATCAGCCCGGACGTTTCCTTGTCCAGTCTATGGACAATGCCAGGCCGCCGCTCGCCGCCAATGCCCTCAATGTCAGCACAGTGAGCCAAAATAGCGTTGACCAATGTGCCGCTTTCGTGCCCCACGGCAGGATGGACCACCATGCCGGCCGCTTTGTTTACCACAATCATGTCACCATCTTCGTAGCGAATATCGAGAGGAATGGCTTCGGCTTGCAGATCGGTTTCTTGCACGGGGGGCAGAACGGCCGTTAACTGTTCGTCGCCTTCAATCCGGTAGCTGGCCTTAACCGGCTGCCCATTCAGGTGTACGCTGCCCTCTTTGATATGCCGCTGCCATTGAGCGCGTGACTGTTCGGGGAACAGGTCAGCCAGCAGCTTGTCCAGCCGCTCGCCGCTCTGGTCGGGGGTGAAGGTGTAGGTGAGGCTGTCAGTCATGGATTCCACAAATTATGTAGGATGAATCATGAGTTTTCGTCGGCGGGGTTGGCTTCAGCCGGGGGTGTGGCTGTTTGGCGAACGCGATATGCCTGAAGTTGTTCCTGAAGCAGCAGCCAGCCCAAAAGCACAACGCCGCTAACGATGGCCAGATCGGCTACGTTGAAAATAAACGGCCACAGGCTGCCCATATCAACAAAATCGGTCACGTGCCCCTGACGCAAACGGTCGAACAGATTGCCCAGCGCACCACCCAACTGCAAACCCAATGCCAGCCGCAACAGCCAGATGCCACCGGGCAGAATGTAGTTATAATAGAGAATGGCCGCTCCGATTAGCACCGCAGCCAGGGCAAAGATCAGGTTGCCATCGGGAAACATACCAAAGGCGGCCCCGGTGTTGGTAGCGTGGGTGATACGGAATATCGGCTCCAGCGATGGTATTGGAACCCAGGTTTGGTAAAGGGGAACGGCCGCTTCAACCGCATATTTACTCAACTGGTCCAGCACCAGCACCAGCGCTGCCACCAGGATAAGCCGGCTGCGCTGCCATGTGGTCGCCGACGGTGCGGCTTGTTCAGAGTCAGGTATCGGGAATAGTTCACTCATAGCTGTTTTCTCAAAGAGAATTGTACCAAGCCACAGACAGCCCACCAACTTTGTTAATACGCTCAGCGGATTGCCCGTAGGCAAAACCTATTCCTGCACCTAATCTGCCATTTCCAACCCCGCCACAACAACCAGCGCCACACTGCCCGGCAGCCGCACCAGATGTGGTCTGACCACAAACCCCGCGGCTACCAACGCCTGCCCCAACGGCCCCAATGCCAGCACTTCACTCGCCGCCGAATATGACTCACTGAACCCTTGCTTTTGACCCGTAAGGCGAAAAGCCAGCTCAATCAGGCGATGGATGGGGCCACGTCCGGTCAGTTGGGCGTACGGCAGGATGATAAAACGGCCGTTTACCGCCAACACGCGCTTAACCTCTGCCAAAGTTTGGGGATCGGCAATATAGTCGGTGGGAAAAGTAGCCAGAACCGCATTGACCGCTTGATCGGCCAGCGGCACGGCCGTTACCCTGGCGCGCAGGAGGGGAAGACGGCCGTTCGTGCGCTGCCGCGCCATTCGTCCCATTTGCGGCGATAAATCGAGGCCAACTGGCCAGTAGCCCCGTTCGGCCAGGGCTAGCAGCATATGGCCCGGTCCGTGCCCCAGTTCCAGGACACGCGGCGCAGTCGTTGCCGGTGGTAGAAAATCGAGCGCGGCCAACTGCCAGCGCCGCCACTGCCCCAAGGAGACAATCCAACTGACGGCGTCATAGCTCCAGGCCATTTCCTGGTAGAGCAGGCGAAAGCCAAAGCGAACCAACTGCTGCCACAGTTTTTGCATGGGCAACAATATAGTGTGTAACGTGGTTTGCGGCAATATGTTTGACAAACGGCCGTTTTACCTCTATCGTATTTTGGTCTATCGGGCGTCGAATCATGGTACTGTGCGACTTGAGGTTCTGGCCACAATCCAGAAGTGGCTAATAATGTAGCATGACAATTCCTAAAAATGACAACAGAACAAAAAGATCCACCATTCACTCAAGTTGTGTTGGAAACTGGCTGGCTGCTGATAGCAGTTCTGGCCCCTTTGTGGATCAACCTTTGGGGCAGCCAGCCCTTTGACCCGGCCAAAATCAGTTTGGTGCGCTGGCTGATCTGGGTGATGGGGGCGGTGTGGCTGGGCACCCTGATCGGTAATCGGTTATCGGTGAACGGTAAACCGATTACCGAACATGAGTCACCGGTCACGGGTCACGGGTCACGGATCGCCGCTTACCGTTTACCGGTCACCATGCCGCTGCTGGCCTTGGCGCTGGTGGCAATATTGAGTACGGTAACGGCCGTTAATCCCAACCTCAGTTTTTGGGGCAGTCAGGAACGAGCCTATGGGCTGCTGACGCTGCTCAGCTATTTACTGTTGGCTCTGATTGTAGCCACGCGGCTGCACCGGCTGGCCCAGGCCCGGCTGCTGCTGGGTGCGCCGGTGGCCACGGCCGTCCCCCTGCTTTTCCTCAGCGCCCTGCAATGGATCGGACACGATCCGTTTCAACTTGTTACCGATGCCCGCTCCCCCATCTACGCCATGCTGGGGCGTGCTAACTTTGTGGGGGCTTACCTGGCCTTGCTGCTGCCGTTGACGCTGGTGCTGGCTCTGAGCACTACCAACCGCCTGGCCCAAATTGGTTTGATCTTGCTGGCGCTGGGCCAACTGGCTTTTGTTGGCCTGACGCTGGCGCGGGCCGCCTGGCTGGCCGCCGGAATGGGGCTGCTGGTGCTGTTGATCGGATGGGTCTGGCCCCAACTCTCACAAATGGGGCGGCGCCGGCTGGCTATTGGCACGGGACTGCTCCTGACGAGCGGTGGCCTGCTGGTGCTGCGCGGCTTCCTGCTGGTCGATGCCGGCTCGATTGCCGCCCGGCGCACTATCTGGCGAGCCACCTTGACGCTGATCGGCGAACGGCCGTTTCTGGGGTACGGTCTCGATAGTATGGGCATCCAGTTTATGCGCGTCTTTCCGCCGGAACTGGTCTATTACCAGGGGCGGCAGGTGTTTGTGGACCGCGCCCACAACTGGCTGCTGGATACGGCCGTGACCCTGGGTATCCTGGGGCTAATCGCCACACTCTGGCTGTGGGGGATGGTCTTCTGGTGGGGCTGGCGGGCGCTGCGGCAGGCACAAGCAGCGGACGATCAGAACCGCCGGCTGCTCTTGTTGGGCTGTCTGGCGGCGCTGGTGGCCAATCTGGCGGGCAATCTGTTCAGCTTTGACGTAGCCCCCACGGCGGTAACGAGCTACCTGTTGCTGGGGGTTGTGGTGGCACTGACGGGCGATGAATCGTATTCTGTAGTGGGTAATGGGTATTCAGCGCCGCCGACGCAATACGCCATGCCCAATACGCTCACAAAGTGGCTAACTGCCATTTTAATCGTGGCAGCATTGGTAGGCGGCTGGTGGGGCAACGGCCGTTTCTTACAAGCCGATATGGCCCATCAACACAGTATCCAGATGGCGCAGCAGGGGAATCTGGCTGAGGCTCTGGCCGCTTCTCAACAAGCCGTTGCCACCTGGCCCCAATCGCCCGCCTACTGGCAGCAGTTGGCCCAGGTGCAGGGGGCGCAAAGCAACCTGGCCGCTGCGGCCGAAGCCTGGGAGCAGGTCCTGACCATTCGCCCTCAAGACCCGACCTTCTGGACGGCCAAAGCACAGTTTTATACCAGCGCCGTGGGCCACGGGCAGGCCGTGGGCCACGGGCAGCTAGACGCCTTGCCCCAGGCAGAGATGGCCTACGCCCAGGCGGCAGCCCTGGCCCCCAATACCGCTCGTCTCCACGCTGCCTGGGGCCATTTATATTTATTGGTAGGAGAGTGGGAAACGGCCGTTGCTCATCTGGAACGCGCCGTCGATTTGGATGCCACCGATCCTCTGGCCTGGAGTTTATTGGCCGATGTCTACGCTGCTCAGGGTGAAGAGGCATTGGCCCTGGCTGCCTGGCGTGAGGCAGAGCGGTGGCAGGTAGCAGGTGGCAGGTAGCAGGTGGCGAGTTGACTTGCCACCGGCAACATCACAAACAAGGAGAAAAACCATGACGATTCACTTAAACAAAAATTCGATGGTAGTTGGTATTGTCGCTGTGATTGCCCTGGTGTTGGGAGTGGTAGGCGTATTGCCTGCGTTTTCCCAGACGGCGGGGAATGGGGATCAGGTGGGGGAAACGGCCGTATTCTCGACCAATCTGGCCACCGTCACCGAATCCATCAGCTATCAGGGCCGCCTGACTGACAACAACGGCGTGCCTCTAACCGGCAGTTACACCATGCGCTTCTTGTTGTACGTCGCCCCATCCGGTGGCACGGCCATCTATGACAGTGGCAATTTGAACGTCAACGTTTCTGACGGTCTTTTTGCGGTGCCGCTACCTATTCCCCAGGGACATTTTGACGGGCAGGGATTGTGGCTGTCAATTATTGTCGGCGGGCAAACGTTGTCGCCGCGGCAGCCGATTCGCCCCGCGCCCTACGCCATGAGCCTGCGCCCCGGAGCCGAAATTAAACAGGCGGCGACCGGCACGGCCGTGCGCGTCGAATCCACAGAAGGCATTGGGCTGCAGGGCACGGGGCAGGTTTACGGCGTTTATGGTACCAACAGTGGTCCCAACCAGGGCAGTGGTTACGGGGGCTTCTTCCAATCAACAACCGGCATCGGCGTGTACGGTCAGAGCAACGCTCAATCAACCGCTAATAATGTCTATGTGCCCGGCGTTCATGGCCACAGTCTGCACGGCGCAGGCGTCTACGGTACCAGCGGGGCCACCTTCGGTGTGGGCGTGTTTGGTAATATGGCCACGGGTACGGCCGTTATTGGTAGTTCTCAATTAGGGACCAGTGGTGGTGATGGGGTCGTGGGCATCGGCCGGGCGCACGGCGTGCGCGGTGTTGGCAACGCCACGACCCAGGGCAGTGGCTACGGTGGCCATTTCTCTTCCTCAACCGGGATTGGCGTTTATGGGCAGAGTACAGCCACTCCCTCATCTCAAAACCAGTTTGCACCCGGCGTTCTCGGCTTTAGCCAAAATGGGGTCGGGGTTATGGGCAGAAGCGGTGGGCCCGGCAGCGTGGCTGGCTACTTTGATGGTCATGTCGTTGTGGATGGTAACTTGACCGTCACCGGCAGCAAATCGGGTTATGTGGTGGATATTGCCCGTAACGATGGGCCTGAACCGCTGAGCCAGGGCGATCTGGTGATTGTGACCGGCGTGACCGATCCGGTGGTGGGCAACATTCCTGTGCCATTGGTGCGTAAGGCGGATACGGAAGCGAGTACGGCCGTTATCGGCGTTGTTGATGCCGCTTACCAGCTTGACGACACAGCCTTAGGTCAGACAGGCCGGACTGCCGCTGCTGGTGTGATCAATCCCGGTGATTACCTGACGATTGTGACCCTGGGGGCGTTCGCTACCATTAAAGTGGATGCTTCTTACGGGGCTATCCAGCCAGGCGATTTGCTCGTTTCCTCTCCGACGCCCGGCCACGCTATGCGAGCTGACAATCCGGCCCTGGGCACGGTCATTGGCAAAGCCCTGTCGTCGCTAGACGAAGGCACGGGTACAGTGGCCATCATGGTAACAATACAATAGGGGGACACCATGAAAGCGAAACGATTGCTTTTTTTGCTGGCAACGGCCGTTCTGCTGCTGTCTGCCGGCGTGGTTCTGAGCCAATCGTCGGCCAGCTTCAATCTTGACTGGTCCACCATTGCCGGCGGTACCGGTTATTCCTGGTCAACCGACTATCGGGTCGAGGGCACAATCGGCCAGCCGGTGGCCCAGACCGAAGCGGCAACCAGCGCTAACTATCAGGTAGCTAGCGGCTTTTGGCCCCCCTTCGCTGGGGTCGAGTCACCGCCACTGCCACTGGATAACCACCTCTTTTTGCCCTACGTCAGCCGGTGAGGTTGTGTTAAACTACTGGTGAAACGTGAAACGTAAGAAGTGAAACGTGAAACGTGATGCGTGAACAATACACGCATCACGTTTCACGCTTCTCGCAGAGGAGCTTCAACTTGACTAGCATCAAACGTATCGCCATCAATACCGGCGGCGGCGACGCGCCGGGACTGAACGCCGTGATTCGAGCGGTCGTTTTAGCGGCGCTCAATCATGGTTATGAGGTGGTGGGCATCCGCGACGGCTACAACGGTCTGCTCATACCCGAAAAATTTCCAAAGGGCGGCCTGGTTCCGCTGGATCGGGATAAAGTGCGCGGCATTACTCACCTGGGCGGCACTATCATCGGCACGACCAACCGGGGCAATCCCCTCCGCTATCCGGTCCAGCAGCCAGATGGCAGCTATGTTGAGGTAGACCGCTCGGATGAACTGGTGGCCGCTTTTGCCGATAACGGCATTGACGCCCTGATTGCCGTTGGCGGCGATGGCTCGATGGAAATTGCCCACGCCCTGTGGGAAAAGGGGCTGCGTGTGGTAGGCGTGCCCAAGACGATTGACAATGACCTGGAGCATACGGTGGTGACGTTTGGCTTTGACACGGCCGTTTTCTTCGCCAGCGAATGTATTGACCGCCTCCATTCGACAGCCCAATCTCACCAGCGAGTCATGGTCATCGAGGTAATGGGCCGCTATGCCGGCTGGATTGCCCTGCACGCCGGCGTGGCCAGTTCGGCCGACGCCATTCTTATTCCCGAAATCCCCTACGATATTAACAGGGTGGCCGAAAAGGTGCTGGACCGAGAGCGCAACGGCCGTCACTTTTCTATGGTCGTGGTGGCCGAAGGAGCGCGACCCGTAAACGGCGATTACGTGGTCCAGGCCAAAGAAGTAGGCCGGGCCAAACGGCTGGGCGGCATTGGTGACCAGGTGGCGGCCCAGTTGCAGGAATTGACCGGCAAAGAAGCCCGCTGTGTGGTCCTGGGCCACCTGCTGCGTGGGGGCAAACCCACGTCGGCCGACCGGCTCCTGGCCCTCCGCTTTGGCGCGGCCGCCGTGCGCGCTATCGAAGCGGGCCAGACCGACGTTATGGTCGCCCTCGATCCGCCCAACGTGCGCTACGTGCCCCTGGTTGAGGCCACCCGTCGTATGAAAACCGTTCCGCTGGACGGCGACACCATATTGACCGCCCGCGATTTGGGCACGTCGCTGGGTGATTAAGAAATAGTGCGTAGTGCGTATTCCGTATTCCGTTATGGGTGACGCTACGCAATACGCAACACGCAATACGTGAGCAAAAACATGACAACCACCCCCTACCCGTTCGACGCCGAGACCTGGGCTTTATTGCCCGGCTATTTTGATAGGCTGCCGCGCCCTGTTCACCTGCACATGTGGGGCAGCGAGCGGCAAACAGAAGATGAACGGGAAACGGCCGTTCTCTGCCGCACCCTGGCCGAACAGTTTGAGAAGATACAGTTCCGCCTCTTTCCGCGCCGCGTTAGCTATGATTACTACCCCGTGATTGGGGTCATGGGCGAACAAGAAGGCGAAGGACGGAAGACGGAGGACGGAAGTGATGAGGCTACTCCGTCCTCCGTCCTCAGTCCTCCGTCCACCATAGACTATGGTGTCCGTATCGTGGGTTGGCCAGTGGGCTATCAGCTTACCTCGCTGATTACCGCTATCCAGGTGGTTTCGTTCAAAGGGCAAACGCTGGAACCAAAGACGCGCATCCAACTGCGCGGCCTCAAGCAGGAGGTCTCACTACAAATCTTAACGGCGGCCAACAATGAAACGGGCGCGCTGGTGGCCAAGACGGCTTTCGCCCTCTGCGTGGCCCACGAGCAAGTTCGCGCTTACCTGATTATGGCCGACCGTTTTCCCGAAGCGATGTTCAAGTTTTCAGCCTATCAGCTACCCCACACGGTTATCAACGGCCGTTACCACGTAGACGGCCCCCTCTCAGAAGAAGATTTACTCCAGCATATCGCCCGTGCGGTAAAGTAGCGAGGTAACTCCGCCACTCTGCCACTTCGCCACTCCGCTATTCATCCC
>SLGK01000292.1 GCA_007123775.1 Anaerolineae bacterium | reverse complement strand
TGGGGTTACTGGCTTAAATTCTCTCTGGCAGGAACGGCGTATGGGGGATTTTACCCATGACGTAATGCGTAATGCGTAGTGCGTAGTGCGTAATAAGCGGCGCTTTACGCACTACGCACTACGCACCATCTATAACGTAATCAACCCTTTCTCAATCGCATACTTCACCAGGTCTACCCGGCTGTTCATGTTGAGTTTGTGCATGATGTTTTCCCGGTGGCGATCAACAGTTTTGACGCTAATGGTGAGTTTTTCCCCAATTTCGCGGTTGGTATAGCCTTCGGCAATGCAGGTCAATACCTCGCGCTCGCGGGGGGTCAGCTCAGCAGCCGGGGCCAGCTCGACTTCGGGATCAGAGCGCTGTAAGAAGTCGGCCACCAGCAGCTTGGCCAGGCTGGGGTAGAGGAATACCTGGCCCTGGCTGACGGCGCGAATGGCGGAAACGAGATCGTCAGGCGCGGCCCGTTTAGGCACGTAGCCGGAAGCCCCGGCGGCCAACATCTGGAAGAAGTATTGTTCATCTTCGTGCATGGTGAGCGCGATAACGGCCGTTTCCGGTCTTTCCGCCTTAATCCGGCGCGTGGCCTCAATGCCGCTCATGCCCGGCATAGCCACATCCATCACCACCACGTCCGGCTGCAATTCAGCCACACAGTCCAACGCCGACGCGCCGCTCGACGCCTCCCCCACAATCTCTATATCCGGCTCGGCCTGAAAAAGCATCTTCAAACCGGCCCGTACAATCTTATGGTCATCGACCAGCAATAACCGAATCTTCTCCATCGTTTACCTCATTTACGCCGTTGCCATGGGTGCGCGGAATACAAACCTGGACCGTCGTGCCTTCACCGGGCGCGGATGTAATCTGACTGCTGCCACCCAGAAGCGTGGCCCGCTCCTGAATGCCACGCAGCCCCCAGCCGCTCAGACCGCTCCCCTCGGCCAGCGGGGCCGGGTCAAAGCCACGACCCTGGTCTATCACGCGCAGGCAGACGCGCCGGGTTAAAAAGCGCAGGCGCAGTGACGCTTCACTAACGCCGGCATGTTTGGCCACATTGGTCAACGCCTCCTGCGCTACGCGGAAAAGGGCCGTCTCATAATCGTCGGGCAAGCGCTCCTGTTTACCCGATACCTCAAACTGGACGGCAATGTCATAATGTCGCTCGAAATCTTTGGCGTACCATTCTAGCGCCGGCACCAGGCCCAAATCGTCCAGTTGAGACGGCCGTAAATCAGCAATAATCTTGCGTAACTCCTTCAGGGCACTGGTGCCGTAATCTTCCAACTGTTGAATTTGATCGCGCAGGCGGGGATCGGCCGTCTTCATGGCAGTATTAACGCCGTGTAGCCCCAGGGCAATGGCCGTTAACGATTGGCCGGTAGCGTCATGCAGTTCACGAGCAATCCGCTGCCGCTCCGCCTCTTGGGCCTGCACCACCTGATGTAACGTTTCACGGCTGGCCTCGCGTTCTGACCGCATCATCGCCGCCTGGGCTGCTAACTGCGCCTCATTGGCTGCTTCCAAACGCTGCAAACTTTCTAGCTCAAACGCATTGAGGGCACGCATCATAAAAAAGGCCAGCGTCGTGGCCATGGCGGCCCGGAACAACTGGACCGGCACACCAACCCAGGTCAGAAAAAGCGTACTGTTGATAATTGTAGAAGGAAAAATTGCCGTCTGGCGCACGAAAAGCTGTCCGACAACGCCATAGAGCAAAAGCGCGCTGGCACACCACACCAGGTCACGGCCAAATTGGGGCATCTGGTGTTCACGAAAGGTACGCTGCTGGTTCATCAGGGCAATGGTCGCCAACAACGCACCTGGTATACCCAGTAAATACCGACCCAGCACATCGGCCAGGGAGAATATGCCCAATAACGTTGGCTGCTGATTGACCACCACCAGCAGCAGGCTGAGCAGCCAGACAGCGACCAATGTGCCTGAACCAATCAGGGCGTAGCGTTTGGTTTTGTTCTCAGGGGCCAGCAGCAGCATGGCAAACAGGGTCAGCATGACAAAAGAGACCAGCAGCGTACCCAGGCGAACCGTTTCTTCCCAAACGCCGGGTGTGTGGCCGCCAAGTGTGGTGGCGATTTGCTGGAACATCTCAAACCATTCGTGACCACCGTGAATGAGGCCAAAGAGGGCTAACGGCCGTATGGCCCGCACAAAACGAAATTCCGACGCCCGCCGGCTGGCCAACCACAGCGCCAGCCCCAACGTGTAAAAGGCCAGGCCGTAAAAAAAGTAGATGGCGATCATGTTCTCGACCAGATAGGCCGTGATGGGGTTCATATAACCATACCTTATTTGAGCATAAGCACACGCCAGCAATAGCAAGTGAACGGGCGTTACCATAGCTTACCGGACACCGACTGGGGTATAGAGTGTGGAAGATCACCTGATCTTAAACAAAAGCTCACAGACCGTTGGTTGTCTTGAGCCGCCAGGCACGTTATTCGGCCAGTTGGGCGCCCGCCGCCTGATCGAGCAGCCACAGCAAACGGCCGTTTTGCGGTTGTACCCCCAGAGCCGGCCACTGACTGGGGTCGGGCGTGCCGGCCAACACCTGGGCCACTGCCTGCGCTTTTTCAGCCCCCGTTACCAGAAAGATCACGTTGGCTGCCTGGTTGATAATGGTAAAAGTCAGCGTCAGGCGGGTGGGGGGAGGCTTGGGGGCGTTGGCTACGGGCATCACCCACGCTGGTCCCGGCGTGACGGCCGGCTGGCCGGGGAAAATGGACGCGGTATGGCCGTCGTCCCCCAGGCCCAGCAGAATCAGGTCAAAGCGGGGTGGGACGGAAGCGAAAAAGCGAGCCAGGGTGTGGGTATACTGCCGGGCGGCCGCGGCCGGCGACAGGCCGACGGTGGGCATGGGGTGAATCTGGTCGTCGGGAATGGGCAGGTCGTCCAGCAGCGTGTTCCGGGCCATGCGCCACAGGCTGTCCGGGTCGTCCGGGGGCACAAACCGCTCGTCGCCCCAGAAAACGTGAACGTTGGTCCAGTTTACCTGCTCCCGGCGTGGGGTTTGGGTCAGCAGCCGGTACATACCCTGCGGCGTGCTGCCCCCGGCCAGCGCTACGCTAAAACGGCCGTTGGCGGCCATTGCCGCCCGCGCCAGGGCCACAAATTGGTCAGCCGCGACCGCTGCTAAAGCATTAGCATCGGGCACAATCAGTCGATCAAACGCTTGCTTCTGGTCGTTCATAAGCATAGTCCGGGCATCTTTGGCAAAGCCCGTTCCTCCTTCGAAAATAGGACGCAGATTAACGCGGATAAACGCAGATGATTTTCATTTATCGTGGTGCGCTGCGCCCATGGGGAACTCCTCTGTGAATGGAGCGCCAGCATCCCTGCTGGCACCGGGCCGGCTAGGAAGCCAGCGCTCCGCTTTCATTCGTCTGTTGGTGCGCCGCAGAGGTATGTTGTCTCCTGTCGCTATTGGCTAACACAGCCATGATGCCACCGCCGTCTCTTCTTGCCCAATAGTTCAGCCGCTTCGTCCGGACCCCAACTGCCGGGCGCGTAGCTGACGACCGGCGGTGCTTTGTCACTCTGCCAGGCGGCCAGTACGTCATCAATGATGCGCCAGGCAGCCTCAATACCATCGCCCCTGGTGAAAAGGGTGGCATCTCCCTCCAGAGCGTTGTTTAGCAGCGTTTCGTAGGCTTCGGGAACGCTTTCTGGCTGGAAAAGCGCTTCGTAACGAAAGTCCATATCGACCGACCGCAGCTTGACGGCTCTTCCCGGCTCTTTTAGCTCGATGCGCTGGTGGAAGCCTTCGTGGGGCTGTAAGCAAAGGGCCAGGTAGTTGGCCGGGATCGGCTCGTCGGGCGGGATGGTAAACATCATGTGGGGCGGTTCCTTAAACTGCACAATAATCTCTGACACCTTGTGGGCCAATGCTTTGCCCGACTGGAGATAAAAGGGGACGCCGCGCCAGCGCCAGTTGTCAATATACAATTCCAGAGCGGCATACGTGGCTGTCTCAGAGTCAGTGGCCACGCCTTCGGTGTCGCGATAGCCTTCATACTGGGCACGGACTGTCTGTCTACAAATCTCGGCGGTCGTCAACGGCCGTATGGCCCGCATTGTCTTAACCTTTTCATCCCGGATGGCGTCGGCGTCAAAAGCGGCCGGCGGTTCCATGGCCACCAGCGCCAAAAGCTGCATCAGATGATTTTGGAACATGTCGCGCATGACGCCCGACTGGTCGTAATAGTCGGCCCGGTGGCCCACGTCTACGGTTTCGGCGACGGTGATTTGCACATGATCGATGAAGTTGCGGTTCCAGATTGGCTCGAACATGGTGTTGGCAAAGCGGAAGACGAGCAGATTTTGCACCGTCTCTTTGGCCAGATAATGGTCAATGCGATAAATCTGGTCCTCGTTGAGAACGGCGTGGACTACCTGGTTTAGGGCCTGGGCTGAAGCCAGGTCGTGGCCAAACGGTTTTTCAATGACGACGCGCCGCCAAACGGCCGTTTCTGATTCACTTTCTGCCGCAGCCACCATGCCTGCTTCACCCAAAAGGGTCACAATCGGCTCGAAAAAGCGGGGCGCGGTGGACAGGTAGTAGAGCCGGTTGGCTGACCCGTCTTCCAGTTCGGTTAAACGGGTTTGCAGCGTATCGTAAGCGGCCGGTTCAGTCGCATCGCCCGGCAGGTAGTGGAGATGGGGAGCAAAGTCCGGCCATTTCGCTTCGTTGAGCATCTCCGGTGCCAGCTCTTCCATGCCGGCCAACATCTGCTGGCGGAAATCATCGTCCGACCAGTCTGTTCGGGAAAAGCCGACAATGGCAAACCGGTCCGGCAGCAGACCTTTGCAGAAGAGGCTAAAAAGACCTGGTATTAGTTTGCGCTGCGTCAGGTCGCCTGTAGCCCCAAAAATGACGATGGTGGTGGGTTGGTTGTTTTTAGACATTGTTTTTCCTTGTGCGGGTAGCGGGTGGCGTACTGCGCGTTGCCTTACCTGCTACTCGCTGCTTTTGACCGCATGACCACCAAACTGATTTCGCATAGCGGCCAGTAGCTTGGCGGCATAGCTTTCTTCCTGACGGCTGACAAAGCGTGCCTGAAGCGCAGCCGTGATGACCGGTGCCGGTATGTCCAGATCAATGGCTTCAAAGACCGTCCAGCGGCCGGTGCCGCTATCATCGACCCAGCCCCGGATGTCGCTCAGATGGGGGTCGTCGGCCAGCGCGTTGGCTGTCAGTTCTAGCAACCAGGAGCGAATAACGCTGCCTGATCGCCAGATGTCTGCCACCTGGTACAGGTCGAGATCGAATGACTCTTTGGTCTTTAGGATTTCAAAACCTTCAGCATAGGCCTGCATCAGGCCGTACTCAATGCCGTTGTGGACCATTTTGACGAAGTGACCGGCGCCACTCGGCCCGACGTGTCCCCAGCCCTGGTCGGGGGCAGGGGCTAATGTCTCCAGCACCGGGCGCAGATGGGCTACGGCCTCTTCGTGGCCGCCGACCATCATGCTGTAGCCTTGCTCCAAACCCCAGACGCCGCCGCTGGTGCCTACGTCCACAAAATAGACGCCTTTTTCGTATAGCCACCGGGCGCGACGCATGGTATCTTGGTAGTTGTTGTTGCCGCCATCAACAATGATGTCACCTGGAGCCAGGACCTCAGCCAGATTAGCCACTATTTCTTCAAGCGGGCCGCCGGCGGGAACCATGACCCAAACGACGCTGGGCACGTCGAGTAGGGTAGGGAAGTCAGTCACCTGTGGGGCAGCGATAGCGCCGTGGGCAACGGCCGTGGCCACGGCCTCTTTATTAAGATCAAACACAACTACCTGGTGGCCACCCTGCAGAAGCCGCTGCGTCATGTTGGCGCCCATTTTGCCTAAACCAATCATGCCAATTTTCATATGTCCTTCCTCTTTTGACGGAGGACCGAAGACGAAGGACGGAACTGCTCTGGTCATCGGCCTTTCGTCCTCCGTCTTCGGTCAGTGAATTGTCAAGCTGACTTGAACCATGCCGAAATCATTATAGCGTAGATTACGGATCGTAACAGCAGCAGGGGGCTGAATGCGTTCATTCTGTCTTCAGCTAAACAAATATCACCAGTAATACTCGTGTAGCGACTGCGCGAAGATTTTGATAGCTTTCACTAAACTTTATGTGGTTTAATTTTCTTTTGTAACTGGCTATACGAAAATATGCTGCTTATACCATCAAAAACTGGCTTTGGCGACATTCTCTATCTGAAACGTTGCGGCAAAGCCGGGGTAGCGGGTACAATGGCAGCAATTGCGGGCACTACAGACGAGTGGCGTGTAAAGCCAAGAGTGGCTGCCCGGCACTCAGACAAGGAGGGCTTGATACCAACCCATGCATACCTCGCGGGCCATGCTCAGCGTCGGCATAGACGTGGGTACCACGACGACCCAGGTGGTTTTTTCGCGCCTGGAAGTCGCCAACGTAGCCCAACCAGGCCAGATTCCGCGCTTTAACGTGACCGCTCGGTCCCTCCTCTACGAAAGTCCCATCCGGATCACCCCCTTACGAAAAAATGACGAAGTAAACGCGCCCCGCCTGGCCCAAATAGTCAACGCCGCTTATCACGACGCCGGCATAACGCCGGCACAGATTGAGACAGGGGCGGTCATTGTTACGGGCGAGATTGCCCGCACCCGGAACGCTGATGAGATTCTGGCCGCCATCTCTGATTTAGCAGGGGAGTTTGTGGTTATGGTGGCCGGGCCAAACGTGGAAGCCCAGATTGCCGGGCGCGGGGCGGGCGCGGCTGCTTATTCAGCAGCCCGGTTTAGCCAGGTGACAAATGTAGACATTGGCGGCGGCACAGCCAACGCTGCCATTTTTCGCGTAGGACAGCACATCGCCTCCTCAGCTATGGCGGTGGGCGGACGACAGGTGATTGTAGACCGGGCAACGGGCATCGTACGCCACATCGCCCCACCCGGCCAGCTAATCATCAATGCCCTCAACTTACCTATTGAGGTTAACCAGGCCGTTGATTTACAGACGTTGCAACGTTTCACCGACTGTATGGCCGACCTGGT
>SLGK01000134.1 GCA_007123775.1 Anaerolineae bacterium | reverse complement strand
CCAGGAACTGCTCCAACACATTTAGCGTCGGAATATCCAGGTCGTTGGTCGGCTCGTCCAGGAAGAGGACGTTGGGCCGGTGGACCAGCAGGCTGAGCAGGTAGAGTCGTCGTCGCTCGCCGCCGCTGAGGGCCGACAGCCGCGCCTGCTGCTGTGGCCGGGGAAAGAGAAACCATTCCAGCATTTTGGCTGCGTCTACCCGTTCCCCCTCGTCGGTCAGGATGAGCGGCGCTTCTTCGTTGATGAAGTCGATGACGCGCAGGTTGCGTTCGATAGCCTTTTGCAGCCCCCGGTTCTGCTGGTCGTAGTAGGCCAGGCGAACCGTCTCGCCCCAGCGCACCTGGCCCGCATCCGGCTGGGCGTGACCGGCCAGGATGTCCAGCAGCGTGCTTTTGCCGGCGCCGTTGGGGCCAATGACGCCAATGCGGTCATCCGGTTCCAGCGTAAAGTCAAGGTTGTGGAATAGTTGTAGGTCACCGTAGCTTTTGGCAAGGTCGGTGGCGGTTAGCACCTGTTTGCCCAGGCGACGGCCGGCCAGAGCCATGACCACCCGCTTGTCGCTGCGATCATAGCCTATCGTTTGCATCACTTCAATGCGCTGCTGACGCGCTTTTTGCTTGGTGCCGCGAGCCATCGGGGCGCGTCGCAGCCATTCCATCTCTTGCTTGAGCAGCTTTTGCCGTTTGGCTTCGGCGCTGGCTAATCGTTCGTCGCGGGCGGTGCGTTGGGTCAGATAACGGCCGTAGTTGCCCGGATAGCTCATAATCTCCCGCCGGTCCAGCTCCAGGATACGGTTGACCACCCGGTCCAAAAAGTAGCGGTCGTGGGTGACAAGCAAGAGTGCGTGGGGCACGGTCAGCAGGTAATTCTCCAGCCAATCAATCGTTTCGGCGTCAATGTGGTTGGTCGGCTCGTCGAGGATAAGCAAATCGGCCGGGTCAATGAGGGCCTGGGCCAGGGCCACCCGCTTTTGCTGGCCGCCGCTAAGCGTGTCAATGGTGGCCTCGAAATCGGTAATGCCGAGACGGGTTAGAATCGCTTTGGCGTTGGCTTCGGCCGCCCAGCCATTGGTACGCTCCATCTCGCCGGTCAGGTAGGCCAGACGGTCTTGCAGTTGGGGGTTGTGGGGATTGGCTTGCAGGCGGTGGCTGGTCTGTTCGTAGTCACGCAGTAGTTGTATCTGGGCCGAATCGCTGGCAAAAATCTGGTCGAGGACGGTGGCTTGCGGCGTGAGCGGGGGCATCTGGGGTAGAAAGCGAATCCGCACGCCGCCCCAAACCGTAACCTGGCCTGAATCGGCCGTTTCTATTCCGGCCACGATTCGCAGCAGGGTCGTTTTGCCGCTGCCGTTGACGCCAATCAGGCCAATGCGGTCGCCCACGTTAATACGTAAATTGACCGACTCGAATAACGGCCGTTCGCTATACTGCTTGCTGACATCTTCGAGAGTAACCAGGTTCATGGCATGATGGGTGCGTAAGGCGGAGCGCGTAGCTGGGATCAATGACGCACGGCGACTCGTTGTGTAAAAAGATTTACAGGCTTGCTGTATAGGGCAAACCAGCAAACTGACGGATTATCTGCTACAGTCTAATTATCGTACAGGTACAAAATTGTAATGGTAATTGTAATATTCCTGTATCACAATAAAGATAGTGACAACGTATTGGTATCTGTAATGTAACTTTCCTCCTTTCTCCTTTTCTTCCTCTTCCCGGAAAAGAGCCTTGCTAAGCAAGGCTCTTTTCGGTTCTATAATCAGTTACGCAGAGATGCGCTGAGCGGTCGCAGAGTTGCACGGAGAAAAACAAAAGAAAAGCTTTCCTCCGCGTATCTACTGCGGCTGCGCTCAGCACAAGTCTGCGGTCCTTTGCGAAACTCCGCGTTCCTGCTTTTACAACAAATCGGCCACAACGGATTTTTCATCCAGCAGTTCAGCCTCAGTGGCGCTGATCTTTTCGCGGGCAAAATCGTTGATGTGAAGGCCCTGGACGATTTCATACCCACCCTGGCCATCGCTGACGATGGGGAAGGAGAAAATCAATCCCTCGGCGATGCCGTAGCTGCCGTCAGAAGGCACGGCCGCCGAGAACCAGTCGCCATCGGGTGTTTTGTTGAGGAAAGCCCGCACGTGGTCGATGGTCGCATTGGCCGCCGACATGGCCGAAGAAAGGCCACGAGCGGCAATGATAGCCGCGCCCCGCTTCTGGACGGTGGCGATAAACTCGCCACGCAGCCATTCGTGATGAGTGATGACTTCGGGGACTGGCTTGCCGTTTATCTTGGCGTTGTCGGCGTCGGGGTATTGGGTGGCGCTGTGGTTGCCCCAGATGGTGACGTTGCTAACGGCCGTTACGGGCACACCCGCCTTCTCCGCCAGTTGGGAGTAAGCCCGGTTCTGGTCTAACATCGTCAGTGCCGAAAAACGCTCATTGGGGATATTCGGGGCGTTGTGCATGGCGATCAGGCTGTTGGTATTGGCCGGATTGCCCACCACGACCACGCGCACGTCGTCAGCGGCGCGAGTGTTAAGCGACTTGCCTTGACCCACAAAAATCGGGCCGTTTTCACGAATCAGGTCGCCCCGCTCCATGCCCTTGCCGCGCGGTTTGGCCCCTACCAGCAAGGCCCAGTTGACGCCATCAAAGGCAACATCAGGGTCATCGGTAACAACAATGTTCTCTAACAGGGGAAAGGCACAGTCATTCAATTCCATGACCACACCTTCAAGCGCCTGCAGCGCGGGGGTGATTTCCAACAGGTGAAGCGCAACTTTGGTGTCCGGCCCGAAAACTTCACCAGAGACTAAACGGGGTAACAGAGCGTAGCCAATCTGGCCGGCCGCGCCGGTGACAGCAACTTTTACTGTTTTTGACATATTTTAACTCCTTCATGGGTAGCACGATGCCATATCGTGCGGTGGCTCTTAATAACTCTATGATCTCCCAAATTTGGGGAATCCTTTACCCAATTATGACGGAATCTGCTGATTTTTCCAAGCGGTAGGCGGGCCTGAAAGGGGCAAAACGGGAGATTGTGACATTTATTGGGGCAGGAGGTGAGGATTGTTAGGCAAGTGAGGAATCTTCCGCTGTCAGCGTCGAAAGATTCCTCACAGTGTTAAATTGTCGTTGGACGGCAGTTAACGGCCGTTGCCATTATCATCGTCACGGCGGCATCGGGCAACAGGCTCAATCACGCAGCGACAATCCGCCACCGATGCGGCCTCGCCAAAGGTGATGATGGCCAGCGGGGCGTAGTAATGTTGGATGCCGTGCGGTGACCGGGCGGCCGGGCCGCCTTCGGCATCCAGCGGCCATTCCACGTCGCCGGTCACGGTACGAGCTGGGATGAGCCAGTAGTCGCCGCTACGGTAGTCGCCGTCCCCGCCGAAACGAACTTGAACGCCGTCCTCTAGCGCCAGCCATTCTCTTTCCTGAACCGGCAGCGCCCCGCCCGTATTTTCTGTGCCAGGCTGGTCCCAACGGCGCAGGAAGGGGTAGCGGCTCAAATCCCGGCCCACTTTGTGGGGTGCGGCCGAAAGCAGCACTTTTTGCTCCTCGCGGAACACCTTCTCCACGCGCAGCAGGTCAGATGAGCGCCCTTCCAGCGTGTAGTCGTCGTCAATCGCTTCGACCCAATCCCCTTCTTTGAGGGTAAAACGGCCGTCTCGCCCCAGATGAGCCAGCGATACGGTCTGGCCAGACACGGCCAGAATGGGAAACACCACCGAACCGTTGTCGCGGGACCATTTGAAGGTGGCGTTCTCGGCGCTACCAGGCCGGTGAATCTCGACACGGTATAGTTGGTTCTCCGCGCCGCGGTAGCTGGCCTGGGGCGGAATGGTGCAGGGGTCTTCCGGCTTTTGGGCCACGCGGGCACGGGCACGCAGCCGGGCTTTAGTCGTCGGCAACAGGGCACGCAGCAATGCCCCGCAGGAACTATTGCCGTTTTCTAAGGCTTGTAACTCAGCCTCTATTTCAGCGATACGCCGTGATAGTTCAATTACCGCCGCTTCGTCTCCGGTGGCTCGCGCTCTTGCCAGTTGTTGATACAGCATTTCTAACTGTTCACGCAGCCGGGCCTCGCTATCGCCATTGCCGTCATCCTCTTCCAGCAGCAACGGCCGTACTTGCCAGACTACCTGCGCCCGTGAAGCCGTGTCCGGCCCACCCAGTGCCACCTCCCGGATCGGGGGTGCCTCAATGTGGTTCAAGTGCCGTTCCCACACGTCCAGATAAACCAGGTAGCGGCGTCCTTCTTCCAGAATCACTTCGCCAGGAAAAATACAGTGGGAGGGATTGACGTAGGTGACGGTTTCCCGGTTCTCGCACAGCAGCCCATTGACATAATATCTGCCAGGGCCAACGCTGAAACCGGGGCCGTCTTCAACCGGCTCAATGGCAAAGCCTAGATCATGAGCCGGACCGCCATGTGGACCAATCAAGTCAGCGGCCAGGGCACGTAAATAATGCCAGAAGATAGCCACCTGCTCATTGCTGTCCGCGTCTAACTGGACGCGCCCCTGCTGCATCAGCACGCGGGTGAATTGGTGGACCGGATTAAAGGTATCGCGGGTAAAATCGCCTTTCATAATAACCTCCTAGCTCGCAAAAATGATGCCTGCCTCCATACCGGCCGGCGTGTATTCGTCCAGGCGGGCGCGTAGATTGGCTTCCCGCTGGGGCTGGTATAAATGGTGAAATACGCCCATTTCCGATTCGTCGTCGGCGCCGCGCTTGATTTCGGGGGCGCAGGCCAGGGCTAACTGGCAGTAGGTGGGCGTGCCGTAGCGCAGGCCGTTGAAGCGGGGGCGCACGCGCTCGGTTTCTCGTTCCTGGGCCTGTTGCTGTTTGGTTTCGTCTACAGTCTCGTTTCGCTCGGCTGCTTCACGCTGCATGAGTTCGGCAACGGCCGTTTTCACCAAATCTGGCTGGCAGTTGTAGCGGCGCGGCGTGCGCGATCCGGGCGTGACGTAACAGAAGCGCATACAGCCCCGCTGCCGCCGCCCAACCCTGATCCGCCCCATAAAAATACTGTTTTCCGCCAGCTCAATAGCGTGCGTACGCACCAGGCCAAAGATAGTGCTGCGCTCAATCGTCAGCACGGCATGGGCCAGCAGCCCCGCCGGTGCGCCCACCGCGTCCCGTTCCCGGCCCGTACCGTCCAGGACCGAATCCCGCACCCGAATGGCAATGGGATCGGTTTGCACCTCATCCTGGTTGACCTGAATAGAGCCAACGATGCTGCGCTCGATGGTGACGCGAGCGGGGGTATTGACCAGTTCCAGGCTCGGTTCGGCCGGCCGTCGCGGTTCACAGTCGGGGTGCAGCCCCCAACCGGGGACCAACGTGCTGTGGCGCACGACCACATCGGCCACCGCGCCGGTGACGTGAACGCCCCGCCCGCCAATGAGCAGCCCATCCAACGTAAAGCGGCTGCCCTTCTCGCCGGCAACGTGCAGCGCATCGGGCCGGTCGGTGCGGTAATCGAGCAGGCGAATGACGGGGCGTACCCGGTTGGCGGCCCGGATTTGCAGCGTTTGGGCGGCCTGCAATACCACGTCAATCTGCTCGACAAAAACGCCACTACGTACGATTTCAATGACGGCGTCCTGGGGCATTTCCTCTTGCCATACGTTCAGGGCGTCGCCAATGCGCTCGTATTCGCCGTTGCCCACCTGATAGACGGTTGCCCCGGCCGGTTGGGAAATCGGCCGTTCGTATTCCCCACCGCCCACGTCCGCGCTAAAGCCGTAATGGTAGCTTACCCAAACCCCCTTGCGCGGCAGATGGCGCGGCGGGAAGGCAATGCGCCCCAGTTCGGGGTCTACGGCCACCTTGCCCTGGCGCGGCCGGTATTGCCATTGGCTCAGGTCGGCAATCACAATCTGCTCTATGGGAATCGGTTCCGGTTCTTCGCTGCCGGTGGCCCCCTGCCACAACTGGAAACTCTTGTCCGGCCCGTAGTAGGCGCCCAGATTAGCTTCACACGCCTTACGCCGGATGGGAACGGGCAGGTTCAGCTCACCGGCGATATGGGTCGGTTCCGGCTCCAGCTCCGGTTTGGTACAGAGCGGGGCCGCGTTGCCCAACACGCTAAAGGTATAGCAGTGAGGCCCCACCTGCTCCAGGCAGTAGGCCGGCGTCTGGGTTACGGAATAGGCCCGCAGCCGCCAGACAAACAGCCCCACGCTGGGGATGTTGTGCCAGCCCAGGCTGCGCTGGGAATTGATACGGCGCACGTCCACCGTATGGGCCAGGTCGTCAAACGGCCCATCCAGCCGGTCCATGCGCTCCGGAGAGCGAATGTTGGCCGTCTGACCTCGCTCCGGGCGCATATGGTTGATGGCCTGCGCCCAGCCCAGCAGCCGGTAAAATTCAACGGCGCGGGCGGGCCAGCCGGCCACGTCATGGGCCAGTAGTTCCAGCAGGGCCAGCGTCCCCTTGCGCCGCCGGTAGGCGATGGTGTTGGCCACCTCGCGGCGGGGGATGAGAATCTTGTTGAGCTGGCGGCTCTGAGGCAGGGTAGGGTCGCCCGGTTCGCCCGCCTCGTGGACCAGCCGGTAGCCGATCAGGTCGCCGATGTAGGGCACAACCCAATCTTCACACGTTTCGATGAACCAGTTCTCATACAACTGGTCCATGTCGGCTTCGATGAGGTTGACCTGCTCGCCGATGACGCGCAGCAGTGCCCGCAGCGGCCAGCCCTCCTCGGCATCCCGCTGCCGGTGGATGACGGGCAGTAAATCGTAGAGCCGGTCGGGGTTGGGGGTGTTGGTTTCTTCTTTAATCATGGCTAATCTCCCTCAAGAGAAGCGTATCCGGCACGTCAGGTGATAGGTAGGCCAACTGCGCCGGCAGGATGGACGGACCGAGGACCGAAGACCGAGGACCGACTCCGTCCTTCGTCATCCGTCCTCGGTCGCCGTACCGGGCCAGGGCCACGCGGATGCGGGCCGATGGCACGGTGTCGGGGTCGCCGGCCGCCAGTTCTGCCAATTTTTCAGCCAGCCGATCCGGGTCGGCAATATCGCTTTCGCCGATGGT
>SLGK01000341.1 GCA_007123775.1 Anaerolineae bacterium | reverse complement strand
TATGCAACCGTCCGTTGTCCACGCTTATGTCAATCTGGCAGGCAAATATCATCCTGATCTACTATCCATTTCAGAGTTGGCCCATATTGGGTCTTGACAAAGGTGACATATGTCACTATCCCTGTTTCTGATCTACGGAACAGGAATCCCCCAAAAATAGTTGATAGCTCAACTAAAATCGGGTATCATCTTCCCTACCTTTACCAGTGAGAACAACAGTTTGGGGAAGCAACGGATGCTATTGCCCAACCCTACCCGTTCCCTGCCCCAAGCTGCCATTCTCTCAGACGCACTTTAGGAGGTCATCTACCGATGGCACATACAACCAGACTCACCCGCTTGCTCACCATCCTGTTCAGTTTTATCCTCTTTTCAGCCCTGGCCCCGGCCGCAGCCCAAGACGAGCCGCCCGATTTACCCCCGCCCCGTACCGTCACCATTGCCGGTACCATCCAGCCCCAATTAGGCTGCCCCGGCGAATGGCAGCCTGAATGCAGCGATACCCAGCTCGTTTACCAACCCTCAAACGACCTGTGGCGGGCCACCTTCCAACTCGAAGCGGGCAGCTACGAATACAAAGCCGCCCTCAACGGCAGTTGGGACGATAACTTTGGCCTCAACGCCGAATATTATGGCCCCAACATCCCGCTCGTCGTGGAAGAGGACGGCCCCGTCACCTTCTTCTATGACCACAAAACCTACTGGGTCAGCGACAGCATCAACAGCCTGATTGCCAACGTGCCCGGCGACTTCCAGGAGGCCATCGGCTGCCCCGGCGACTGGCAGCCCGACTGCCTGCGCTCCCTGCTGACCGACCCGGAAGGGGACGGCATCTACCGCTTTACCACGACGCGCATTCCGGCCGGCGATTACCAGGCCAAAGTAGCGGTGGCTGAAAGTTGGGCGGTCAACTACGGCGCGGACGGCCTGCCCGACGGCCCCAACATCTCCTTTAGCGTACCCGAAGACGCGCAGGTCACATTTACCTGGGATTCGGACAGCAAGGTGATGGAAATTACCACTGCGGAAGCCCCGGCCGAAACCCCCTTACGCCTGCAAACGCCAACCGCCACTGCCGCCAGTGGGCCACCCACTGTGCGCCAGCCCGACTTTGTGACCATCCCCGGCACCATCCAGAGCCAGTTGGGTTGTCCCGGCGACTGGCAGCCCAATTGTGCCGAGACCTTTTTGGTTTTGGATGAGCTATCGGGCATTTGGACCAATAGTTTTGACCTGACGGCCGGCAGCTACGAATACAAGGTAGCCATCGACCAGAGTTGGGATGAAAATTACGGCCTCAACGCCGAGCGCAACGGTCCCAACATCCCCTTGGAACTGGCTGAGGACCAGACGGTCAGCTTCTTCTACGACCACCGCACCAACTGGGTGGCCGACAGCGTAAACCATCCCACCGCTATCGTAATTGGTGATTTTCAGGCGGCCATTGGTTGTGATGAAGACAATGATGCTACCTGTCTGCTGACCTGGCTGCAAGACCCGACCGGCGCGGGCCTCTATAAAGCGACCGCTTATGGCATTGCGGCCGGGGAGTACACGGCCGTTATCGCCCTCAACCAAGACCCCGACCAGCTAGTCGGCGAGCCGGTTGAATTTACCGTACCCGCCGGCGTAGACCAGATATTTTTTGAATACAACCCGGAGAGTGAATCCTTGACTGTCAACACCGAAGGCCCCCCGCCCGGCGACCTGAGCCTGGCCCGCGCCCATTGGGTCAGCCAAAACGCCATCGCCTGGGAAGTGCCGGCCGATGCCACCCGCTTTGTCCTCCATTATGACGCCGAGGCCGGGCTGCGTATCGACGGCGATGGGCTGGGCGGCAACGAAATCGAACTGACGCTTAATCCCGATGGCCTCAGCCAGGCCGTGCGCCAGAAATTCCCCCACCTCAGCCCGCTGGATGCCCTGGAAATCGGCCCGGACGATTTGCGCCAGGTCCGCATTGCCTTAAAGGGGCAGGTAGCCGTGGCGGCTTATGGGGCAAACGGCCGTTTACTCGACGCCACCTCCCTGCAAATCCCCGGCGTGCTGGATGAGGTCTTCCCCTACGATGGGCCGCTGGGCGTTATCTACGAAGGCGACGTACCCAGCCTGCGCGTTTGGGCACCGACCGCCCGCAGCGTGCGCCTGCACCGCTTTGCCGACAGCGATCCGGCCACAACCAGCCGCGTCCAGGCCATGCGGCCCGAGCCTGCCAGCGGCACCTGGTTCATCGAAGGTGACGCCGACTGGACCAACCAATACTATCTGTACGAAGTGGAAGTCTACGTGCCGCAAACCAGCCGTATCGAAAACAACCTGGTCACTGACCCCTACGCGATCAGCTTGAGCATGAACAGCCTCCGCAGCCAGATTGTGGACTTGCGCGACCCCGCCCTGGCCCCCGATAGCTGGGATGGGCTGGTCAAACCGGAGTTGGCCGCGTTCACCGACATCTCCATCTACGAACTGCACGTGCGCGACTTTAGCGTCTTTGACCTGACCGTTCCTGAAGAGGATCGAGGCACCTACATGGCCTTTACCCACACCGAGAGCGACGGGATGCAGCATCTAATCCGTCTGGCCGAGGCCGGGCTGACCCACCTCCACCTGCTGCCCACCTTCGACATCGCCACCATTGATGAGGACAAATCGACCTGGGTAGACCTGGACTTTGACCTGTTGGCCTCGCTGCCCCCCGACTCTGAGGAGCAGCAAGAGATTGTCTCTAGTGTGCGGGCGCAGGATGGCTTCAACTGGGGCTACGATCCCTTCCACTTTAACGCCCCCGAAGGCAGCTACAGCACCGATCCCGACGGCCCGCAGCGCATCATCGAGTTCCGCGAGATGGTCAAGGCCCTCAACGAAAACGGCCTGCGCGTGGTGGTGGACGTGGTCTATAACCACACCAACGCCAGCGGCCAGAGCGACAAATCGGTCCTGGATAAGGTTGTGCCCGGTTACTATCATCGGTTGGATGGCAACGGCCGTATGACCCGCTCCACCTGCTGTGAAAACACAGCCACCGAGCATGACATGATGCGGAAGCTGATGGTCGATTCCGTCATTCTGTGGGCCACCGTCTACAAGGTGGACGGCTTCCGCTTTGACCTGATGGGCCACCACATGGTGGATGATATGATTGCCGTCCGCGAAGCGCTGGATGGCCTGACAATGGAGGAGCATGGGGTAGACGGCCGTTCCATCTACGTCTACGGTGAAGGCTGGGACTTCGGCGAAGTGGCCGGTAATGCGCGGGGTCGCAACGCCACCCAACTCGACGTGGGCGGCCTGGGCATTGGCACCTTCAACGACCGGCTGCGCGACGCTGTACGCGGCGGCAACCCCTTCGGCGGCTACCTGGAGCAAGGCTTTGCCACCGGCCTCTACACCATCCCCAACGAGCATGAGAACCGCTCCGAAAGTTTGCAACGGCTGAACCTCTTCCGCTTTGCCGACCAGACGCGGGTAGGGTTGGCCGGTAATCTGGCCGACTACGTTCTGATCGACGGCCAGGGCAATGAAGTGCGCGGCCGCGACATCGACTACAACGGCTCGCCCACCGGCTATACCCTCAGCCCGGAGGAGCATATCGTCTACGTCTCTGCCCACGACAATGAGACCCTGTTCGACGCGGTGCAGTTCAAGGCCCCCGGCGAGATGGGCTTAGAGGATCGGGTACGGATGCAAAATCTGGCCCTGAGCATTGTTGCCATGTCCCAGGGCATCCCCTTCATCCACGCGGGCAGCGACATTTTGCGCTCCAAGTCGTTTGACCGGGACAGCTATGATTCGGGCGACTGGTTCAACCGGATCGACTTTACCCTGGAGAGCAACAACTTTGGCATCGGCCTGCCCCCGGCCGACAAGAATCAAGCCCATTGGGAGATCATGCGGCCGCTGCTGGCCCGCACCGACCTGGTGCCGCAGCGTGAGCATATGCTGGCTAACCACAACCATGTCCTGGAGATGCTGCAAATCCGCTACAGTTCCCCTCTCTTCCGGCTGCAAACGGCCGCACAGATCATGGAGCGGGTCGCTTTCCACAACACCGGCCCCGACCAGATTCCGGGGCTGATCGTGATGAGCCTGAGCGACACCGGCCACGCCGAAACGCTGGACCCGGACCATGAGAGGATCGTGGTCCTGTTCAACGGCAGCGGCGAGACGGTGCGCTTTACGGAAGCGGCCCTGGCTGGCACGAGCTTCGCCCTTCATCCCATTCAGCAAGATTCGGCGGATGAGGTGGTGAAAACGGCCGTTTACGACAGCAGCGATGGTACATTTGAGGTGCCGGGGTTGACAACGGCCGTATTCGTCGCTGAAACTGTGGCCGAAACGGCCCCCGAACCCATCGTGGAAGAGGAAGTAGAGGAAGTGGAAGAAACGGCCGAACAGCCCGATCCCATTACCGAAGAACCAGATGCACCTGAAACGGCCGAACCCGATTCGGCCGACTTCCTCAACCTGGGTGGGGTCGCGGCCGCAGCCGCGCTGGCTATCCTGGTGGGCCTGGGCGGCTACGTCTTCTGGCAGCGGCGCGAAAGCTAACCGTTAATTTGTCCACAACATAGCAACATACAGAAAGGACCAATCTTTGAGATTGGTCCTTTCTTGTTTATACCTATTCATTCGGTCTACAGTAGTTCTCAAAACAATTCTCTAGCGAAACTCGAATACAGAATCCCACTTGCTTGGAGGCCCCTTTGCTGATGTAATCTTTCCACTAGATATCATTGCCTTAAGAGCTTGGGTCATATGCTTTGAGCCAATCTTGCCAAACCAATCCCGCAAAATTCGCTCGTAGATTTCATCTCTGGTTAGGCGCTCATTAGCACATTTCTCTTGGATTGCTTCCCGTAAACGCTGAACTTTATCGGCAAAAATCTCATCTTCCGTCGGATCTGTTTGGAACAGAGACAATTGGCGTAGTTGCCGTGCTTGGTACTCTTCCTTGTCCAACAAATAGTTTTCTTCGGCACTACAGACCAACTCGCTGGCAATGATAAATCCTCTGAGATGGCCTGTAGCGAAAACAAGGAAATACTTATCTTGTCCCGTGATTGATCTGATTGGATAATGTGCTGTAAACCCCTTCCCTCTGGCCTGATGAAATTCCTCTTCCAGTCCCCTCATATACAGGTTCACAGCCTTTTGTCGTTTTTCCTGAATCGTTTCGCCTGTCAGTGAATCTCGTAAAACAGCATGATCAGAAATGCCATATGTGTCTGCTATAGTAGCTAGATTTTTGTCTGCCGACGTTGCCTCAGAATCATAAAAACCGGCCAGCCGGAACAGGGTAATGTGATCAAAACGAATCCAAAGGTCTGTTGGTGCAGGTCTTTGGATTAATTTTTGAATGACATACCAATCAATCCCTTTGACTCCAAATGGATCAAGGAAACATAAAACAGAGTGGTCTGCCGTTTCGTCCAGAATGCGCGTAATGTTATCAGCAAAAGTTCCAGGTAAATTTAAGACCAAATCTCCAAAGGCACCTGTGTTCTTCACCAGATTTTGGTAGTTGTCGGGTGTGTATTCGACATTGATACAACGCAAGCGATAAGGTCTGTCTTCACGCTGGTATTTTTGAGCATTTTCAGCGGCTCTGATAGCAGACCCTTTTGCTCCATCTTCATACAAACCTGCGCCTGCAAACGCATCAACAAAATAGACTTTTTTAGTGCGGCTATGACTGCCTAAAACCTTCACGAATGAATCGAGATAACCCTCTAGAATGTTTAGCTTTCTTTCTGACCACTCTTTTAGCTCAATAAAAAATTCGGTACTGCCTTGTTCAGACACTTAATCACCCTCCTGAGTTCAATAGCCTGAAATCTATGCCATGTTCTATGCAAATAACCTGGGAGCCGATACGGGTTGCCGGGGTAGCTGGTCCCACGTTTTTCCTTGCAGTTTGCGCCCCGTCTTTTTCTTATTCTTTCCTCCCCACTGTTTGAAAAAGAAGGGAACTTCTGCTGTCAAACATTGATCACGAATACTGGTGATCCATTCTTCCTGCACAGGTCGTGCCCCAGGCCCGGATTCGCCGCCCACGATAACCCAATCAATACCGGCCAGGTCCAGATTGGTTAGAGGTCCCAGTAAGGGTTCGAGTGACAAGAACTTAATATGCGCGCCGGTCTGTTGCAAGTGTCCTATCCGATACGTATATTTTTGTGTTTCGACGCTGACACCCATCCATACATTCGTCGGCCATTCAATGTCCAAGCTCAACTCTTGCAAGCGTTGGGCGCGTTTGGTCAACACCTGAAATTGATGCCAATCGGCCCGGCGCATGACGTCAAACACGCGCTGAATGTAGTCTAGCGGCACTTCTTCGTGAAAAAGGTCGCTCATAGAGTTTACGAAGATAAGCTGGGGCTTTTTCCATTGCAACGGCCGTTCCAACATATGTTCGTGCAACGTCAACTCAAAACCATCGGCATAATTGGGCTGTCCCATTGCCTGCAATCGTAAAGCCATCCGTTCCGCGTAACAGTTTTTACAGCCGGGGCTAACTTTATTGCAGCCTGTGACAGGATTCCAGGTAGATTGTGTCCACTCAATTTTTGACTGTGCCATAATTCTCACCCCACGGATTCACAAATTATGTTTAGTAGTATAATTCAACTTCCCATTAAGAACAAGTGTTTCAATTTTCCTCGCGTATTGTATGTCAACCAGTTTTTGATTTATCTCCTCTCAAAAACTCCCCAAACTCCTATTGACAGCATATAAAGGACATGGCTACACTTGGGCCATGTCCTTTGTTTTTGTTTGTCAACGCAGTAGCGTTACGCACTACGCAACACGCACCACGAAAAGGTAACACACCCATGAGCAGAGATTCCCTCGGATACGTACAACTTGAATGGACTTGCCCCTTTTGCCAGAGCCGTAACCCTGGCCCTGAAAAGATTTGCCTCAACTGCGGTGCCCCCCAACCGGACGACGTGGAATTCCACCAGCCGGCCCAGGAGGAACTGGTCAAAGATGAGCGTCTGATTGCCCAGGCCAGGTCCGGGCCAGACATCCACTGCCCCTACTGCGGCGCCCGCAATCCGGCCGGCAGCGAGATGTGCCGGGGCTGCATGGG
>SLGK01000144.1 GCA_007123775.1 Anaerolineae bacterium | reverse complement strand
GAGCTGGACGGCGGCGGCAAAATCTCGCTGACCAACACCGGCATTGAGATTGCGGCCGGATCTGGAACTGTAGCCATCAACGGCACCCAGGTTTCTCTCAACAACGGCGCCCTGGAGGTGACGTGATGGCCACACCCCTCCTGATCGAAAGCGCAACCATTCTCTGTACGCACGGGGCCAGCGTCTCGGCTCAGGCGAGCAACAAGGGCGTGACCATCAACGGCCAGGCCGTCGTCGTCTTTAGCGACGTTTTCACCGTAAGCGGCTGCCCTTTTCAAATACCAATCGGCACGGGCACCAAGCCCCAGCCCTGCGTCAAGGTGCAGTGGATTGTGCCCGCCACGCGGGTGCGCGTCAACGGCCAGCCGGTCTTGCTGCAAAACAGCACCGGCATCTGCCAGAGCGCGGAACAAATCCCGCAAGGCCCGCCCAACGTGGTGCTGACGCAGTTTCGGGTAAGAGGCACGTAGATCGTAGTGCGTAGTGCGTAGCCCAGCCTCTACGCACTACGCAATAAGGCAACCATGAATATCAACTATCCATTCCAATTCGACGGCCGGGGCCGGACCGCTCTGACCGGGCGAGAGAGTCATATTCGCAACATGATCGAGCAATTTTTGTTCACCAACCCCGGCGAGCGGGTCAACCGGCCCGATTTTGGCAGCGGCCTGTTGCAGATGATCTTTGCCCCCAACAGCCCGGAGCTGGCCGCCGCCCTGGAGCATACCGTCCAGGCCGGCTTGCAGCGCTGGCTGGGGGATTTGATCGAAGTCCACCACCTGGAAGTAACCAGCCAGGACAGCAGTCTGAGCGTCACTGTCCAATACCGCGTGCGCGACACCAGCGAAGTGCAGACGGCACTTTTCGAACACCAGACCGCTGGCGGTTAATGACCGAAGACCGAAGACGAAGGACTGAAGAAGTTGTTTCCGTCCTCGGTCTACCGTCCTCCGTCTTTCTGCGAGGAAGAATTATGATGAGCAACGTAACATTGAGTTGTAAAAGCGAGCAGCGCCGTCACGCCGTGCGCCAGGCCGAGGAGCTGAACGGGCTGGACTATGTGGAGGTCAACGGCCGTTCCCTCACCGTCTTCTTTCTGGGCAAAGCGCCAGAGGAAGTGGCCCTGGCCGAAGTCCGCATCGAGGGCGGTCGCCGCATCCGCGACATCAAGCCCGTGCGTATCAGCATCCAGCGGCAGGAAGACCCCGACCTGGACGACTGCATGACCATCACCGTGGACAAAGAGGGGGATTTTTCTACCTACAGCCTGTGCCTGATCGAGGTGGACGAAAACGGCCGTCCCACTGGCAATCCCCACCCCGACTTCGACCCCCGCTACGCCTGCATTGAGTTCAAATTTCGCCTCGACTGCCCCACCGGTCTCGACTGCAAAACCGAAGAAGTCTGCCCGCCGCCTGAGTGGGACGAGCCTGTACTCGACTACCTGGCCAAAGATTACGCCAGCTTCCGCCGCCTGATTCTGGACCGGCTGGCGCTGATCATGCCCGACTGGAAAGAGCGACACGTGCCCGACATCGGCATCACCCTGGTCGAAATCCTGGCTTACGCCGGGGATTATTTGAGCTACTATCAGGATGCCGTGGCCACCGAAGCCTACCTGGGCACGGCCCGCCAGCGCATTTCCGCGCGCCGCCACGCCCGCCTGGTGGATTACCAGATGCACGAGGGCTGCAACGCCCGCGCCTTCGTCCACGTGGCCACCCACGCCGGTGATAGCGACCTGCCCACCGGCCAGATCGCCTTCATCACCGGCCTGGCGCAGTTCCGGACTGAACCGGGCAAGCTGCTCACCTGGTCCGACCTGGACGACATTTCGCCGCGCCATTATGAGGTCTTTGCCCCGCTAACGGCCGAGCCGGAGCAGGTCGTCCGGCTGTACCAGGCCCACAACGAAATCGCGCTGTACACCTGGGGCGACGAAGAATGCTGCCTGCCGCGTGGGGCCACCTCGGCCACGCTGGTGGATGGCTCGCCGCCCGAACCGCCCGTGATTGAGGAAGCGGAGCCGGAAGATGAGGCAGAAACGACTGCACAGAAAAAAAACCGCCGCAAGAAGAAACAGCCACCGCCCGAACCGCCGCAGGGCCAGCGCGCCCTGAATCTGCAAGTGGGCGACTTTCTCCTCTTTGAGGAGGTGCTTGGCCCCAAAACCGGCCAGCCGGCCGACGCTGACCCCGAACACCGCCACGTCGTCCGCCTGACGCGGGTCGAGGAGAGCGAGGACCCATTGACCGGTCAGCCGCTCCTGGAAATCGGCTGGGACGAGGCCGACGCGCTGCCCTTCCCGCTCTGCATCTCGGCCGTGGGGCCGCCGCCGGATTGTGAACTGCTGACCAACATCAGCCTGGCGCGGGGCAATATGCTGCTGGCCGACCACGGCCGTTTCGTCAGCGAACCGGCAGGCGATCCCTGGCAGGTTCCCACTGCTACCACCGATATTAGCTGCGAGGGCCAAGAACGGCCGTCTGAAATCAGCCATCTGCCCGGCCGCTTCCGCCCCGTACTGGCCCGCCATCCCGTCACCTTCAGCCAGCCCTACCCGGCCGGTCGGCCCGCCGCCCACGCCCTCGCTCAAGAGCCGCGTCAGGCCACCCCCCGGATTCAACTGGAGAGCCAACATCCCGCCGAACCGGACCCGCCGCCGCTCGCCTGGCAATCCCGGCGTGACCTGCTGGCCAGCGGCCCCCGCGATCCCCATTTTGTGGCCGAGATTGACAATGACGGCGCGGCCCATCTCCGCTTTGGCGACGGCGAACTGGGCCGACAGCCCGCCGCTGGCGAGACCTTCACCACCCGCTACCGCATCGGCCGGGGCAAGGCCGGCAACGTTGGCGCCGAAGCCATCCGCCACGTCCTGCTTGAGCAGGTCATTGACGGCGTAGACTGGCGGCCGCGCAACCCGCTGCCGGCCCAGGGTGGCCTGGACCCGGAGCCGCTGGACGAGGTGCGCCGTTTCGCCCCCGTCGCCTTTCGCCATCATCTGAAGCGAGCCATTACCGCCGCCGACTATGCAGCCATCGTCATGCGTGATTTTGCGCCCCAGGTGCAGCGGGCCACGGCCAAACTGCGCTGGAATGGCAGTTGGTACGAGGTGCTGGTGGCCATTGATCCGCTGGGCGGCGGCCCGGCCGATCCCGACCTGCTGGAAACAATTACCGGCCATCTATACCGCTACCGGCGCATCGGCCACGACCTGGTGGTCAGAGAAGCCCAGTACGTGCCACTGGACCTGGCCCTGCGCGTTTGTGTAAAGCCGGGCTATTTGCGCGGCCACGTCAAGGCGGCGCTAAAGCGGTTGTTTAGCAACCTGCGGCTGCCCAACGGCCGTTTCGGATTTTTCCATCCTGACAACCTCACCTTTGGCGACGACATTCACCTGAGCCGGATTGTGGCTGCGGCCCAGACGGTTCAGGGGGTGGACAGCGTTAGCGTCGTCAAAATGGAGCGATTGTTTGAAGGAGCTAACCTGGAAATTGAGCGCGGCATTCTGCCGCTGGGGCCGTTGGAGATTGCCCGGCTGGATAATGATCCCAGCCTGCCCGAAAACGGCCGTTTAGAACTGATCATGGAAGGTGGACGATGAGCGAAAAAGAATGCGGCTGCTGTGCCGGAATCGAACCGATTACACCCCAACCGACCGCCAACCGGCCCGGCCTGGACGCGCTGGCCTACCGCGTCGGCACGCACGCCACGTTCCTGGCCACGATGAAGGCGCGGCTGAGCAACATCTGCGTCGGCCCGGAGGGTGAGGTGTGTGAAGGGGGAAATGGCGGCGAAAACGGCCGTTATCCCCTCAAAGCGCTGACCACCCGCGCTGCCGATGACGCGGCCATTGCCCTGCTGGACGGCTGGGCGACGGTGGGGGACGTGCTGACCTTTTACCAGGAGCGCATTGCCAACGAGGGCTATCTGCGACCGGCCACCGAGCGCCGCTCTATTCTGGAACTGGCGCGGCTGGTGGGCTACCGGCTGCGCCCCGGCGTGGCCAGCAGCGTCTACCTGGCCTTTACCCTGGAAAACGACCAGCAGACCGAAATCCCGGCCGGCACCCGCGCCCAAAGCCTGCCCGGCCCCGACGAACTGCCGCAGCCCTTTGAAACCGCCGAACCGCTGCCCGCCCGCGCCGAATGGAATGTGCTCAAGCCGCGCCAGTCTCGCGCTCAGGCGGTCGATTACCGCTTCTGGTCTGCATCCTCGCTGCCCGATTTGTACGTGGCGAGCATCAATACCGGCCTGAAAGCTAACGATCCCCTGCTCTTTGTTTTGGGACTAGGGGCCAACCAGCAGCGGGTGCAGCGCGTGCAGGCGGTTGAGCCGGACGCGGCCGCAAACCATACCAAAATTAGATTACAATCGGTCGAGCCACTGCCGGAGCCGGTTTTCGTGCGCCCAGACATAGGGCCGTTTGTAGACCATTACCTCGATTTAGAAGCCAGAGGCGTCGCCCCCGACCGGGCCATGACGCAGCGGGTAACGGTCGTCTTGAGCCAGATGCCCGCTGAACTGGAAAGCTGCACCACCAACCGGCAGGTCCGCCAGGTGTTGACTCGCTCCCTGACCGCGCTGCGTAAGGAATACGCCATTGCCGCTGAAGGGCGGTACAGACTTTTGGAACCTTGGGTGGGTGACATCGTTGAAGAACTGAATGAACTGATCGAAGGCCAGCCAATGCGCCGCCGTCGGGCCACGGCACTGGGCGGCCTGCGTGAGGTAAATGGACGGTATGATGAGAATGGGCAGAAACGGCCGTCGGCGCTGGCTGCACTTTACGGCTTCTTACCGGCAGCGGCCAAAGCGGCCTCGTTGCAGCCCCCCAATCAATGGCAGTTAGCCCGGAATACGGCCGTTGCCTATAGCAGCGATGGCGACATCGCCCCGCGCCTGCTTACCGCTCTGCGGCCGGAGCTAAAACCGATTTTGTACACGGCGTTGGGCAACCTGCCCCAGACGGACGCGACCGGCGGTCAGGTGATCGCCTTTCGCAGCCGTGCCTCAGTCTACGGCCACAACGCTGCGCCCAGCGAAGATATTTCTATTCGGGCGCTGTTTGAACAGCCAGACATTCACAGCACTTCTTCCGGTACAATCAGTTCGGTTACTTTTTATCGTCTACGCCTGACTTTTACAATTGGCACTCATTCGCTGACCTATCCGCCGTCTGGCCAACCAGCCTTGCCGCTAACGGACGATGAATATGAGATTTCTTTTCCTGATGCTGGTGAAACAATTACGCTGTTGGTTACACCTGACGAGAAGGGTTCCGTGCGTTTGCAATTCTTGTTTGCCAAACGGCCGTTGACAGCCAACGCGACCACGAACGTTAACGACTTTTTTAACCTGTCAGCCAGCGGCAGTAATCCAACCACACTGCATGTAGAACGAGTGGGTAACAGCCAAACTAATCCTGAGTTCACTATTTGGGGCGCTATCAACGGCCGTCCCAACCCCCAAACCGAACAGGCCAATGTTCTCTGGCTCGATGCCCAATATGAGGGGATCGTGCCGGGCAGTTGGGTTGTTTTGCAACGGCCGTCTACTCGTGAACCTAACCTGCCCCAAACCATCATCGCCCAGGTCCTGGAAATCAGCGAGCAGTCCCGCGCCGACTATGGCCTGCCCGGCCTGAAAAGCACCCGCCTGGTTCTCAGCCAGGATTGGTTAAACCCCGATCGGGATAGCTTTGAGGTGATTCGTGGTACGGCCGTTTACGTCCAGAGCGAGCCGTTACCCCTGGCCCCCGCCCCAATTGATCCCATCGCGGAAGCGGTCTGTGGCCAGACCATTGATCTGGAGCGCCTCTACGACGGCCTGGAAGCGGGTCGCTGGCTCATTATCAGCGGCGAACGCACCGATGTCCGGCCTGATGAGGAAACGGCCGCTATTGAGGGTATCACGGCCACCGAGCTGGTTATGCTGGCCGGGGTGGAGCAGGTCTACGATCCCGATCTGCCCGGCGAAACCACCCACACCCGGCTGCACCTGGCCAATGAACTGGCCTACTGTTACAAGCGCGACAGCGTCACGATTTACGGCAACGTGGTCAAAGCCACCCACGGCGAAACGCGGCGTGAGGTGCTGGGCAGCGGCGACGGCAGCCGCGCCTGGCAGCAGTTTGTCCTCAAAAAGCCGCCGTTGACCTACCTCTCTGCCGCCAACCCGACCGGCGCGGAGAGTACGCTGACGGTGCGCGTCAACGACGTGCGCTGGCAGGAAGCGGCCGACCATTTTCTACTTACGCCCAAAGACAAAGCCTACACCATTGAGCAGGACAATGAGGGGCAGACGACGGTGACGTTTGGTGACGGCCGTCGTGGTGCCCGCATACCTACAGGAGAAGAGAATGTAACGGCCGTTTACCGCTCCGGCATCGGGCGCGAGGGCAACGTCAAGGCCGGGCAGATCAGCCTGCTGGCCACCCGTCCCCTCGGCGTCAGAGAAGTCATCAATCCCCAACCCGCCACCGGCGGGGCCGGCGCCGAAAGCCGCGACCAGGCCCGCCGCAACGCCCCCCTGGCCGTCATGGCCCTGGACCGGCTCGTCTCGGTGCAGGATTACGCCGACTTTGCCCGCACCTTCGCCGGTATTGGCAAGGCCAGCGCCGTTCGCTTCAGCGACGGCCAGCGCCAACTGCTCCATCTGACCATTGCCGGAGTCGACGACATTCCCATCGCCGAATCCTCCGACCTGTACCGCAATTTGCGCCACGCCCTGCACCTGGCCAGCGGCGATCCCCATCTGCCCCTGCAACTGGCCGTGCGCGAGCTGCTGCTGCTGGTTATCGTCGCCGGGGTACGAATCCATCCCGACTGCCTGTGGGAAAAAGTGGCTCCCCAGATTCGCCAGGCGCTCCTCGACACCTTCAGCTTCGAGCGGCGCGACCTGGGGCAGGATATGACGCTGAGCGAAGTTGTCAGCGCCATCCAGCGCGTACCCGGCATCGTCTACGTGGACGTGGACCTGCTGCAAACCATCGGCGAAAGCGATATTGCCGACCCGGATCGGCTGGCTGAAAAATTGGCAGAACTGGCGGCCGGCGACCCCGACACCGTGCCATCGGCCCGCATCCGCGTGGCCCTGGCCCGGTACG
>SLGK01000089.1 GCA_007123775.1 Anaerolineae bacterium | reverse complement strand
CGATGCGTCAGATCGTCACGGACGTAACCCCTATCATTGAGGATACCTTCCAACTGGAGCAGTACGCCTCCCGGCATCACCTGACCATCAACGAGCTCATCTATTACTTCAACGCCTATGAATACGGGGGGGATGCTGGACTGGAAGCGATCCGTAACCCGGACATCATTCCGCCAGATGTGGCCCGGCACGCTTTGAAAACAATTGATAAGGCGTTGCACGGTCTCCGAATCCCTCAAAGAAGACGAAATCATGAGTGAAACCAAACAGCCCTTAGAAGGGGAGATTGTTTTTTACACCACGCCAGCAGGTGTAACCCGCATTGAAGTATTCTTTCAGGACGACACCTTTTGGTTGAGCCAGCGCCGCATGTCTGAGCTATTTGGCGTCGAGGTACAAACCATTAACTACCATCTAAAAGAAATCTATAAGTCTGGCGAATTGTCAGAAGAAGCAACTATTCGAAAAATTCGAATAGTTCAAGCTGAAGGCAACCGGCAGGTAGCCAGAGAGGTTGATTTCTACAATCTCGATGCCATCATATCCGTTGGTTATCGAGTCAACAGTCATGAGGCAACCCAATTTCGCATCTGGGCCACCCAAACATTGCGCGAGTTTATCATCAAAGGGTTTGTTCTGGATGATGTGCGCCTGAAACAAGGGTCACGCTTTGGTCAAGATTATTTTGATGAACTGCTGGAGCGCATTCGTGAAATTCGGGCCAGCGAACGCCGCTTCTACTTGAAAATCACTGACATATACGAGCAATGCAGCATTGATTACGACAAAAACGCAGAAGTGAGCCGCACCTTTTTCAAAACAGTGCAAAACAAGCTCCACTGGGCCATTACAGGTCAAACGGCCGCTGAACTCATCGCCTCGCGGGCCGATGCCGACAGATCCAACATGGGCCTGACAACGTGGAAAAATGCCCCAGAAGGCAAAATCCTGAAATCTGATGTCAAAATTGCCAAGAATTACCTGGCGGAAAAAGAGATAAAGGAGCTGGAACGCATTGTCTCCATGTACCTGGACTATGCCGAAAATCAGGCAGCCAGACAGATTCCGATGCGTATGGCCGATTGGGTGCAAAAGTTAGACGCCTTTTTGCAATTTAATGAATATGAGGTATTGACCAATGCCGGGCGTATTTCTCATGCTGTAGCCAAACAACTGGCGGAAGACGCCTATAGTCGCTTCCGTGTTAGTCAGGATCAGGCATTTGAAAGTGATTTTGAACGGGAAGTAAAGCAGCTAACTGGTGAAAAAGAACAGGATAGCGGCAAAAACCAATGAAAACTCGAGTGACTTAACAGGGGAATGTGTCGGCTGCGATCAGTGGCACACACGCGACGACCTGGGCATGTGTGACACCTGCGCTGCTAAGCTCGACCGCGACCTGATCCGCCAGCGGGCCTGGGACTACTGAGTTACCGCTTTTGGCTGTGACCCTAAAGATTACGAGGCGCTGCGGCTGGCGGTTATCGACAACTACGGCGCGGCCTATGAGCTGCTGGACCCGCCTGAAGAAGAGAATCGCAAACGGCGGCGGCGCTGAAAATTGGTGACTGGCGGGTAACGGCCGCTGCTGCCACCCGTCCCCCACCGGCCGACAGAGGAGCATTCCATGACCCAGCTCGTTTACCTGCATGGTTTCGCCTCATCGGCAAACGGCCGTAAAGCCCAATACCTGCGCCCTCGTCTGGCCGAGCGGTCCGACGTTACCTTTCACGCCATCGAGTTTTCGCCCACGCCGGCCGACTTTGAATACCTGACAATCACGGGGATGATCAACCGGCTGCGTCAATACATTCTGGATCACGCGCTGACTGAGGTTTCTCTCATCGGCAGTTCTATGGGCGGCCTGGTCGGGCTGAATTACGCCCACCGTTTTGGTGGGGTGGCCCATCTCCTGCTGCTGGCCCCGGCTCTGACCTATCTGTCCGGAGAGCGGGAGGGGCTGTCGCTAGACCAGTGGGAAGCCGAGGGGGTGGGGGAGTTGTTCCACTATGGCTTCAACCGGCCGGTCCGACTGCGCTATGATTTGGAGATAGACGGCCGTTTCTACCAGACTACACCACCACCGCCAGCACCGATCACCATCATTCATGGGACGGAGGATGAGGTTGTGCCCGTTGCTGCCAGCCGAGACTATGCCCGTGCTTACCCTGACCAGGTGCAACTCATTGAGGTAACGGCCGGGCATGACATCAACGGCCGTTTGCCCCTTGTTTGGGAAACGTTGCAACGGGTGTGCCCGGCCGCCTGATGCTATATCCAACATCCCCATCTGCCGCAGCGCCGCCATCGTCTCCTGCGCTGGCGAGAGGCCAAAAAGCCAACTACGCCAACCCTGTTGGGGCAGATCGGACTCGTCAAAGGCATCAAGACAGACGGCGATGTCGCTGGCGAGGGCAGCGGTCGTTTGATTGTAAGATAAAATAGCAGATACAAATTCTTAGCCAAACCGGTTATACTACAGAGAATGACACGGCAACTGTCAAAATGGAGCGTAATATGATAACGGTTGAAACGCGATATGAACATGTGATTTTGGATGAAAACCGGGTAGCTATCATTGCCGGGACAAAAACGAAGGTGATTGAACTGGTGCTGGATATGCTGGCTTATGGCTGGAGTCCAGAAGAGTTACAGTTTCAACATCCTTATTTGACCCTGGGACAAATCCATTCATCGCTGGCCTACTACTGGGATCATCAAGAATTACTGGATGAAGAAATTGAACGCCGGTTGAAAGCGGTAGATCAAATGCAAGCGCAAGCAGCCCCCGTGCCCCTTATAGAACGACTGAAAATGCAGGAGCTAATCTAATGGCGATTGCCCTGTACATGGATCATCACGTTCCCAGGGCAATCACCACCGGCCTTTTGCGGCGTGGTGTAGATGTTATAACAGCCTATCAGGATAACGCGCATGAGTTGGAAGACGATGAGTTGTTAGATCGGGCTGGCGATTTGGGACGAGTGCTTTTTACAAGGGATGACGATTTGCTCATGGAGGCTGCCTGGCGACAGAGAGAGGGTATTCCATTTCAAGGCGTTATTTATGCCCATCAACTTCGCGTTCCAATTGGGATATGCATCCAAGATTTAGAGATTATTGCCAAAGCTGGTGAGGTCGCTGATCTGGCAGGTAAGGTCGTCTATTTACCACTCTAACTGCTGCTGGCCCCGGCCCTGACCTATCTTTCCGGGAGCGGGTGGGGCTGTCGCTGGCCGAGTGGGAAGCCGATGGGTTGGGGGAGTTGTTTCATTACGGCTTTAACCGGCCGGTTCGTCTCCGTTATGATTTGGAGGTAGACGGCCGTTTCTACCAAACGCCACCACCCCCGCCAGCCCCCATCACCATTATTCATGGCACGGAGGATGAGGTTGTGCCCGTTGCTGCCAGCCGGGACTTTGCCCGTGCTTACCCTGACCAGGTACAGCTTATCGAGGTAACGGCCGGGCATAACATCAACGGCCGTTTGCCCCTCATCTGGCAGACACTCCAACAGGTCTGCCTGGCTGCCTGACGCTGTCGGACCGCAGCCGGCAAGGGTGATCCCGCCTTGATCCAGGAGCAGGCAGTGGGCCTGATGCTAGAGAAACTGGAAGTGGTGGCCCAGATGTTCCGCGAAAACCCGCGCTTTGACCTGGCCTATGAAGATTATTTCGCCGCCGCTACCGGCCAAACGGCCGTTTCGTAATTCGTAATTCGTAATTCGTAACTGGCAAGCCCCCGCTTAAATTTCACTAACTAAAAGACCCATAATCTTTACCAGGAGCAGCGCGACGAGTCAGGCAAAGTTAACAGCCCTGGGCCAAGATTGATTAGCCCCCGTACTGTCTATATGCTAAGATAGCGGTGCGTTTCTTAACAGCCTGCCCACGAGTGCAATACCCGCAGCCAATAACCCCAGCGCCACCTACCACCTATTCCTAGCAGGACAACCGCACTAATCGCAGCAGGGACAAGAAACAGGCATAACAGCATTGTGGAAATCCGTGTCCTATTGGTTAGTGACCTTTTTAGCGGGCAATCCTTCTCAGGTACGACGCACATTGCAAAGCGTTGTACTGAGGGAACTATATATGGAGGAAAAATGTTCAAGCGTTATCCCTATTTTTATCTTGTTTTGGCTTTTCTATTGGCCGGAGGCGTGGTCCAGGTGCTTAATGGCCCTTTGGTCCAGGCCGAAGGCAGCAGCTTTGACTGCGCCAACGTAATTCAAATACCCCAGGTAGAGTGCGAAGCGCTAGTTGCTCTATACACAGCTACCGATGGTGATAATTGGCAGGTAAACAATGGCTGGCTGGATAATAACATTCCCTGCCAGTGGCATGGCATTACCTGCGCTGGGGGGCAGGTATCGGAGCTTGATTTGGCCTTCAACCAACTGAGCGGGGAAATACCGCCGGAACTGGGCAGCCTGACTAACTTGGAGCAGTTTCATTTGTCCAACAACCAACTAAGCGGTGAAATACCGCCGGAACTGGGCGACCTGGCTAACTTGTGGAGCCTTGATTTGCCCTTCAACCAACTGAGCGGGGAAATACCGCCGGAACTGGGCAGTCTGGCTAATTTGGAACGGCTTAGTTTGTTCAACAACCAACTGAGCGGGGAAATACCGCCAGAACTGGGCAGCCTGGCTAACTTACGGTGGCTTAGTTTGCCCAACAACCAACTGAGTGAGGAAATACCGTCGGAACTGGGCAGCCTGACTAACTTGGAGCAGTTTGATTTATCCAACAACCAACTGAGCGGTGAAATACCGCCGGAACTGGGCAGCCTGGCTAACTTGTGGAGGCTTGATTTGTCCAGCAACCAACTAAGCGGAGAAATACCGCCGGAACTGGGCAGTCTGGCTAACTTAGAGTACTTTCGTTTGCCCAACAACCAACTAAGCGGAGAAATACCGCCGGAACTGGGCAGTCTGGCTAACTTAGAGTCGCTTGATTTGCCCAACAACCAACTGAGCGGAGAAATACCGCCGGAACTGGGCAGTCTGGCTAACTTGTGGAGGCTTGATTTGTCCAGCAACCAACTAAGCGGTGAAATACCGTCGGAACTGGGCAGCCTGGCTAACTTAATGTTTCTTTATTTGCCCAACAACCAACTGAGCGGAGAAATACCGCCGGAACTGGGCAGCCCGGCTAACTTACGGTGGCTTTTGTTGTCCAACAACCAACTGAGCGGGGAAATACCGCTAGAACTAGGCAGCCTGACTAACTTGTGGAGGCTTGATTTGTCCAGCAACCAACTGAGCGGGGAAATACCGCCGGAATTGGGCAGTCTGGCTAACTTAATGTTGCTTTATTTGCCCAACAACCAACTGAGCGGGGAAATACCGCCGGAACTGGGCAGCTTGGCTAACTTACAGGAGCTTGGTTTATTCAGCAACCAACTGAGCGGGGAAATACCGCCAGAACTGAGCAGCCTGACTAGCTTAACTCGGCTTCGTCTGCACCAGAATCCGTTAAGCGGCGAACTGCCTGGCTTTTTAACCAGTTTGAGTCTGGACAGATTTACCTTTTACGATACGGAATGGTGTGTACCGACAGAAGGTGAAGTCCTGGACTGGCTAGCGACTATTCCCAATCTTTACAGTTCAGGGCTTGTCTGCGATATACCGGGCAACAGCCTGGAGGGGCTGGTTACAACCATTGAGGCTGAGGCTGCTGCTGGGGTTCAGGTGGATTTGTACCGTTCTGTAGAGTTAAATAACTGGCAGCACCTAACGACCACCCACACCAGCGAAGCGGGCAGTTATCAGTTTGACAACTTGGGGCAAGGCATCGGTATTGATTATCGTGTCCGCTTTGCAGGCTCCCAGGACCAGTATGCCACCCAGTATTATGACAATGCCCCCAACATCGACCTGGCCACAGCCATTACCATTACGCCTGGCATCCCGCGCACAGGCATTGACGCTGTGTTAAATCACAACTATCGGCTCTACCTGCCGACGATTATTAGCCAGTAACAAGAAATCTTATTCCAGGTGTGGTGCCAAAGTGCGTCACACTTGGAAAATTAGGGAAACGGCCGTTTCGCGCCACCAAAAGATACGACACACGCAGCCCAAGATAGTGGCCAGATCGCCAAATCCCTTTCATTAGCCCTCATTGACAGCCAAAGATGCGACACACGATTGCTGTTTTGACCCGTTTTTACCCCATTTTGAGGCCCAATGAGAGCCAAAGAAGCTGTACACTATCCCCAAATCGCCGTTTTCAGCCCCAAACCGTGTGTCGTATCCCCCATTTTCCGGCCAGATAATGGCCACGCCCCCAAAACCCACTATCTTTTTGACCCAAAACGGGCCAAAATCGGGGTTAGATACGGGCCGCTATCTTCAAAGAGATAGTGGCCTTCCTTGTTGTCAGAAAAACAGCCCCCCAAAACCCGTGTGCAGCAAACTGCCTGTCACTATCTTTTTCATCCCTACGCCCATCGCGCCAGATTCTATGCTCTGCCAGCCAGTCATCGCGACCGCCGCTTCCCTAACGATCTCATCGCCAACAACACCACTACGCGGCTAACACGCCAACGCGCCGTCCCCGACCGCGCCCCATGACACGGGCTTCATCCCAATGGCGCAGCCGAACGGGGCGGGCGGGTGGTCAGGTATTCGGCCGCGACGACTCCGACGAGCTACTAGAGCGCCTGCGCGAAATCCGGGCCAGCGAACGCCGCTTCCACCAAAAAATCGCCGACATCTACACCAACATTGCCCGCGCAGGCGAAAATGGGCCTGCTGTGCGTACTTACTGCGAAACGCCAGGCAACATTGAACTGAGTGAAGCTGGCCGCCAGCCTATCCGCAACCCCGATACACCGCAAGCCGCAAAGGGGCTGGCCAAAGTGGAGGGCCATTCGGGAATCTGATCGCCCGACCGGGTAGTGGGTCGGGCAGAATGGGCAAATCCGCCATATTTGCCTGCCGCACACCCACATTCCGCGTATAATTGGCATATGCACAGCAAAAATGTCTGGTCAGATAAGTGGGACCAAGAGCAGGCCAGTAGCCGCAGCCTGACAACGATGCGTCAGATCGTCACGGACGTAACCCCTATCATTGAGGATACCTTCCAACTGGAGCAGTACGCCTCCCGGCATCACCTG
>SLGK01000047.1 GCA_007123775.1 Anaerolineae bacterium | reverse complement strand
TTTTTAAGAAGGCTTCGGTTACGGCCCATTTGCCTGTCGGATACGAAGCAATCAGGCTTTCGCAGGCATAAAAGCCTGCTTTTCTGGCCTGATATTGACCAAATTTAGGGAAAACTAAAGTCATTTGCATATATTTTCAAGTATTAGTTGTTACTCCTGTCGGGTGCAGTTTACACCCACCATTATCGTGTTTCAACCGCCAGGTACATCTTAACCTAGAAGCCTGGGGCGGGCAATGGTCAGGCAATGCTACAGTCACCGCTTGCTTTTCCGCCAGGAATAGCTTGTCCGGCCCAGCATTACGTCAAGCGGTATGAGCAGCTTGCGCGTCAATTGTGAGCCGGGGTGGAGCCAGCCGTCATAATCTGGTGGTTGATCGTGCTGTTTGCGGGCGGAGCCGAGCCTGACTTCGGCCACCAGGACCGCTTCTTCAGCCGCCAGCGGACCGTGCAGCGTACCGTCTGAATCGACGATGCAGGATTGCCCCTGTAAGCGAAACAGTTCCGGGGTCATAAAGCGGCCGAGCAAGCCGGACATCGGTTGCATATCGCCAACGGGGTTGACAAAAAGAACGGGGACGCCCAGGGTGTGGGCATAGAGCAAGGGTACGGCCGTTGCTTTTTGCCTGGCTGCCTCGATGTCGGCTGGGCTAACCGTGCGGGATGTTTGGTAGGGTGTGGGCGAAGCGTGGGGCATGAGCAGTAAATCAACGTCGCTCTTTTGCATCAGGCGCATGAAGGCCGTGAAATGGTTATCGGCGCAAATGCCTACGCCTATTGTGCCCAGGGCTGTTTCTATGAGGTGACGGCCGTGACCATACTTGAAACAATAGGTCTCGGCCCAGTTTTTACGGGCGCAGCCGGCCAGTTCGCCGTTGGGCGCAGCCAGGGCGTAGCTGTTGTAGAAATCATCACCGGCTATTTCGACAAAGCCTACGCCCAGATAAATGCCCAACCTGGCCGCCGTCTGGCGCAGCCAGGTAACGGTCGGGCCGTCCAGCGTTTCGCCATACTGCCAGATGGTTTGGTTGGGAATGTAGCCGCTGGCGAAAAGCTCCGGCAGAATAACCAACTGTGCGCCCTGGGAAACGGCCGTTTCAATGAAGGGCAGGGCGTGCTGATGATTGGCGCTGATCTGGCCCGGCTGTGAGGCTACCTGCACCACAGCCACCGTGATGGATTGACTTTTTCGTTGATCGTTCATGTCTTGGTGTTTTCCTCCCGCAGCACGACCGCACGGCCGGCAAAGGCGAATAAAATCAGCATAACACCGGTCAGCCAGCCGCCCAGACTAAAAATGTCTGGCCCATACAAGCCCAACCCAACCCCGCCCATTACCAGCAGCGCCGCCAGGCCACCAAACAGCTTCATGCCATACAAGGTGATAAAGGGCAGATAATGGGTGCCTACCACAATCATCGCTGCCGGAAAGAACCACGCCTCATGGTAAAGCGTAGCGGCACCGACCAGCACAAAATTGAGGGGTACCGTAAAGGCGACCTGCGCCCCCAGGGGCCACAGACCGTTTTCAGGGCTAACCTTGCCCGGACGCCCCAGCAGGCGAATAAGGAACTGGGTCAGCGGAAAAATAAACATGCTGCCAAAGAAGAGCAGGATCATTCCGTAAACTGGCGCTCCCCAAATGGCGGCGGCCGCGGCTGCCAACCAGATCAGGCCGGAAACCAATTGTCCGGCAAACCCACCCAAAAAAGCGGACCTCATTTCCCGTTGGGCATTAACTACTTTCATGTAACCTACTCCTTAAACCGATCCTCTGAATAACTCCATGAGGATAATAACCAACAAAGCGGCCGTTGCACTCAAATAAATCCAGCGGATGTAGATCCGCCGGTGGGCCAGGCCGGCATCCAGCAGTCTGGCTGTCGCGTACAAAATCACGCCATCCATCAACAAGATGGGCCAGAAATAGACCCAGTTCAACCAGCCGAACACAAAGGGCAGGATGCTGATGACTACCACGCCTCGGAAAATCAGGCCGCTGATCCGGAGTGCGTTTTCGCTGCCGAGCCGAATGGCCAGCGAGCGGGAATGGGCCTGCCGGTCACCAGCGACGTCCATAGCGTCAGCAGCGATTTCTTCACCCAAATTAATAAGCAGGGCCAGGACGGCGAAAAACCAGACAATAGGGACAAAGGGCTGGCCAACGACAACGCCGCCGTAAATGAAGGTCATGCCTACCGAAAAGCTGACCATCAGGTTGCCGGGCAGACCGGTCCGCTTGAAGCGCCAGTTGTAGAGAAAGCCGACGATCCAGACGACAGTGGCAATTAGCAGCACGGCCAGGCCAAGGAGGTAGCTGAGGCTCAGCCCTAGCAGCGTTACACCCAGAGCCAGCCAGACCACCTCGCGTTCTGTGACCAGGCCGGCGGGCAACGGCCGTTCCGGGGCGTTGATCCGGTCGCTTTCAATGTCAAAATAATCGTTGAGGATGAGTGCGGCCGCCGAGATGAAAAAGACGCTGAAAAACCCCAGGGCCAGTTCGGCCATGGTGGGGAGCTGGCCCAGCGCCAGCAAACTGCCCAACACCACGCAAACGCCGGCGGCAAAGGGCAGTTCAAAGCGAAACAGGCGTAGCAAACCTGCGACCTTTTCACGTGGAGCAGTGCCAATGTTCATCACCAATTCCTCCTCAACCTGGCCCAGCTTTTGCTTCGGCTCAGGGCACATAGTCAAAGCGGATAGCCTCAATATCGCCGCGCCAGTAGGGTAGGGGACCGGCGGGCAGCAGCCAGCTTACCTCACCGGCCAGCGGGATCAACATGCCGTCGCGTTGCTCGTACTGCCAGAAACGACCCTGCCAGGGAGTGGCTACCTGGACGCCGTCTTGCTCGCGGTAACGGCCGTCGGCATAAACGGTATCAAGCAAACCCTCGTTGTTAAAGGTAAACAGAAGCGTCACGGTAACGTCGCCATCACGCAGCGTAGCCTGGGCCTGCATTTCGTTAACCGCCTCCCAGACAACGCCCTGGCTGGGCAGTAGGGCAGTGGGATACCAGGCACCTTCGGCCAGGTAGCGCATCAATTCGCCTTCGGCCAGCTCCGGGGTCGGGGGCTGTTCCATGACGGTCAGCAGGCCGAACAATCTGGCCGTGAGGATGCCCTCACCGGTAACGTAGGCGTCGTGGACAAAGGCGGTCAGGCCAGGGGCCATGCTGATGCGGGCGTCCCAGACAAAGCCGGGGCGTTGCGTAACGACCTGCTGTTCTGAGGTAAAAGGCCGCCATCTTTCATCTGTTGTCCCCATGTTGAACGTACCGCTATGGCTGATGGACACGGCCGTTATCATCGGTTGTCCGGGCGTCAACACCGTTTCAAAGTAACGCCGCACGGGGTCGGGCAAACCGGCCAGTTCGGCCGGATCATAGGTTGCCGGCGCGACCGCAGTCTGGCCGCGCGCCAGCCGGGCTTGCAGCTCGCGGGTCTGGGCCTGCCAGCGATTAGACCCGGTCGTGATAGCCACAACGGCCGTAAATACGATAAGGAAAAGAATAACGGCACCAATTTTCCACCACATCTTCATTTCTCCCAACTGACGTAGATCCTCAGGTGTAAGGCCGTGACCGCAGCAGATGTCATGTGCAACCCTGTTCGGCCAGTGCCTTGCACCACTCTAGCGGCGGGCTAACGCTGCCCGGCCAGAAATTTCTTCAAAAGCTCGTTAAAGGCGTCCGGCTGTTCCAGGTTGGCAAAGTGGCCGGCATTGGCCAGCGGCACAACCTGCCCGGCCGTCGCTTCAGCCAGCGCCGCCAGCGTAGAGGCCAGCTTCTTGTTGATTTCCGTGTCCAATTGGCCCTGAATGAGCAGGAGCGGCAGCGCGGCCTGGCGCAGAACGCCGGTATAGTCATAGTTGGCAATGTGCTGCGGAATCAGGCGCAGCGCCTCTTTGGTCGTCTGACGATACAGCAGCTCCAGTTGGTGGCCAACAGTGGGGTCCTTCGTACTCGTTTTGCCTACTATTTGGGCCAGTCTATTGACCCCCAGTAGATGCACCGAAGCAACGACCGACCAGTAAAGCCAGCGGGGACTGCGTAATTCGGCCGTTGTGCCGAATGTTGCCAGTGAAAGTAACCGGGGTCTGCCCACTTTTAGCAACTCATACCCGACCAGCCCGCCCAACGAATTACCGACAAAATGGAGTGAGGCGATGCCCAACTGCTCCAGCAAAGCGGCCACATCCTGGGCCAGGACGGGGAGGGCATAAGCAGCGGCCGTTGCCGGCTCGGGATTGTTGCTGCCGCCATGTCCGCGCAGCGACAGGAGCAAAACGCGATAACGGCCGTTAAAGTAAGACGCCTGGGGTAGGAATTGGCGCAGGTTGGAACCCAGGCCGTGGACAAAACAGAGAACCGGGGCGTCGGCCGGCCCCTCTAACAAGTACTCCATCCTGATTCCGGTAGCCAGACGTGCCGTCTCGACGTTGGCGCTATTGGTGGTATTGATAACCGATTGCATGCGCTTTTCTCCTTTATGGTCTTATTGTAGGCAAAGATCGCGCTGTCCAAACCGGACAGCTGGGGGGAATTGGCCCTGGTCAAATGGTTGGGTTTTGACCTGGCCGGTTGACCAGGTGAGATCCCGCCATCTGGCTGATGTGGGGATACGGATTTACAGGATTCTTGGGGCACGACTTTACGGAAGCTAACAGCTAGCCGGGGTCAGCGAGAGAGAGCCTCACGACTCCCCCTCGCTGGTTTCTACTACCAGGGGAAAAGCTTACTACCCAAAGTTAAAGATGTCCCAGTGCAGGTACCACTCGCCACGGACCCGCTTCCAGACCACAATGTACTTGCCAGAGGCGAACACCTCGCCGTCTTCCAGGTAGAGTGTGAAGTGGGACACCTCGTTTGCGGTGTTGCCCAGCACATCCACCTGCAGCGTGTCCAACTGCACTACGTCGATGCCACTGTCCATCAGCGCCTGCCAGAACGCCTGGATTTCAGCCTTGCCCTCCAGAATGGGAGCATCGGGCGGCAGGAGCAGGGCGGTTTCGGTATACAACTCGGCCATCGCCGCCGCATCCTTGTCGGCATACGCTGCCATGAACAACTGGTTGCGGGCATCAATTGCCTTACGCACGGGCGGCACTTCTTTTTCAAACGCCAGGGCGGCGCCTCCAAGCACAAGGCTCAGAGCCAGAGTTAGAAACAAGATCGTTCGAACTTTGATTAAACGCATGGTTTTACCTCCAATTCATACAGGTTACTCAGTCACTTAAGTTACAAATGTGCGCTGGATATACTCGTCCAATGTTGTGAGCGTCACGCCATACGCCGCTGCGGTCTCGGTCATGTTAATAAAGGTTTCAGAGGTTTCAAAGCCGTTCATCAATTGGCTGACTACAGGCGGCAGCAACGGCAGGTCTGCGCCCAAAGGCAGGTATTGCACGGGTAGCTCGGCGCCCATATGGCGGCCAACGGCGTCAACAATTTGCGTCCAGGTGTAGGATGCCGGCCCGCCGGTGTTGATGCGCTGGTTAATGGCGTGCGGGTTATCAACGGCGGCAACGGCAAAGGCGGCCACATCGGCCTCGGAGACAAAGTTGTGATGATGGTCGCCCTCACCAATCAGACTGATCGGCTGCTGGGCCATCAGCGGCACGCCGACAATCATGCCAACCCAGATTTCCATAAAGATGTCGGGCCACAGGATGGTGTATTCCATCCCACTCTTTTCAAGCGCTGCTTCACAGGTGGCTTTGATGCTGTGCAGTGGCGAGGGGTGATCGGGTGCAGAGCCGTAGATAGAGGTGTAGATGAAGCGTTTGACGCCGGCCGCCTGGGCCGCTTCGATCAGGTTAAGCGTGCCCTGCAAATCCACGGCGGGAACGGTGTCGTCACCGCCGCGCTGGGTGGCGGTGGCAGTGGAGATGACGGTATCTACACCGCTCACCAGCGATTCTAACGAACTGCGCTCTTTGAGATCGGCGTAGACTGCTTCTGCGCCGGCCGTAATCAACGATTCGGCGGTATTGGCCCGTCCCTGCTGAGCCAATTCGAGTGAGATAGGGTTGTTTCGGGACGGAATGCGCACCTTCCGGCCTTGGGCTAATAGATCGCGGGTGATACGGCCGCCCAACGAACCGGTTGCGCCAACAATTAATATCATGATCTGCCTCCATTTTGGGCTTCCGGATCAGGCTCAGAAGATGAACCGCTCCGTGAAGCCAGCATTGTCTCCAGGTGAAGGATCAAGGTAGGCCAGTCACGGAAGTAGCAAGCTTCACCGTCGGGCAGGGATTGTAGCTTACCCCGCCACTGAACGGCGGGGAGATCGCTGCTGCCAGTAACTGGCCACAAACGTAACGTGAATAAGCGAAGCTTTTGGTTGGCCATGTCATATCTGCGGTCTGTTTACTGACGCCAGCGGCACACCCTCTCGGAAGGAGGAGCAGATATCTAAGCCACTCCTCCTCAATCAGCGCCCTACCTGGTGAGCGTTCAGTGATGAATGGTGAAGCTGCCGCGCTCCACGATGAAGAAGTACATGCCGATTATCGTGCCGGAGTCGTCACGGTCCCCTGAAGGGACGAGCAGGATCAAGTCTGCACCGAAGGGCGTCTCCTGGCAGACCAGCATGCACAGGAAATTCGCGCCCTCGATGGGGCCAGAATAGTGTCCGCTGGCAAAGGCACACACCCCGAAGCCTGTGGGAACACCTAACGGAAAACCGGTGGGCGTAACTCCTGTGGTTCTGACGTCGTCAAGGTTGACACGATGGTCAAAGGTGGCGCTGTCACTACTCTTGGCAAAGAAGTGGCCATTGGCGGACTGGTTGCCGCGACCCTCGCGGGCGTTGAAAACGAGATGCTCGACATCAATCGAGTCACTACCCATGGGTGCAACCCAGACGCTGCCTTTGAACATCCCAAAGGGTCCACCTTGGGCCAGAGCGGCGGGCGCTGCGAACATCAGGACCAGGGCGAACACGGCTAACAAGAAAGCAATTCTCTTGTGCATCACATATCTCCTTTTATTACCAGATTGAGCAATCTCCTTTAGTTTTCCCTAACCCAAATGTAATTTGGGGATGAAAAAACAGGCGTTTTGAGAGAAGATTAGTCTATGAACAAAAATCAAAATCTCAAAACACCTGCACCAATCAATTATCAAGTA
>SLGK01000326.1 GCA_007123775.1 Anaerolineae bacterium | reverse complement strand
GGCTGGTATCGGGTACTATGATAGTCCCGGTGGGTAGCTGGTAGGCTCCGGGGATTTTACCAGCACGAAAGTGGTTCCAGGCAGTACGGTATGTGATGCCAATGGACTTGGCGTAGTCGGATAATTTCATGCTTAAAGTATACAACAAAAAACAACGTATTGCAATACTATACTATGAAATCAATTTGCTTTTATTATACGCCATTTGCCCCATGCGGCTGCGCCTATAAGCCCGGTATGATTCAAACATTGCTGACTTGATTGATCCTGGCCACCTGACCAGGATGTAAACTAGCCGATGGGTGGGCGACGGCCGGCTGTCGTCTGGCTACACTTAGCGAAGAGACTACAAAAGTCTGCCAGACTTTTGTAGTCTGGTAATCAGAAGGAGGTAAGGGCAACATGAATGTAGTCGGAAAAGGAAAACGTGGTTGGCACTGGCTTGGCAGTCGTCTGAGCCGCGTAGCGCGGGCCGTGGCTCCCGGAGCGCGGGCCTGGCGGGGAGCAACCTGGGGCCTCCTGGTCATGGCGCTGGTGGTGTGGGGCGTAAATGCCGTTGCCGCTTTTGGTCCGGCCGGTCCGCTCCGTTTTGCGGTCAGCCTGCTGGTGACGCTGGCTGCGGCCGGTTTGTTGGGCGCGCTGCTGCTTGTTTTGGGCTGGCTGCTGCGCCGGGCGTCGGGCGGCTATCGCTGGGTGCTGTTCAGCAGCCTGCCCTTGCTGCTGCTCTCCTTTTTGCTGGCCCCCTCGCTGCTGCTGGGGGGCATTGCCGCGATTCTCGCGCTCATTCTTTTCAGCAGCCTGCTGGGCGCGGGCCTAACGGCCGTTACCGGCGGCAACTGGTCCCAGCTAACCCGGCTGCATAAAGGGCTGGCCGTCGGCAGCATTACGTTGGGGACGGTGGGCCTGCTGGTGGGCGGCGGCCTGCTCCTGGTGGACGGCTTTGGCACCACGCCCCCGGTCAACGCGGCCTGGCACACTGATACGGCCGTTACCCCCCTCGACCTGCCTAATCCCGCCGCACCGGGACCCTATTCTGTCTTAACCCTCACCTACGGCAGCGGCAGCGACCGGCACCGCCCCGAATACGGCGCGGACGTCACGCTGACGACGACCGGCGTGGACGGGTCGCAGCTGATCACCAAGAACTGGACCGGGCTGCGGACTTCTTATTGGGGTATTGAACCGGACAACTTGCCGCGCAACGGCCGTGTCTGGTATCCCGACGGCGACGGCCCCTTCCCCATCGTCTTCATCCTGCACGGCAACCATCAAATGGAAGATTTCTCTGATGCCGGCTACGCTTACCTGGGCCAACTGCTGGCCAGCCGGGGCTACATTGTCGTTTCTGTGGACCAGAATTTTCTCAACTTCTCAGTGGTGGCCAATCTGCTCGTCATCTCTCCCCTGGAGCGGGAAAATGACGCCCGCGCCTGGCTGCTGCTGGAGCATATTCGCCAGTGGCAGGAATGGCACGCCACACCCGGCAATCCCTTTTACGACCAGGTAGACTTTGACGCCATCGCCCTGATCGGCCATTCACGGGGCGGCGAGGCTGTGGCCATTGCCGCCGCCTTCAGCCGTCTGGCCTACCATCCTGACAATGCGGCCGTCACCTTCAACTATGACTTTGACATCCAATCCATCGTGGCCATTGCCCCGGTTGACGGTCAATACCAGCCCGGCGAACGGCCGTTGCCCCTGGCTGACGTCAACTACCTGCTGCTGCACGGTTCGCACGATATGGACGTGGTCAGCTTCATGGGGGCGCGGCTGTATAACCGGCTGCAACTGAGCGGCGACCCAGCCCGCTTTAAGGCCGCCCTCCATGTTTACGGGGCCAATCACGGCCAGTTCAACCGGGATTGGGGTCGCCAGGACATATTCGGCGTATCCAACACACTCTACAACCTGCGGGCCATCATGCCCCCGGCCGAGCAGGAGCAAATTGCCCAGGTGACGATCAGTGCCTTTCTGGAAGCGACGCTGCGCGGCGAGAGCGGCTATCGCACCCTCTTTCAAGACCCGCGCACCGGCGCCGACTGGCTGCCCGACACCATCTACCTGAGCCAGTATCAGGATTCGGACACAGCTCGCCTGGTAACCTATGAAGAAGATATTGACCTGCGCACCACCACCCTTCCCGGCGGCCATCTGCACGGCGAGAACCTGACCATCTGGCGCGAGCAGGTTGTGCCGCAGCGTTGGGGGGATTTGGGCAGTACGGCCGTTTACCTGGGCTGGGATCGCACGGTCAACGAAGAAACAGCCCGCTACACCCTGACCCTGCCCGACGACCTGACCCTGAGCGACGAGACGGTCCTGACCTTCTCCCTGGCAGCCATTGCCGAAAACCCCAACCCCGATAGCGACGATGATAGCTGGACTGACCTGGACACCATACCGCCCCTCGGCCTGACGCTGCGGCTGGTAGACGGCCAGGGGGAGGAAGCCCGGCTGCCGCTGAGCCATTTCGCCATGTTGCAGCCGCCCCTGCCCGTACGCCTGGGCAAGGCCAACTTCATGGGCGTCCTGCCGGAAACTGAGGCGATTTTCCAGACGTTTGCCTTTGTGTTGGGGGATTTTACGGCCGTTAACCCCACCTTCGACCCACAGACCGTCACCCAGGTACAGTTTGTCTTTGACCAGACCCCGGCCGGTGTCGTCGCCCTCGATGAGATTGGGCTGCGCCAGGCAGGGCAGTGAGGTTTTGTCATTTACCATCCCTTTGAAACCTGATTCTGGAAACCTGCGTAATGTTTAACAGTATCGCTAATCTTGATTCACCGAGGCGTATAAGGATACAATTATTCTCTTCATACGAAGTTTCAAAGGATGGCCCGTGCGTAAAAGAAAGCAGAGGGTATTGATTGCAGTAACAGTTCTATTGTCATTTTTTGCCTGCATTAACATTCATGAAATAGGACATGTCGTTGCGGCCCGCTTACTGGGTGCATCAGATGCAACATATGCTCTTTACACCCGCACCGATGTTGGTTTTGCTATCGGCTATTACGTCTACGATCCAAGTCAGATTTCACCCCTGGCCGCGGCGGTTGTAACCGTTGCCGGTTTGTTGTTTTCACAGGCTACGGCCGTTATCCTCTTGGCATTTCGAGGTGTCTGGGTAAGGAGTTGGTTTAAGCGAGAGGTAACGGCCGTAGCCGCCTTAGTTTTTTTCTTGGACGCTCCCTGGCAGGTCTGGCAGGGAGTCGTAACCAATATTCACAGGCACGGGGGAGAAACGGGTAAAGACCTGGTTAATTTCATCTACCTTATTAACCGCGAATTGGACATTAATATCACACTCCTTAAGGCCGGTTGGCTTCTTCTTCTTGCGCTTCACACGCTCTTACTCTTCAGGCTATACCGCATAGGTGATGACAAAACGACCTTCCCATGATCGTCATGCTAGAAGTGGCAATGACTGATTTCATGAGTACGCCGGTCGTTCTGAGTAACTGTAGACCCGCTTGTTATGAAACCGTATCAGCTTCTCCCCGTTTTGCTGGCTCTGCTCCTTCTCACCGCCTGCGGCGCAGTTGGCGACGAGATTGCCTTTGAGGCTGCCCCCTGGCAGGATGGCGAGACCAGTGAATATGATGTCATCAACGCCCAGGGAGAACGGGTCGGAACGGCCGTCTGGCAATGGCACACCACCCCCACCGGCTGGCAGCAAACCTATACCGTCACCCTGCCCAGCCGGGTAGACAGCGGCGTCATGCTGCTGGGCCATGACCTCCTGCCCCAAACCTCGGAGATGGCGCGTGGCGGCGTGGCTTATACTACCACCTATGACGAGCAGCAAATCACCATCACGACCACGGCCGCCGACGGCACCAGCAGCAGCCGCACCATCAACCGCAGTGGCATGATCATTGACAACGACCAGAGCCTTCAGGTGCAGCGGGCGCTGCCCCTGAGCGATGGTTATGCCGCCCATTATCGCGGGCTGGTGGCCAACACCGGTGCCCAGTTCACCACCAACCTGCGCGTCGCCGGTGCCGAGAGCGTGACCACACCCGCCGGCACGTTTGAGACCTGGCACGTCACCATGACCACGGCCGGGGCCACCCATGACGCCTGGTACGATCAAGAGCCGCCCCATTTGCTGGTCAAATATCACAACCGGCAGGCCGGTTCCCAATTCCTGCTGCGCCGCTGGCAAGAAACGGCCGTTGCCCCCTGGCAAGGCAGTAGCGATGACACCTTTGTGCCAGAGACACCAACGGAAATGGCCGCGGCTGAGGTCAACTATCTGTTAACGGCCGTGATGCTCCTCTTCCAGTTCCCGTTGATGATTTTGTTCCCGCTCCTGCTGGGCGGCTGGATCAAACGGCGCTTTGGCATCAGTTGGACCGTCTTTGGCATTGGCGCGCTGACCTTCATCCTCTCCCAGGTGGGCCACATTCCCTTTAACTGGGCTACCGGGCTGCTGACCGGCGGCTGGGGCCTCGGGTTATTGCCTCTGCCGCTGCTGGCGCTGGCCCTGGGACTCAGCGCCGGGCTGTTCGAGGAAGTGGCCCGCTGGCTGGTGTTGCGCTATTGGCTTAAGCAGGCACGGGGCTGGCCGGAAGCGCTGCAGTTCGGCGCGGGGCATGGCGGTATTGAGGCAATACTGTTCGGTTTGCTGGTGGTCGTTAATCTGGTGGCCATGTTGGCTCTGACGACGATTGACCTGGCCGCGCTAGGCGTACCGCCGGGCGATGCGGCCACGGTGCAGGCCGGCGTGGTCCAGTTCTGGCAAACGCCCTGGTATATGTCTGCCCTGGCCGGGCTAGAACGGCTGTTTGCCATCAGCTTCCACATTGCTATGGCCGTGCTGATTATGCGGGGCGTCATGCGCGGGCAAATTATCTATCTGCTGGCGGCCATTGCCGCCCACACCGCCTTTAACTTCTGGGCGGTCTGGAGCGTGGCCACGGTTGGTCCCGTTTGGACCGAAGTGGGGCTGGCCGTCATGGCCGCCGGCTGCCTGGGGCTGATTATCTGGTTACGGCCGTCGACCATAGACGAAAGGAGTGATCATGATCGAAATTGAAAACCTGACCAAAGAATTTAACGGCAATACGGCCGTTGACCAACTGACGCTCACCATCGAGGCCGGTGAGGTGTTTGGCTTCCTGGGTCCCAACGGGGCCGGCAAGACGACCACGGTGCGGATGCTGACGACGCTGATTGCGCCCACCTCCGGCCGGGCCAGCCTGATGGGCTACGAGGTCGGCCGCGACGACCGGGAAATCCGGCGGCGCGTCGGCCTGCTGACGGAAACACCGGGCATGTACGACCGGCTGTCGGCCTGGAAGAATCTGCTCATCTATGCCCGCCTGTATGAAGTAGACAACCCCGAACGCCAGGCGGAAAAATATCTGCGGATGCTCGATTTATGGGAGCGGCGGCACGATGCGGCCGGCACGTACAGCAAAGGCATGAAGCAAAAGCTGGCCATCGCCCGCGCCCTGCTACACGAGCCGCCCATCCTCTTTTTGGATGAACCAACGGCCGGCCTGGACCCGGCAGCCTCGCGGATGCTACGGGAGTTTATCAACGAGCTGCGCGGCGCCGGGCGCACCATCTTTATCTGTACCCACAACCTGGACGAGGCCGACCGGCTGTGTGACCGGATCGCCGTCTTCAAGTCCCGGCTGCGCGTGGTGGATGCGCCGTCTAATTTACGGCAGCAGATGTACGGCCGTCAAATCATCTTCCACCTGGCCCACCCCGCCGACGCCTTTTTACCCGCTGTGGCCGATTTGCCCTACGTCCAGCAAAGCCAGGCTACAGACAGCAAGCTGCTGCTTTCGTTGGAAGACCCCGAACAGCACAATCCTGACCTGATCCGGCGGTTGGTCAAGGCCGGGGCCGAGATTCAGTTTGTGGGCGAAGCGCGGCGCACCTTAGAAGAGATTTACCTGCAACTGGTCCAGGAAGACAGCGCGATGGATGAGAATTTGTAGCGCAAACATCCCTGTTTGCGCGGTCAAGCAGGGATGCTTGACCTACATGCGCCTGTGGCGCACCAACAAATGAATGAGAATTTGTAGCGCAAACATCCCTGTTTGCGCGGTCAAGCAGGGATGCTTGACCAACGTTTACGAAGGAGGTCGGTGATGGACAAGATTAAGACAATTATCGGCAAGGAATGGGCCGAGGTATTCAAGAACAGGCTGGTGCTATTTACGGTGGCTTTCTTGCCCTTGCTGCTGGTGGCCATGCCGCTGCTCATGGTAGGGCTGACCGGCGCTGAACTAGACGAAGCAGACGCGCTGCCGGAAGCGATTAGCGCCACGCTTTGCGCCGGTTTGAGCCATACCGACTGTTTTCATTATTACATGCTCAGCCTCTTTACGCTGATGTTTATGATTTTGCCGGTGATGGTGCCGGTGACGATTGCCGCTTACAGCATTGTAGGTGAGAAGACGACGCGCAGCCTGGAGCCGCTGCTGGCCACGCCCATTACCACACTGGAACTGCTGACGGGCAAGATGCTGGCGGCCATTCTGCCGGCCGTCTTTGTCACCTGGTTGACCTATTTGCTCTTTATGGTGGGGGTCTGGTTTACGGCGAGTACGGCCGTTTTCAATGCTCTGCTTGGTCCTATGTGGCTGCTGGCCATTCTGGTCGTTGGTCCGCTACTGGCTCTCTTCTCAGTCAGCATTGCCATCATGGTCTCCTCCCGCGTTAATGATCCCCGCGTGGCCGAGCAGCTATCGGGTGCGGTGATCATTCCCATTATCCTGCTTTTGGTGGGGCAGTCGGTTGGTTTTATGCTGCTCAGCCCAACGTTGGTGCTGGTGGCGGCCGTTATCGTGGCCGTGCTGGACGTGGCGCTGGTCTACCTGGCTATCCAGACCTTTGAGCGGGAGAATATCCTGACGCGCTGGAAATGATGGTTTTGGCATGACGCTCGGCGTCTTTGTCATATTTCTGGCCGGAAGTTACTGTTACCAAAAATGTATGCAAATATATGCACCCACTTGTCCCCAGCGATTTAACCTTACTTCGGCTGCACTCAGCACGAGGTTGGCATTGCGCTGGTCGTTTCGCTCTCCGTTGATAACGCGCTGTTGGGTGCAGCTATCGTTGCAACTGGAGTCCTGCCCGTAACAGTCCCCGCTCCGCCGTTGTAGGTACACATTGTACGCTCCT
>SLGK01000290.1 GCA_007123775.1 Anaerolineae bacterium | reverse complement strand
GGCGGCAGCAGGTCAAGCTGTTCCATCACGGTTGGTATGAGCGACAGGATGCCCGGCAGCCCCAGGGCCAACAGGGCCAGAAAGGTTTTGCCGAAGCGGGTATTGGTGGGGGAAGTTGTTTCTGTTGAATTGGTCATCGGTTTGTCTCCTGTGAAACGTATTGCGTGTTGCGTAGTGCGTAGTGCGTATTGCGTAGGCTCTTGCCGATTACGTTTTACGCTTTACGTTTTACGCCTTACGCATTTACGGTCCGGTTATTTCCTGCAAAAAGTGGCGTGTCTCGGCGGCAATCGTGTCGGCGGCCAGGCTGTGGACGTAATGTTCAACGTCGAGCAGTTGGTAACGGCCGTTGGGCGCATCGTCTGCGTAGGCCATTAGAAGTTCAACCCAATTGGGCACGGCCGAATCGGCCCCATTGGAAATAAAAAGATAGAGGGGCACGTCGGGAATGCCCGCGGCGGCGACCAGCTCAGCGTTGGCCTGGGTGATGTTAATTTCGGCCAGCATATCGGCCGTTAAGGTACGCCGGTACATGATAGAGCAGTAAACGGCCGTTTCCTCTGCGGTCAAATGGTTTACGGCCGCGGCCCCCTGGCAGATGGGCGGGGCCAGGCGTAATAAGCCGGTACGGGCGGTAAAGGCCACCAGCGCCAGCATCAGCCGCGGTGGCGGCAGCACCTCGTAGACCGGGGGCACGGCCGGGTCCAGGCCAACAATGGCGGCCACTTCCTCAGGATAGCGGTTGGCCCAGTGCAGCGCTTCCAGGCCGCTCATCGAGTGGGGCAGTAAGACGTAGGGCGGCTTTTCGCCGGCCTCTTGCAGCGCCAGCCGGGTCTCCTGCAGCACCGTTTCAATGTCGCGGGACGCGCCGCCGCTGTCGTCGCTCCAGCCATAGCCCGCCCGCTCTACCACAACCGCGCGATAGTCGTCTGACAACCGGCTGTACAACCCCTTGAAATCATAGGTGGGGGCCGTGGTGCCGCTGCCGGCCAGAAAGACCAGGGTCAAATCGCCCTCGCCCTCGGCGTAGACGTGCAGCCGATGGCCGTTGACGGCCACCATCTCGCCCGGCGGCGGGTAGGCGGCCTCCTCACGCGGCGTTTGCAGCCGGTGGTTGATGATACTGCCGCTAATCAACAACGACAGCAAGAGCAGCAGCCCCAGGCAGAGCCATTTGGTGGTGGTGAGGATTGTTTTCATGATGAATCCTTTTATAGTGCGTAGTGCGTAGTGCGTAGTGCGTAATGGTAGGTTACTACGCACTACGCAATACGTTTTAGAGCAGGTTCCACTGCCAGAGCCACCAAACGGCCGTTACCGCCAGCAGCGCCAGTAAGCTCAGATGTACTTTACCCCAGAGGCTAACCAGACGGTCGCGCCAGAGCAGAACGGTGCTGAGTGCCAGGCCGATGGCGACAACCGCCAGCAGCCAGGGGATGAGCAGGATTGTGTCCACAATGGGCGGCGCGCCAAAGAAGATGCGCGGCACGCCGAAAGCGGGGTCAATATCCCCCACCACGCTGACCAGGGCCAGCAGGAAGAAGAGAAAGCCCAGACCAAAGGCCGCTGCCAGCCAGCGCGTCAGGCGCAGGCTGAATGGCCCATTCGTCCGGCTCAGGGCAGGTCCGTTCACTCCTTTAGCCCGCCCGCGCAGCCAGCCAATCAGCCAGCCGACAGCGGAGCCGATGAAGAGCAGCAGCGTCAGCAGAATGAGCAGTGCGCCAAAAGAAAGGCTCTGGTGGGCCGGGACCTGGAAGGCGGAAGTGGCGGTAAAGTTCAGAAAGGCGGGACGGCCGTCTAGCGATAGCCATTGGTTGCCGTTCTCGTCCGTATGAAAGGCCAGGTATTCCGCCCGCGTCTCGTGCCGGTAGAGGCCTGGCTCTACCTCGACGTACCGTTCCGTCTGCCCCTCGACCATCAGTTGCAAATAGCCGTCGCGGGAGGCCGTTACCTGGGCTGATTCCAGCAGGCGGAAGAATTTGGCCGGGCCGCTGAATTCGGCGCGGGCCATGTGGTATTCGCCGCGGTAGGCAGCCAGCCGTTCGGCTGCACCGGGCGGCGGGGTCAGCGTGGCCACCGGTTCGCCGGGGAAGTATTCATCCATAAACGCCTGCCACAACAGTGCCGAAGCCTCTATCGCCCCCGCGCCGTTGTAGGCCACGTACAGCCCCACGTTCTCCTCCGGCAGCAGGTAGAGAGCGGCGTTAAACTGGAACATGGAGCCACGATGGAACAGCACCTCACGGCCGTTCACCTGCTGGATCATAAAGCCGTAGGCTATCCCGTCCAGCCGGGCGTCGGGGACGAACTGGCGACTGTGCATCAACCGGACCGTTTCCGGCTGGAGCAGGCTGGTGTCCTGGTAACGGCCGTTTTGCAGATGGGCGATCATAAAGGGGGCCATATCGGCCGCCGCTGCGCTCATCGAGCCGGCGGGGGAGGGGGCGATATAGACAAAGCCACCAGGCAGACGACGGTAGTCACCCGTGCCATAGCCAACGGCCACGTCATCGGCCAGGGTGGCGGGGATGGGCTGGCGCACCGTGCTGCGGGCCATCCCCAGCGGCGCGAAAATATGATTCTCCACGTAATCGGCAAACGGTTCACCCGACACCTGCTGCACAATATAGCCGGCCAGGGCCGCGCCGTAGTTGGAGTAAGCCTGCACCTGGCCCGGCGGGAAGACGCGAGCCGGTTGCAGTTGCACCATGTATTGGGCCAGCGGCAGCATCTCCTCTTCTGACAGGACGAAGAGAGCTTCGCCCACATCCTCAAAACCGGCAGTGTGGGTCAGCAGGTGAGCTAAGGTAATCGGCTCCGGGAAGGTGCCGGGAATGGTGAAATCAATATACGCGTTGACGTCGGTGTGCAGGTCGAGCCGTCCCTGTTCGACCAGTTGCATAACGGCCGTCCAGGTCATCAGCTTGCCCACTGAGCCGGTGCGGAAGAGGGTACGGTCGCCAACCGGCCGGTCGGGGTCAAACTGGGCGTAGCCATAGCCCTTGGCCAGCCGCAGTTGGTCGCCGACCACAACCGCCACCGTGGCGCCGGGGATGTCCAGTTCGGCCAGTTGGCGCTCGATGGCATCGTCGAGAAATTGTTCCAGATTGGGTAAGTCGGCCGTGTCGTTAGCGGTCTGGGCCTGGGCGGGCGCGGCGAGCAGTACTAACAGCAGCACCAGGAACAAAACGTTTGTGGTTTGTCTATGTTGTCTCATGCGGCTGTTTTGATACAGAGCGGCACCGAGCGTAGCCATCATCGTGCCCACAACCAGGTAGCCCAGTCCGGCCAGTAAAGTACGCGGCGCAAAGGCGGCCGTAAAAGCAACGGCCGTCAAGGCGATGGCTCCGGCCAGAAAGCCGGTCAGGCTGCCTGCTAAAATGTTGTCGTTACGCGCCAGGCGCAGCGTTACAGCACCGCCCGCCGTCGCGCCTACCAGTAGGTAGATCAGCCACAGCCAGGCTGAAGCCAAACCGGGCCAAAGCAGGTAGATCAGCAGTAAGGGCAGCAAGCTAACGACTGCTGTTGTCAGGATGCCGCCGAAAACGGCCATTGTCAATCGTGTTACTTTTGTATTCATGCGTATGCCTCTCCGTTTGTAATCATTTGGTCAATACCCATAGCCTAGCATCCGTATGGGCGTAGCCGCATGGGTCGAAAGGCGTATTGGTCTTAGCGTCGCTTCATGTCTTGTCATTTGTCTCGGCCAGTTCCATTACCAGTATAGACAAACGGCCGTTGCCAAACGCCCGGCTAGTGGCCAGTTTTTGCCCTGGCCAGTTGACCAGGTTTGGGAATGATTACAGGGAAAAGCTGGTAGAAAAGTGTGGATTCGTCCAGGGGGACAGGCGTGTCAGGGCGTCAAGCTGGAGAGCGTAAGCTAAGGAGCGGCTCTGGTAATATAGCATGGTGAAGAAAGAACCATGAGTTGTTATTCGTAGCGGAGCGCGGCAATGGGGTCCAGACGAATGGCCCGCAGCGCCGGGTAAATGCCAGAAATGACGCCGATCAACGTGGCAAAGGCGATAGCAAAGAGGGGCAACCAGAGCGGGGTAAACACGGGGGCGCTTATCATCTGGTCACTCACGCCCCCCTGGGCCATCTGAGCCAGCAGGTATTGGCGGCCGACCACGCCTAAGATTTGAGCCAGCCCCACGCCGATAATAACGCCGCCAATGCCCCCAACCATGCCGATAGCCCCGGCTTCGCCTAGAAAAATGAGCATCACTTCCCGGTTGGTAGCGCCCACCGCCTTCATCAAACCAATTTCACGGGTGCGCTCATAGATGGACATGATCATCGTATTGGCAATGCCAAAAGCGGCCACCAGCAGGGCCAGCGCGCCAATACCGCCGACAATCAGTTGGATAACCAGAAAGACAGTGTTGATGCTACGCAGAATGGTCTGCAAGGAGAAGACAAAGAAGCCCTGGGCCGTGATTGCCTGCTCAACGGCCGTTGCCTGCGCGGGCGATTCAACCTTGACCAATGCTTGCTGATAGCCATCCCGGCCGGGATTGGTCCGTCTGCCACTGGCCCAACTGTTCAAATCCTGTACATTTTGCAGGGGCATATAAACAGAAAAGTCCTGCTGCCCGCCCGACTCGGCCAGAACCCCCACCACGCGCAGCCGCACCGTCCGCTCGCTGGGCTGGCCGTCGGCCATCAGGCGCGTAAGCGACAGTTGCAGCGTCTGGCCCTGCAAATTCAGGTCATTGCCGACGGGTTGGCCGGTTTGGGGATCAAAAAAGTTGTCGGCCACCCGTGACCCGACCACAATCTGCCAGGGACCCAGCGAATCGGCCGTGCCGCTCTCTACCTCGTAGTTGAAATCGCGCAAGGCCAAAGTATCTATGCCCTGAATGGTGGCAAAGCCGGTATATCGGTTCAGGCGCAGCATCCCCCCGCCCTGTAATGACAGCAGCGGCGTGACGGCTACAACGCCCGGCAGTTGTTGAAATTGCTCAATGGTGCGGTCATTGAGAACGGTGTCACTCTGGCCCGGCGTGCTGATGGTTTCGCCGCCAAAGAAAAAGCCACCGCCGGGGGCCGTCACCTGCAATTCAGTCAAATCGCCCAGATCGCCAAAACTTTCCAGCACAAAGCGCTGCAAGCCGGCCCCCATCGAAAGCAGGAGGATGATGGCCGTGGTGCCGATAAAGACGCCGGCCGAGGTCATCAGGACGCGCAGCTTCATCCGCAGCAGGTTGTTTTTGATCAGGCGTAACAGTTCAATAAAGCGCATTTAGTTCAACTTCCCAGGCCAAGTATGCCCCTTATGAAGCGCCAGAGCAGCGCCATGAAGCCTTCTGCCTCATCGTCGATTGGGTCGTCAGTGGTCGTTTCGGTCTGAGCGTCGGGGCGGGGCGTTGGTTCTTCAACCATTACCGTCAGGATGGTTTCGTACTGCTGCCGCTGATTGAACTCATCCAGGTAGTTGACGGTGACGGTGATGGGCAGTTCGCCGCCGCTGGTGGGCACAATCAGGCCGTCCAGCGAACCGGACGTGCCGCCGTCCAGGGGGCCGATGTAGACGCTGTTGTTTTCAATGGGCGCGTCCGGGTTGGACAGAATGACGTTGCTGACGTTGATCAGGCTACGGCCGATATTGACCACTTCCACCGGCAGATTGAGCGGCTGCCCCACCCGGCCCGGTCCGGTGGGCCGGTAAAAGTTAACCTGGAGCAGGGGGGTGCGTTCTACCAGCAGGTTGATCACCTGGCTTTCCATTTGCTCCTCTCCCTGGCCATCCCGGTAGATAAAGTCAATGGGCAGGTTATAGACGCCGGCCGCGGCCGTACCCACCACCATCATCTGCTGCGTGACCTGCACCGTCTGGCCGGCCGCTACCCTCTCCAAAAAGCGCACGTTGCCCGAATTGAGTAGCACAAACGGCTCAAGCGCCTGACCGCCCTGACCACCCAGGCGCACCATCACGGCGTCGGCGGCCACCTCGCCGGGGTTGCTAAGGGTCAAGATGAGATCGAAGAGGCTGCCCGGCTGCAAACTGGCGGCCGGCTCAATGGCGTAGGTGGTCAACAAGATGAGCGGCTGCGCTGCGCCGGGCGTGGGTGTAGGCGTGGGCTGTCCTTCGCCAATCAATAAACCAACGCTTTGGGGACCGCCGTAGCTACGGCCGTTTATATCAAAGTAGGTCACCTGGAAGCTGAAATTTTGGGGGCCGTGCGGGGCCATCTCGCTGACAACCAGGGACAGGCTGGTAGTAATGACCTCGTTGGGGGCCAGACGGGACAGGACGCGCACGTTGCTACCGCTGTCGGGTACGGCCAGGTCGGGCGACTGCATTTCCAGGCTGGTATCTACGGCCGTCCAGTTGCCCTGGTTGACAATCGTCAGCCGCATTTCAAACCGCTCGCCCGGTACCAGCGTAGCGGGGTTGGTACGAACCGATTGGATCGTTATTTGGGGCTGGCCAAAGATAAACGCGGTCGTCGGCGTCGGGGTGGGGGTGGCCGTCGGCACCGGCGTATCCGTGGGGGCCGGGGTGTGGGTCGGTTCCGGCGGGGCCTCGATGAGCAGGGCTTCGGGGCGGGTGACACTGACCCCGCTGCCATCCCCCAGGCTGACCTGCACGTCGTAGCGGCCGGGGGGTACGCCGGGTGGTACAGCGGCGGTTAAGCCTGACGGATTGACAAAGCTGGTGTTGAGCAGCCCAAAGCCCACCAGCCGGACGACGGCATCCGGCGTAAAGCCTTGTCCCAGCACGGTCAGGACGCCGCCGTTGATGGTAGACATGCGGTTGGGTTCGACGGTGTTGATCAGCAGCGGCAGGGGTGTGGCCGTGGCCGTGGGGGTAATGGTTACGGTAGGTGTCACCACCTGTTGTAACCGCTCTTGAGTATGGCTGCTGGCCGAAACGGCCGTTGACCCCGCCGCCAGCATACTGCCCCATAGATAGAGCCAAAGGCCCAGGCCGGCCAGTAGAATGAGTAAGCGACTGTTGTATCTGCTCATGTTACGTTTTCCCGTTATAACCATTCAGGTGCAAGGCACTGGCCACAGGGGTTTCAAATGGCTAGAACCGTTTGGCCAGTGCCTCGCACCGCTCAGGCTTAATAGCAATACCTTTCAAATAAGAGCCACAGCCTCCTTGAATGGGAGCTTTGGTTGGGGCCAATGATAATGCTCTGGCCTTTTCTTCAAGAATTTAGACATTTTTCGCTTGACGACACGCGG
>SLGK01000259.1 GCA_007123775.1 Anaerolineae bacterium | reverse complement strand
CTTTGTTTTCATAACGCTATCCTCACATGCTAATAATGAAAGCCATGAGAATAGAATCATTCACTGAATTTGGCAATACTCAATCCCAAAATCGGGAAGTTATATTTAGACGACTCCTAAGGCAACTTCATTGACCGAATAGTATATCCAACGGCCGTCTACTGCATCCCGCTCCATATCCACCAGCCCCGCCTCGCGCAGTACGCGCAGGTGATGGGAAATGAGGCTGGGACCCATGTCCAGATAGTCGCCTAACTCACAATTACATTGGATGCCTTCCATAAGCAAGTTCAAAATGAGTAGTCGCTTGGGTTCAGCCAATACTTTCAGCCAGTCGGCCAGGGTTTGCAAATTAGTGGGTGGCGGGTAGGTCATAGTTCGTCCCTCAATCAAATATAGTTTAATACTGATTGAATTATATGTTAGCGGTTTCCTTTGTCAATGATTGCCAGCATAGTCATGACATTTGTCAGGTGATATCAGGCAGGTGTCATCATAAAGCGACGGCATGGCGTGCGGCCAATGGTTGACCCAGCGCATTACTAACCTTGTCAATTTGTGAACTGGGTTATATCATCTTCAACAGTTTTGGCAGAGCAAAGGTTACAACATGGAAGAGAGTCTACAAAACCCCCATCTGGATGGCGCTCCATTCTTCTGGGAGGCCGGCCCGACCGGTGTTTTGCTGCTGCATGGGCTGACCGCCACCCCTGCCGAAGTGCGGCTGCTGGCCCAGGATTTATACGCCGCCGGCCATACCGTCATGGCCCCGCTGCTGCCCGGCCACGGCACTCAACCGGAAGATTTGAACGAGGTACGCTGGCGCGATTGGGCCTGGGAAGTCGAGCAGGCTTATCATTTGCTGGCCACCCACTGCGACCGGGTATTTGTGGGCGGCGAATCGACCGGCGGCGTTCTGGCGCTGCATCTGGCCGCCAAGTATGCTGAGATTGCCGGGGTGCTGTGTTATGCGCCCGCCATCCAGTTAGCCTTGCCCATGTCACAAATGGTGCGCCTGTATGCGGCCGCGCCGCTCATAGAAGCCCTGCCCAAAGAAAGCGGCGACAATAACCCGTTTTGGCAAGGCTACAAAGTCAATCCGCTGTGGGCGGTGGTGGAGTTGGTGCGGCTGGGTCGTGAGGTGCGCCGTAATCTGGACCAGATTCGGCAGCCGGTGCTGGTAGTGCAGGGCCGCCACGACCAGACAATTGACCCGGACTGTGGCCAGATTATTCTGGATGGCATCAGCTCTACAGTGAAAGAGTTGGTCTGGATGGAAAGATCGGCCCACATTATTCTGCTGGAGGAACAGCGGGACGAAATTACGCGCCTGACATTGGATTTTATGGCGCGAGCGAGTCAGTTGTAGAACGTAGAAAGTGAGGCGTAAAACGTGAAGCGTAAGGAGCCACGCACTACGCAATACGCACTACGCAATACGCACTACGCACTACGTCTTCAACCGCTCACTCCACCAGACCGACAAATCCCGCATACCCTGACGGTTGATGCGGTGGCCGGTCCGGTATTCGCTGTAGGCCAGATCGGCCCCGGCCTGGCGAATCGCTTTGGCGCTGTCGCGGGCCAGTTCCAGGGGGATTATTTCATCTTTTGCCCCGGTTGCCATAAAGATAGGTCGCTCGGTCAACGGCCGTTCCGCCACCAGCGCTTCATGTGCCAGCGGCAAAAAACCAACCAGCGCCGCCAACCCCTGCGCCAGCTCTGGCCGGTGCATCATGGCCGTCAGGGCCAGAGCGGCCCCCTGGCTAAAGCCCATCAGGTACAATCGTGACAAATCGGCTTGGTACAGATCGGGCAGCGCGGCAATAAACTGGTCCAGAGCCGCTACCGCCTCGTCAAAATCGGTGATAGTGGGCCAGCGACCTGATGCGTGGGGGTGCCAGGCATAACCAATGTCGTCGCTACCGCGCAGGATGGCGCGGGGAGCCACCAGCAGCATGTGGTCGGGTAGCGTGTGGGCAAACACCCACATCACTTCTTCATTGCCGTGACGGCCGTGCAGCATAAGGACGGTCGGGTGAGGACCGGCACCCGCCGGTTGGCGCACCACGTGGACCAGCCCGGCCTGTTGGGCGTTGTCATCATCAAGATGTTTGACAAGTTTGTTCGTTTTCATCAATGCCTCAAGAACGCCTGGATAGTCGGTAAAAATAGCAAGATCGTGGCCGAAGTGTATCAAATTTCGGCCAGAAAGCCTAAAATCGCCCCCATTTTATACAAACTGCCTAAAGAAAACGGCCGATTTTCACCGTTTATTGACATTTATGCCGCACTGCGGCATAATTTATTCATGCCGCACTGCGGCATGGATTGATTTCTGCGTGTATTCTATTTACCAACAGGCAACCAACCACCATGTTCGACTGGAACGAACGCACCACTATCATGGGCATCATCAACGCCACGCCAGACAGCTTTTCCGGCGACGGCCTGCTGTCTGCTGAGGATACGGTTGCCCGCGCCCTGGCCCAGGCCCGCCAGTTTGTGGCCGACGGGGCCGACATTTTAGACATAGGTGGTGAGAGTACCCGTCCCGGCAGTACCCCCATAACGGCCGAATCAGAAAAGGCCCGCGTTTTACCCCTCATTCAAGCCATCCGCCAGGAATTAGAGATACCTATCTCCATTGATACCTATCGCGCTGAGGTGGCGGCGGCCGCGCTTGAGGTTGGGGCTAACTGGGTCAACGACGTGTGGGGGCTACGCATGGATCCCAACATGGCCCCGTTGGTGGCCGCCCAGGGCTGTCCGGTGGTTATTATGCACAACCGCAGTAAGCCGAAAGATGTAGAACAAGAGACCCGTCTTGGGGGACGTTATGTGGGGGTGGCCTATGACGATTTATTAACCGACATTCGCCGTGAATTAGAAGAGAGTATTGATCTGGCCCTGGCCGCCGGGGTGGGGCGTGAGCAAATCATCATTGACCCCGGTATCGGCTTCGGCAAAACGGTCTCGCAAAATCTGACCTTGCTGGACCGGCTTGATTATTTCAAGGAAATGGGCTACCCCATTCTGCTTGGTTCGTCGCGCAAGTCGTTTATCGGCTACACGCTCGACCTGCCCCCGGAAGAACGGATGGAAGGTACGTCCGCTACCATCGCTATCGGCATTGATCGAGGGGCCAACATTATCCGCGTCCACGACGTGAAACAGATGGTGCGGGTGGCGCGTATGACGGATGCAATAGTGAAAAGGAAGAAGTAAGAAGTAAGAAGGAAGAAAAACCTTCTGCCTTCTTCCCTCTACCTTCTTCCTTCAAAAAGGATTTTGCCATGTTAAATTTTCAACTAGAAGAAGAACAAAAAATGTTAACCGACGCCATCGGCCGTTTTGCGGCGGAGCGCGTGCGGAAGCTGTTTCGGGAGGCTGACGAGGAAGGCCACCTGCCGGCCGAATTGATTCAGGCCGGCTGGGAGATTGGCGTCTTGCCCACCAGCATTCCGGAGCAGTATGGGGGTTTTGGCGAGTATTCGGCCGTGACCGGGGCCATTGCGGCCGAAGCGTTTGGCTGGGGTGATCTGGCTACCGCGCTGCATATCATGGTCCCCAATCTGGTCGCCATTCCCGTTTTGCTCTGCGGCACCGAGGCGCAAAAAGAGGCCCATCTGCCCCTGTTTTGTGAGGAAAAGATGCCGCCGGTAACGGCCGCTTTGACCGAACCGCTTGTTTTTTATGATCCAAGACGGTTGCAGACAACGGCCGTTTTGCAAGACAATCATTATCATCTCAACGGCAAAAAATGCTACGTCCCTCTGGCCGACAAAGCCGAGACTTTCCTGGTCTACGCCAACGAAGGCGGCCAGACCCAGGCCTTCTTTGTCCCCGCCGACACCGCCGGCCTGACGGTTGGCGAGCGGGACAAGCTGATGGGGCTGCGGGCGTTGCCCACTTTCACCCTGGAGCTAGAAGATGTCAAAATCCCGGTCGAAAATCGGCTGGGCGGCAACGAGGGCATCGACTTCGGCCTGATCCTCAACCACAGCCGCGTGGCCCTGGGCGCGCTGGCCGTCGGTCTGGTCAACGGCTCTTACGAATATGCCCGCGAGTACGCCAAAGAGCGGGTGCAGTTTGGCGAGCCGATTGCCCATCGCCAGTCTATCGCCTTCATGCTGGCCGAAATGGCTATCGACGTCGAATCGGCCCGCATGATGGTCTGGGAAGCGGCCTGGCTGCTCGACCAGGGCCGCGAGGCCACGCAGGCAGTGACCGTCATGAAACATTTCATTGACGACATGGCCGTGCGCGTTGCCGACCAATCCCTGCAAGTTCTGGGTGGCTATGGCTACATGCGTGAATATCCCGTCGAACTCTGGCTGCGTAATGCGCGGGCCTTTGCCACGGCGGATGGATTGGCGATCATCTAAAGCGTAAAACGTAAAACGTAAAGTGCAGGACAAGTTCCTTACGCATTACGCATTACGTTTTACGGACTACGCACTTATGGAGACTTACCATGATTAACTTTGACTTACCCGAAAAATTAAAACCACAACTGCAAATGGTAGAAATGGTCGCCGAACAGGTGATGCGCTCAACGTCTCGTTATTATGATGAGCATGAGCATGAACGGCCGAAAGAGTTTATCAACATGATGTGGCCGGCCGTCAAGGAGCAGTACAAACAGCAGTTAAAACCGCTCCGCAGCGCCAACGGCAACGGCCAGCACAAACCGAAACGTACCGGTCCTAATCTGCACATTTTGAACTTGATTTTGCTCATTGAGCGGATGAGTTGGGGTGACGCCGGCCAATACCTCTGCATTCCCGGCGGTGGTCTGGGCGGCGCGGCCGTGGAAGCGGTCGGCACGCCAGAGCAGAAGCTGCGCTTTTTGGGCCGCTTTGCCGATGGGGACGAACCCTCCTGGGGGGCCATGGCCATTACCGAGCCGGATGCCGGTTCTGACAACAGCTCGATGCGGACAACGGCCGTTCTTGATCCCGAAACCAATGAATGGATTCTCAACGGCGAAAAGATTTTCATCACCAGCGGCGCGCTCTCCCTGGCCGAATCCAACGGCTTCTGCGTCGTTTGGGCCACCGTAGACCCCGAGGCGGGACGACGCGGCATCAAGTCCTTTGTCGTCGAGGCCAACACCCCTGGCGTAACGGTCAGCCCCGGCCTGGACAAGCTGGGCATTCGCGCCAGCGATACGGTCGTCCTTGCCTTTAATGATGCCCGCATCCCCTACGACAACATCCTGGGCAGCCCCGAAGTGCAAGAGGCCAAAAGCGGCCAGGGCTTTAAGGGGGCCATGAAAACGTTTGATGCGTCGCGGCCGGCGGTGGCTGCCAGCGCCGTCGGCATTGCCCGCGCCGCCCTGGAGTTTACCCAGCAGCGGCTTAAGGAAGAAGGCGTGGAGGTAGATTACACCAAACCCCGCCACGCCCTCACCAGCGTCGAGCGGGATTTGCTGGAGATGGAGGCGCAGTACAAGACAGCCTGGCTGCTGACGTTGAAAGCGACCGAGGCCATTGTATACGGCCGTGGCAATCGTCTTGAAGCGAGTATGTGTAAGGCCCATGCAGGCACGGCCGTGACCAAAATCACCCAAAAAGCGGTCGAACTGCTTGGCCCGCTCGGTTACAGCCGTGATCTGCTCGTCGAAAAGTGGATGCGCGACGCCAAGATCAACGACATCTACGAAGGCACCCGCCAGATCAACCTGCTCATCGTGGCCCGCTCTATCCTGGGCTACTCGCGGCGAGAGTTGAAATAGGGCGAAGTGGCGGGGTGGCGGAGTGGCGAAGTTACTTCGCCACTTTGCCACCTCGCTGCCTCATTTCTGCTACAATAGGAGCCACGATTATTCCTTAACGTATGCAGGAGATAGCGATGACGGTAACTGAACTATTAGAAACGGCCGAATTCCTGATTGACAATGATGGCAAAAGAAAAAAGATTGTGTTTGATTATGCGATCTGGGAAGAATTGCTAGAGTTATTAGAAGATTTGGAAGACGCCGAAGAGATTAGCCGCCTGCGTAAATCAGGTGAAGAAGCTGTTTCTTGGGAACAAGCCAAAGCGGAGTTGCGAGCCGAGGGCATTGATGTATAGGCTCCATGTTCTACGTCGAGCTATTAAAGATATTGCCAAACTGCCCCCGGAATATACACGCCTTGTCAGCCAGCACATTGATGAGTTGGCAGAAGAACCACGACCGCCTGGTGCCAAGAAATTACGCGGCCGTTCTGATTACCGCTTGCGCGTCGGTGTTTACCGTATCTTGTACGACATTAATGACGAAGCCAATATAGTAACAGTCTACCGTGTGAAGCATCGCCGAGAAGCATATCGTTAATCTACACCATTAAAAACAACCACTAATCGCCAGGCGTCATAGCACATTCTTTGTGCCCTTTGCGTCTTGGCGTTGAAATTACCCAAAGGAGTGAACCGATGACATTTCGTATAGACAAAGTGGCCGTACTAGGCGCAGGCACGATGGGCGGGGGCATTGCCGCTCACCTGGCCAATATCGGCATCGAGGTGGTCCTTCTGGACATTGTGCCGCCCGATTTAAGTGAGGCCGAAAAGGATAATCCTGCCGCCAGAAATCGTATAGTCAACGCCGGCTACGAGCGCATGGTCAAAGCCCGCCCGGCCAACCTGGCCCACCCGGACCGCGCCAACTACATTACGCTGGGCAATTTCGAGGATGATTTTGATAAGCTGGCCGACTGTGACTGGATTGTCGAAGTTATCATCGAAAAACTCGCGCCCAAGCAAGAACTGATGGCACGCATCGAGGCGGTGCGGAAGCCGGGCAGCATTATCAGCAGCAACACCTCCGGTATTCCCATCAACGAAATCGCCAACGGCCGTTCCGACGAATTCCGCGCCCATTTTCTGGGAACCCACTTTTTCAACCCGCCCCGTTACCTCAAACTGCTGGAAATTATCCCCACGCCTGACACGGCTACGGCCGTTACCGACTTCATGGTCCAGTTCGGCCGTGACGTGCTGGGGAAGGGGGTGGTCGTCTGCAAGGACACGCCCAACTTCATCGCCAACCGCTTCATTGCCATCGCCGGTTCGTATAGCATGGAGTACGCCCTGAAAAATGGCTATACTGTGGAAGAAGTTGACGCCATTACCGGACCGTTGATCGGCCGGCCCAAAACTGCCACCTTCCGCCTGACCGACCTGGTGGGGCTGGACATTATGGTCCACGTCAACCGCAACCTCTACCCGGCCATTCCCGATGACGACTACCGCGACATTCTGGCGGGCGAGGCCAGCAATCGGCTCTACGATCAGATGATGGAGAACAAATGGCTGGGCAACAAAACCGGCCAGGGCTTCTATAAGAAGACGATGGTAGATGGCGAGCGTCAATTCTGGGTACTCAATCTGGAAACGATGGACTACGAACCACCCACCAAAATCCGCTTCGATTCGGTGGGGGCTGTGCGTAACATCGAAGACCTCGGTAAACGGCTGCGTTCGCTGCTAGACCACGACGACCGCGCCTCTCAATTTGTGCGCGACACCCTCTACTACAACCTGGCCTATGCCGCCTACATTACCCCCGAAATTTCGTATAGCATTGCCGATGTAGACAATGCCAATCGCTGGGGCTTTGCCCATGAAGCGGGTCCTTTTGAGATGTGGGATATGTTGGGCGTGGCCGAAACGGCCGCAAAAATGGAGTCCGCCGGTCTGGAAGTGGCCACCTGGGTCAAAGAAATGCTCGACGCCGGTCACACCAGTTTTTACGACAATGGCAGCTACTACGACTTCGAGAGCAAATCTTACAAGCTGATTGACAAAGACAAACGGGTGGTGGTCATTGACGACCTGCGTGCCGCGGGCCAGGAGGTCGAACGCAACGACAGTGCCAGCCTGATTGATATGGGCGATGGCGTGGCCCTGCTCGAATTCCACGCCAAGCTCAACGCCATCGACCAGAATATCATCGACATGAGCAACACCGCCCTGGCTCGCCTTGACAGCGACTTTGACGCCCTGGTCATCGGCAACGACGGCCAGGATTTCTGCGTGGGGGCCAACATTTTCATGATTGGCGTGGCCGCCGCCCAGGGCATGTGGGACCAGATTGACGAGCAGATTAAAGCGTTGCAGCAAGTTACCTTCGATCTGCGTCACGCGCCCAAACCGGTCATTACGGCTCCCCACCAGCGCGTCCTCGGTGGTGGGGTCGAGATGACGATGGCTGGCTGGCATGCCCTGGCCGACCATGAAACCTACATGGGGCTGGTCGAAGTAGGCGTGGGGCTGATCCCGGCGGGGGGTGGCTGTAAAGAGCTGCTGCGCCGCCGCGTCAACCCCGTCATGCGGGCCAACAATGCCGACGTGCTGCCCATTCTGCTAGAACTGTTTGAGCAGGTGGCCCTGGCTAAAGTGGCCGTGAGTGCCTGGGAATCGAAAGCGTTGGGCTACCTGGACCGGGATGATCGCATCAATTTCAACAGCGAGCAGCGGCTGGGCCGGGCCAAGCAGTGGGCCTTGCAGCTTGTGGCCTCTGGGGCGCGCCCACCGGTGAAGGAAGAGATTTATGCGGCCGGCCGTGATGCCTATTACGCGCTCAAACTGGGGGTGCAGGGCTTTGTCTGGGGCGGCTATGCCAGCGCCCATGACCAAACCATTAGCAACAAACTGGCCTACGTCCTCTGCGGCGGCGATCTCAGCCAGCCGGCCTGGGTCGATCCCTGGTATATCCTCGACCTGGAGCGGGAAGCCTTCCTATCTCTATTGGGCGAGGAAAAGACACGCGACCGCATGACCCACATGCTGCAAACGGGTAAGCCGTTGCGGAATTAATGAGGATATTATGGGACGCAGATTGACAGGATTAACGCAGATTTCTACTTTTTATCTGCGCCATCTGCGTTAATCTGCGTCCTATTATGAATGGAGACATAGATAATGAGTAGAGAAGCGGTAATTGTAGCAGGAAGCAGAACGGCCGTTGGCAAAGCCAAACGAGGCACCACGCGCACCACCCGGTCCGATGAGATGGCGGCGGCCGTTATTCAGGAATTGATGAAACAGGCGGAAGGGCTGAGTCCCGACCAGATAGACGACGTGATTATTGGTTGTGCCATGCCCGAAGGAGCGCAGGGGTTGAATTTCGGACGTACCATCGCCCTCCGTGCCGGGCTGCCAGCCGACGTGCCCGGCATGACCGTCAACCGCTTTTGCTCCAGCGGCTTGCAGACCATCGCCCTGGCCGCCGAGCGCATTATTGCCAACGGGGCCGACTGCATCATCGCCGGCGGGGCCGAGACGATGAGCCTGGTGCCCATGACCGGCTTTCGCGTCAACCCCAACCCCCACATGGTCGAAAACATGCCCGAAGTCTACATGAACATGGGGCTAACGGCCGAACAGGTCGCCGACGAATATGAGGTCAGCCGCCAGGCGCAGGACGAGTTCGCCCTACGCAGCCATCAGCGGGCGGCAGCCGCTTACGAGAACAACTTGTTCGCCGAAGAGATTTTGCCTTTTGAAGTGGAAGAGGTGTCGCCCGGGCCTGATGGCCCCGTGCGTCGCACGTTGGTCCTGGACCGGGATGAGCATTTGCGCCCCGACACCAGCCTGGAAGGACTGGCCAAACTGCGCCCAGTTTTTAAGCAGGGGGGTACGGTCACGGCCGGTAACGCCTCGCCGCTGAGTGATGGGGCTGCGGCCGTAATTGTCATGGAGCGCAAAATGGCCGAGTCGCTGGGCCTCAAGCCGCTGGTCAAATTTGTTGGCTTCAACGTCGGTGGCGTGCGGCCGGAGGTGATGGGGGTGGGGCCAATTACGGCCGTGCCCCGTCTGCTCAAACGGACCGGCCTTAGCCTGGACAATATTGATTTGATCGAGCTAAACGAAGCCTTCGCCGCCCAGGCTGTGGCCGTCATTCGTGAACTGGGCTTTGATGAAGAGATAACCAACGTCAACGGCGGTGCTATCGCTTTGGGACATCCTCTGGGGTGTACGGGAGCCAAATTGACCGTACAAATTGTTAACGAGATGAAGCGACGCGGTTCCCAGTTTGGTATGGTCACGATGTGTATCGGCGGCGGTATGGGTGCGGCCGGTATTTTTGAGAATTTGTAGCCTCTCTCGTCTAAACCTGCGAGGTCGGCAGACTTCGTCTGCTGGAGACCTCGCAGGTTTAAGCCAGTGCAGCGTACCCGCTTCGCTTGACCCCAAAATGTCACTAAAATGACAGGATTCTGACCACTACTTGTCAGACAAATATACTTTGTGCTATACTATGGCTAATCATTACTTTTTGCCGTGTGCGATGAGTGTTGTATAGCCAACTTGATTAGTACGGTCAAGCAAAATGCAACAGGCTACTATGCAACTTTTCTTAGAAATACAAGCCCTTCATGTATGGCCCGCCTGCTCTATTGTCAGTAATCTGGCAGCAGAGTCAGTTGGGGCGCACTCTCCCATTCTATTAACTGCATACAACGAACCGATTATCAGGTCACAAATAGACAGTGATCAACACCAGCAGCCATTATTGTCATAATTGCTGGTGTTTTTGTTTGCCGGCGTAGGCAGGTAAGCGGCCCAAACGGCATAATTTATTAAGATTATGTAGCATACCTTATAAAGGAGGTGGTGGCTAAGCAAAGAGAGTAACTGTGACTGTAAGTTTGTCCCTATTAAGGTTTACCTATTTTGTACCCAAGTACATCTCACTTTGATTGGAGGAGATACCAAAAATGTTTAAGAAAATCATGATTACCCTGGCCTTCGTCCTGGCTTTGCCGTTGGCGTTGGCTGCTTGTAGCGAACCGCAGGTTATGGAAGTAACCCGCGAGGTCGTTATCACCGAAACCATCACTGAAACGGTTACGGAAATCGTTGATGGTGAAGAGGTTATTGTTGAAGTAACCCGTGAAGTCGTTGTAGAACCGGAAGCCCCGGAAGTAGAACCGCCAGCCCCGGTTGACCGCCGTGGTGCCTGGGTTGACACAATTGTTGTCGTCGAAGAGCCTTCCGCTGATGCGGCCATCAGCCGTTTGGAAGTTGGCGAAATCGACCTGTATGCCTTCCAGGTAACCAACCCTGAGGTGGCTGCTGCGGCTGAAGCTTCTGCCAACATCGACGTTGAGCGCTCTTTCGGTTCCTACTCCGAGTTGACTTTCAACCCGGTTGGTCCGATTTTTGACAATGGCAACCTGAATCCTTTCGCCGTGCCGCGCGTCCGCGAAGCCATGAACTGGCTGGTTGACCGTGAGTTCATCGCTGAGGAGATTCATGGTGGTATGGCCGTACCCCGTTGGCATGCTTTCAACAATGCCTCCAACGACTATGCCCTGATGGCTGACGTGGCCCGTGCCATTGAGCTGGAATATGCCTATGATAAAGACCGTGCCGAAGCCGTCATTACTGAAGAAATGGAAGCATTGGGTGCGGAACTGGTTAACGGCGTTTGGAACTTCGAAGGCGAGCCGGTTGAGATCATCCTGCTTATCCGTAATGAGGACGAGCGCCTAGAGATCGGTGACTACCTGGGCAACCAGCTTGAAGACATCGGCTTTACCGTGATGCGTGATTACAAGACCGCTGCCGAAGCGTCCCCGATCTGGATCAGTGGTAATCCTGGCGATGGTTTGTTCCACATCTACACCGGTGGCTGGATCACCACGGCCGTGCCGCGTAACCTGGCCGACAACTTTGACTTCTTCTATACCGAGCGTGGTCTGCCTTTCCCCTTGTGGCAAGCCTACACCCCCAGCCCGGAATTTGATGATCTGGCCCAGCGCCTGGACATTAGTGACTTCCGTGACCTGGATCAGCGTCGTGAGATGATGGCCGAAGCCCTGCAACTGGCTATTGAAGACTCCGTTCGCGTCTGGCTGATTGACCGCGCCAGCATCACCCCGCGTCGTGCCGAGCTGTCTGTGGCGGCTGACCTGTACGGTGGCGTTAGCGGTTCATCCTTGTGGCCCTACACCATCCAGCGTGAAGGCGAAATTGGCGGCTCTGTCCGTATCGCCATGCCCAGTATCTTGACTGAGCCGTGGAACCCGCTGAATGGTAGCAACTGGATCTATGACCAGATGTTGATTCGCGGTATTGGCGAATTTGCCACCAACTCTGACCCCTTCACCGGTCTGGCTCGCCCGAACCGTATCGAGCGGGCTGACGTTGTGATCGAAACCGGTTTGCCGGTAGGCAGTACCCTCGACTGGGTCAATCTGGAGTTTGCCGACGTTATCGAAGTACCTGATGATGCCTGGGCCGCCTGGGATGCCGAAGAACAACGCTTCCTGACCGCTGCTGAGGTTTATACCGAAACTCAGACCGTTGCTCGCATGAGCCGCGTCTACTATCCTGAAGACCTGTATGACACTGTTGCCTGGCACGATGGCAGCCCCTTCTCCATCGGTGACATTCTGATGAGCATGATTCTGACGTTTGACCGTGCTCAGGAAGAAAGCGCCATCTTTGACCAGGCTCAGGTCGCGCCGTTCAACTCGTTCATGAGTGCCTTCCGTGGTGTCAAGATCGTCTCTGTCGATCCCCTGATCATCGAAACCTACAGTAACCTGTTCCAGTTGGATGCCGAGCAGAGCATTACCCCCTGGTGGCCTTACTATTCTCAGGGTCAAGGTGCCTGGCACAATCTGACCATTGGTTGGCTGGTTGAGGCCAATGGTGAAGCGGCCTACACCTCTGCCAAAGCCGACGACCTCGAAGTCGAATGGCTGAGCTTCATTGCCGGTCCGACCATTGAACTGCTGGCTGCCCAACTAGAGATTGCCCAAGAAGAGAACATCATGCCGTACGCGCCGACGATGAGCGAATTCATCACTGATGAAGAAGTTGCCCAACGTTACAGCAACCTGGCTGAGTGGTACCGCACTCGCGGCCACTTCTGGGTAGGCACCGGTGTCTTCTGGCTCGAACGTGCCTTCCCCGTTGAAGGTACCGTCATCCTGCAGCGCAACGCCAACTACCCCGATATGGCTGACAGATGGGCCCGCTTTGCCGCACCGCCTATTGCTGAGGTTGAGGTAGACGGTCCGACCCGCATCACCATTGGTGAGGAAGCCACCTACGATGTCTTTGTTGAATTCGATGGTGCTCCTTATCCTGTTGAGGATGTTACTGCCGTGACATTCCTGGTCTTCGATGCCAGCGGTACTCTGGCAGTTGTGAGTCAAGCAGAAGCTGTTGAAGACGGCCTGTGGCAGATCGTCATGCCGGCCGACGTAACGGCTGAACTCGAGGAAGGTTCCAACCGTCTTGAGGTCATCGTTGTGTCTCGTCTGGTAGCGTTGCCCAGCACCGACGCGCTGCTGTTTGTCACAGCCCCCTAGTTTGTGCTAACGTAGGGCTTACCGGATTTAGCAAATCGGGTGAAAATCTAGTGGGCTTATTCGGTAAGCTGTAGTAATATATCAATCGGAGCGAGGCATCTGCCTCGCTCCGATTGGTGCTATCTAATCGAAGATTAAGGAGAAATGTGGCGATGGCTGAGACAACAGTTCCCCCGGTGGATGCCCCAACTGAGCCTTCTGAGAAATCGAAAAAAGCCGGTGGTACCAGTACGCTGGCACGTATGGCCCGATATACGGCCGTGCGCGTTGTTGCCCTCTTTTTGACGGTTCTGGTGGGTGTGTACCTGAGTATCCTGGTGGCCAATATGGGTGGCCACGTAGACGATTTACGCCTGGGCACAATTCGGGAAACGGTGGCCATTGGCGTGAGTATGGACCCTGATTCACGTCGCCTGAGCCGGGCCGAACGGGATCAGTTAATTAACGAGTTGGTCCAAATTGAAGTGCGGCGGTTAGGGCTGGATCGGCCGTTTCTTATCCGCAGCTTTGAATTCTTGCAGGATGCCATGACCCTCAATCTCGGCCGCTCGGAGACTATGACCAGTGACTCCGGATCGAGGTTGGTCAGGAACATTATCCTGGAGCGGCTGGCCCCTACGCTGCTGCTCATGGCCACCTCGAATATATTCCTATTTTTTGGCAGCCTCTTTTTCGCCCTGGCCCTGTCGCGCCAGTACGGCAGCCTGATAGACAGAGCCATTATTGCCCTGGCGCCTACTTCAGCCGCTCCCGGTTGGTTTTACGGCATCTTCATGATCTTGCTGTTTGCGGCCGTTTGGGCGGTACTGCCTTTTGGGGGCATGGTTGATGCGCCCCCGCCTGAAGATCCGATTGCTTATGGGTTAAGCGTGTTGAGGCACCTGACGCTGCCCGCCTCCGCTATCGTGATTAGTGCCCTCTTTATCTCTATTTACAACTGGCGCACCTTCTTCCTCATTTACTCCAGTGAGGATTATGTAGAAATGGCTAAAGCCAAGGGCCTGTCGTCTCGCCAAATTGAGCGCCGCTACATCTTGCGTCCAACGCTGCCCACAATCATTGCTAATTTTGCCCTGACGCTGATTGGCTTGTGGACTGGCTCAATTGTCCTGGAGACAATTTTTAACTGGCCGGGTCTAGGTCGCCTTCTGTTTTCGGCTATTAGTGTTTTCGACACGCCCGTCATCATTGGCTCCGTCGTTATCTACGCTTATCTGTTGGCGTTAACCGTTTTCCTGTTGGACTTTTTATACGCCCTTGTTGACCCACGTATTAAGGTGGGTGGAGGAGACCGTGCCAGATGAACCGTCTTAAGAGTGGACTACAAGATTTACGGAAATATCCCTCTGCCATGGCTGGCGTATTTATCATCATCGCGCTGGTTGTACAAGCCATTGTGGCCATGGTGGTTATTCCCTTTGATGAAGCCTTACGCCAATGGCGGGGCGGTGATGAGGTGCTGCGGGAAAACCCGCGTAACGCCCGGCCTGAATGGGTTAACTGGTTTTCTGCCGGTAATATGCCATCGACCATCGTTTTAGATAGCGCTGACCCAATGCAGGCGGAAAAAACGACGGCGATGTTGGGCGATGAGCTAAAAGACGTTTCAATTACCTATACATTTGATTTTGAGGCGGACGGCTTTCCCCAATCGCTGAATCTCTTCTTCGAGGCCGATTTTGAGCGACGACAACCCTTTGTCGAAATGATGTGGATCAAGCCCAACGGGGATGAAGTACGAATTGGTGACATATCACCTCGACCGGCCGAAACATTCCGTTTCAGTCAGGAATCCCGTCTGGTTCGTCGTCTGGCCGGTCTGTCACCCAACGTTGGTTTGTTTGTGGAAGACCCGCGTGCTGACCAACTGGTTCCGCTCAAAGGCACCTACCAGCTTCAACTACAGGGCACCGTTTTTGCAGCAGACGACGATATTGATGCCAAGCTGGTGGTTTACGGCCAGGTGCATGGTCTGGCCGGTACAGACCATCGTCGCCGCGATCTGTCTGTCGCTTTGCTGTGGGGTACGCCCATTGCCCTGGCTTTTGGCCTCTTGGCGGCGGTGGGCACGACCGTGACCACCATGGTTATCGCCGCTTTTGGTGTTTGGTTTGGCGGTTGGGTAGATGCGACCATTCAGCGCATAACGGAGGTAAACATCATCTTGCCGGTTTTGCCGATACTCATCATGGTAGGCACCTTTTACTCCCGAAGTATCTGGTTGATCTTAGGTGTGGTGATCCTGTTGAGTATCTTTAGTGCCGGTATTATTACCTTCCGCGCTATCTTCTTGCAGGTAAAGGAGTCAGGCTATATTGAAGCCGCCCAGGCTTATGGGGCCGGCAGTATGCGTATTGTCGGCTACTATATGCTGCCCCGTGTCATTCCGCTGCTAATTCCGACGCTGGTGACGTTGATTCCTACCTTTGTTTTTCTGGAAGCAACGCTGGCCGTGTTGGGCCTCGGCGACCCGGTATTGCCCACCTGGGGTAAGGTTGTTAATGATGCCTACCAGCAGGGCGCGCTGCACAACGGTTACTACTACTGGATACTGCAACCAACGGCACTGTTGATGATAACCGGTTTAGGCTTTGCCATGGTCGGTTTTGCTTTAGACCGTATTTTCAACCCCAGACTGCGAGGACTATAACCAATGCAACAGACGAAGCAAGAAGAAACGAGATTGTTAAATGTGGAAGATCTGGTCTTGCACTTTCGTGCCAGCAAGGGTGTGGTGCAGGCTGTTGACGGCGTAGATTTTCATCTGGATTATAACGAGGCCGTGGTTATCATTGGTGAGTCGGGCTGTGGTAAGACCTCTCTGGCTAAGGCCATCCTGCGCCTGCTGCCCCGTAACGTTCATGCCTACACCGGAAAAATTCATCTGGAAGGCAAAAACATTATGGAGTTGTCTGACACCAATTTTCGGCGGCAGGTGCGCTGGATTAAGATGTCGCTGGTGCCGCAGGCAGCCATGAATGCGTTGAATCCCGTTATCCGCGTGGGTGATCAAGTGGCCGAGCCAGCCATGATTCACATGGGCCTGGATAAAGAGAAGGCGATGGAACAGGCCAAGCAAATGTTCCAGCACGTGGGTGTGCCGATTGACTTTATTACCCGTTATCCCTTTGAGTTGAGCGGCGGCATGCGCCAGCGTGTGGCCATCGCTATGGCCCTGGTAACGGTGCCTGATCTGATTGTACTGGATGAGCCGACCTCCGCTCTGGATGTGCTAACGCAGGCCAATATCATGAATTTGCTGAAGCGCATCAAGAAAGAGATGGGCACCAGCTTCATTCTAATTACCCATGACGTGGGCACATCGAGTGAACTGGCTGACAGTGCGGCCGTTATGTATGCGGGCCAGGTAGTGGAGATGAGCGACGCTTTTCGCTTCTTCTCTGAACCAAAACATCCTTATTCGCGTATGTTGATGGCCAGCGTGCCGCGGCTGCGAGAAAAGATTGAACCAGACTTTATTATTGGCCAGCCACCTAGCCTGATCAACCCCCCGACCGGCTGCCGCTTTGCGGACCGCTGTCCCCAACGGTTTGAGCGGTGTGCCGAAGATCCGCCTATGATTGTGCTTGATGAAAAGCTGCGGGTAAAATGCTGGCTATATTTAGATGAAGGAGAGGCGACATGACTGTGATCAATGAAGAGGTGGCACCGGTAGCAATGGCTTCTAAGAATGGTGAAACGTTGCTGTCGGTTGAGGATTTGCGTGTCTGGTTTGAACTACGTCGTTGGGGTTTTAGCATCGTTGGTTATGTGCGAGCCGTTGACGGTGTTAATCTTAATTTGAAGTATGGCGAATCAGTGGCCGTCGTTGGCGAAAGCGGTTGTGGTAAATCTAGCCTGATGAAGACCATCCTGGGTTTAAATAAGATCACGGAAGGGGAAATCACGTTTGAGAATACGCGGGTAAGTGAGCTAACTCGCGGGGAAATGACGGCGTACAGGGGGCAGCTTGGCTTTGTGCAGCAGGACCCTTATGGTGCTTTGCCGCCATTTATGTCGATTGAATCTATTTTAGAAGAGCCTCTGATTATTCACGGTGTCTCCGATAAAGCTGAACGACGGCGGCGTATTGAAAAGGTGCTGACTGAGGTCAAAATGACCCCGGTGGATGATTTTTTGCCGAAGTTCCCCCATATGCTGAGCGGGGGCCAGCAGCAGCGCATTGTAATTGCCCGGGCGATGGTTCTGGAGCCGAAGCTGTTGGTAGCTGACGAGCCGGTTTCTATGCTGGATGCGTCGGTGCGGGTTGAGGTATTGCGTTTGCTGCGGAATTTGCAGCAATCCCACAACCTGGCGGTCATTTATATTACCCACGATTTGTCTACCGTACGTTATTTTTCCGAACGTATTTTTGTGATGTATGCCGGTCAGTTAATCGAGAAGGCCAACGTGGATGATCTGTTAGACAATACCCTGCATCCGTATACGCAAGCGTTGCTAGAAGCCACGGCCGATCCTGATGCGGAAAATGCACTGACGTACCGGGACATTCCGCCAGGTGAGCCGCCGAGTCTGGTGAATCCGCCCAAAGGCTGTCGTTTCCACCCGCGCTGCCCCCATATCATAAAAGGGGTGTGTGATGAGAAAGAGTCACCTGAATTTGAACCGCACCCCAATCATTTTGTAAAATGCTGGTTGTATGATGAGTCATTACAATCCTAAATTTCTAATCTTTGTTGGCTTTATTGGCCTGGTATTGGGTTTTGTGTTGCCCTTTCTGATGATTATCAGGGTCCTCGAGCCAACGCTGCTTCTAAACTTTTTGGCTTACGTGGCCTCTTTTGGGGGCCTGGTTGTTGGTATTGCCGGGGCCGTACTCTATTGGCAAGAAAACAAGCGTGAGGAAGAGGAGTATTGGCGGCAGTAGACTATTGGATTAACTGTCTTTAGATGGATAGACACGGCCGTTTTTGCTCAGGCAGAAACGGCCGTTTTTCATGAGAGGAACGATGCCACAACTCAACCTCGCCGGCCTTAAAATCGGCCACGCCAACCACCCTCAGTTCCAGACAGGTTGTACCGTTATCCTCTGTCCACCGGGCACGGTCGCCAGTGTTGACGTACGCGGCCCCGCCCCCGGTAGCCGCGAATCGGCCCTGCTGGCTGTAGACAAGCCCATCGATTATCTCCACGCCATCGTTCTTACCGGCGGCAGCGCCTTTGGTCTGGCCACGGCCGATGGCGTCATGAACTATCTGGCCGACAACGACATCGGCCACGAGACGCCTGTGCGTAAAATCCCCCTGGTGGCGGCCGCCGTTGTCTATGACCTCTTGCTAAGCCAGGGGGTCACGCCCGATGCCGGAATGGGCTACGCAGCCTGTCAGGTAGCTGGCGCTACGGACGTGGCTCAGGGGAGCGTAGGTGCCGGCCGCGGCGTGACGGTGGGCAAATGGAACGGCTTTGAAACCATGATGAAAAGCGGCTTTGGCCTGGCCAGTCTGCAAGAAGGCGACCTGGTAGTAGGGGCGGCAGCGGTCGTTAACGCCATCGGCGATGTACTCAAGGCTGATGGTACCATTCTGGCCGGAGCGCGCCTTCAGAACGGCCGTTGGTGTGCTGAGGACGATCCGCTGCGCCGTTTTCCTTTTGCCGTCCGGCCCAACCCGGTCACCAATACGACGCTGGTGGTGGTTTATACCAACGCCAGCCTGAACAAGATTCTGGCCTACCGGCTGGCGCAGCGTGCCCATGACGGCCTGGCCATTGCCATCCGGCCCGTACATACCAGCCACGATGGTGATACCACATATGCCCTGGCTACGGGGAGCGTCGAGGCTAATTTTGATCTGGTAGCCAACGCTGCCGTTGAGGTCGTGGCCGAAGCGATTCGCAACGCCGTACGGTATGCTCAGGCAGTTGACAGTAGATAGTTGATAGTGGGAGTTAGTTGAGCATTATGGTTATTTCGGTATTTGGTAGTTCTGCGCCCGTTCCGGGCAGCGAAGGTTATGCTGAGGCTGAGCAGGTCGGCCGTTTGTTGGCGGAGGCAGGTCTGGCCGTGGCTACGGGTGGTTACTGTGGCACGATGGAGGCTGTTTCTAAAGGGGCGGCTGAGGCTGGGGGCCACGTATTGGGCATTACTTGCGACCAGATCGAACTGTTTCGGCCGTTGGGACCGAACCAGTTTCTAACCCAGGAGATTCGTTACGCGACGCTGCAAGAGCGGGTACAGCATCTGGTGCGCGAGAATGACGGCATGATTGTGCTGTCTGGTGGCGTTGGTACGTTGTCTGAGCTGGCGTTGGCCTGGAGCCTGCTGCAGGTAGATGAGATTTCACCCCGTCCGTTGGTCTTACTGGGCAGTTTATGGCAACAAACGCTGCAAGCTTTCTATAACCCCATTTTTATCCGGCAGCGGGATATGGATATGCTATTTTTAGCCGATTCGCCGGAAACGGCCGTTGCTTATATTGTCGGAGCATTAACGTGAAACGTAAAACGTGAAACGTGATGGGTTGGGGCCACATGTCCCCGGTAGCCACCCCTCGACTCTGAATCGCCCGCCGTCCATCGTCCGCTGTCCATCGCCCATCACTCCCGTTCAATCGTCACTAAAATAGAGCCGCGAATAAGCTGCACGCTAACCGTATCCGGGTGGATGATTTCCAGGTTCTCAAAAACGATTGTCTGGCCGGGGATTGGGGCCACGTCACTGATGTCGGCCACCAGACGCACCAGGCTTGGGTTTCGCTCGATTTCGTTGAGCGTTGGTAAAGGCCCGCTAATAAGTAACTCCAGCTCTTGCGGGTCGATAGTGACGTTGACACCAGTGCGAACACCGGTCACTTCTACCCGCCGTTGCAGCAGCAAATCGCCGGTGCGGGCCGAAATTTGGGCATTGACGGTGACGCTGTAAATCGGAACGCCATTGTTGTCAACGGCCGTTATGCCCGGCGGAAGATTTAACGGCACCTGAATACTCAAAGGACCAGCCGCCTCGCGCAAATCAACCGGCAGCGTATCGACAAAGCCATTGAGGCCCTCCAGCAAAGCCGGTTCCCCTTGCAGCGTCACACTCGCCGGCGTCACACTCAGGCTACTCAGCCAGTAGCCTTCCGGCGGACTGCCCTCGGTGACTGCCCGGATGCCCACGTCCCGCGCGTCCCGACGACGGCTAATGGGCAGCGTAACCTGCGCCTCGACCGGTGCCAAAGTTACATCGGCCACCACATTCCCCGCTTCATCGACGGCTCGCAAAGGCCGTACTTCCCTGATAGTTGCTGTGGCCCCGCTAACCGACACCGCGGCCTGTACCTGGCTAATCTGATTGACGCGCGGTTCGGGTCCGGTAACAATGACAACGGCCGGACTGGTGGTGGGTGAGCCAGAAACCTCATAGGCGGCCGACAAGTTTTGCGGGTCATTGACGCGGACGTTGATCGGCAAAGTACGGCTAATGATGGGCGACAGGTCAATCGTTAGCCGCTCCGGCGTGGTGGCCATAACCTGCACCGATCTGGTCCTGAACTGGGCGGTATCGCCGCTCATCCGGACTTGCATGGGAACCTGATGCTGGCCGGGACCGAATTGGTCAATATTGACTGTCGCCCGAAAGTTATCAGCGCGCAAGCTGTTGAGGATGTTTTCGGTAGTACGTACAGTGATAGCAATCGACTGGGGAGCGTCGTTAACGCGGTCCAGGCCGGGAGCGGGCGACCCCACTTCCAGGGCTACGTTGTCAAACACCTCGCGCACGGTGGGATTGGTTTGAGCAATAACAAAAGACCAGATGGTCAGGGTGATAACGGCCGTTACCAACAACAGCCCCGTGTTCTGCAAAAACTGGGACCGACTGGGCCAGCCCAACTGACCCCGCAGCAGCGTCCAGCCCTCTTGCAGCAGCAGCGGCAGTGACAGGGCCGGTGGCTGGCTCGTTTTACCTGTCAGATAATCAAACACAAGCTGACGCAGCGCGTGACTTTCCAGCCGGGTGTGCAGATGGCCTTGCAGCGCGGCCGACACGTGACCAGTTTCTTCGCTGACGACAATGACCAGGGCGTCGCTGACTTCGCTCATGCCCACGGCGGCCCGATGGCGCGTGCCCAGCCGCCGGTAGCTGCGTATTTCCCGCCCGGTCAGGGGCAGGACACAACCGGCTGCTACAATGCGGTCGCCACGGATTATTGCGGCGCCATCATGCAGGGGGGTTTTGTCATAAAAGATGGTTTGCAGTAATTCGGCCGTTACTCTGCTGTCCACGTTAACGCCGGTATCGGCGTAGGGTTGCAGTGAGTCGACTCCTTCCAGCACGATTAAGGCACCTGTACGCGAGGCTGAAAAAGCATCAATGGTACGAATTAAGTGGGGGACCATCGTTTCGGCCGTTGTTTGCCGCACTGCTCGTGACAGACCCGTCTGTCGTCCGATTCGTTCCAGTGTTCGCCGTATCTCCGGCTGTAGCACCATAGGCGTGGCGATAAGCAAAACTAGCAGCGTGCCGCGCACCAGCCAATCAAACGTTGGCAGCGGAAAAAGAATCGTGATAATCAGCAGCATCAGGATCAAAATCAAAACGCCGCGCAGCAGAGGGGCCGCCTGGCTGCGGCGTATTAATCGCAGCAGCCCAAAGCAAACAATGGCTACCAGAAACAAGTCCAGCCAGCCGAGCCAATCCAGAATAGATAGGCGAAACAGAATGTCGAGGAATAACTCAAATAATTGCATAGTCCTACAATTCTAACATTTTTTCGGCCGCTATATAGGCGATTGGTCAATAGTTGCCCTACTGTAAACCAATTCTAATACGTTTTTCAAGGTTTTACGGGCCGATGGGTAATATGATATAATCGAGAGCCGCTATTTTTGAAGTCGGGGCAAGGGCTGATCGTTGGTCTTTGCCTCGACTTCGGATTATATAAGTTTCAAGGATCAAGTAATACGGTGAAATGTCAAGAGGCAAAACAAGCCTAATTTGACCAAAAACCAGGCAGGCTACCGCGAACCTGCCATTCTGAACTTTTTCAATCAAATAGCAGGTTATGACCGCACT
>SLGK01000040.1 GCA_007123775.1 Anaerolineae bacterium | reverse complement strand
CATCACTTACTCCCGCTAGCTCGTTGGCGTCTCTGGCTGTGGGAAATGGTCAAACAGCGGTTGGGATTTTCTTTGGTCATTCATATTCCTTTGGACCCTTGATTTCGATCTACTGAGTATTAGTTGTTACTCTTGCGCTCAAGTCGGGCATTCGTTGCCGGTAGCCGGTGATTTACGCTGATTATACCCGTAAATTGAAAGCCGAGTTAGACAAGTTGTCTATGGCTGATGGCAGCGCTTTGCAGAAGACCTGACCGGTATGCCAAACCTGTCACGTCTGTGGCCCACGGGTGTCTATCCACTGGTCACGAACTCCAACTGTGCTACGATTGGTACATGATCGATAGGTGGGATGTGACTGCATTAGCGTTATTGGCTCAGGCCCCCTTATTCTCTGGCCAGGATACGGCCGTTCTCCACGCCGCCATCCCCTTAGCCCAACCCCGCTCTTATGAGCGCGGCACTTTCATTTTCCACGAAGGCGATCCGGCCACGATCTTTTACATTCTGCAAACGGGCCGCGTCCGTCTGACCCAGCTTACGGCCGAAGGGCAGCAAGTCATCATCCGTTACCTCAGTCCGGGGGAAGGGCTGGGCATTATTGTGGCCCTCAGCGATACCACCTACCCGGTAACGGCCGAAACGGTCGCCGACACCCAACTGCTCGGTTGGTACAAAGAGGACATCAAGCAGTTGATGCTGCAATACCCCAGCCTGGCCCTCAGCGGCCTGAACCTGATTGCCCGACGCTTTGTCGGCCTGCAAGCCCAATTCCGCGAACTGGCTACCGAGCGGGTCGAGCAGCGCGTAGCCCGCACCCTGCTGCGCCTGGTGCGCCAGGCTGGTCGCCGCACCGATACCGGCGTCCTGATCGATATGCCCCTCTCCCGCCAGGATTTGGCCGAAATGACCGGCACCACCCTCTACACCGTCAGCCGCATCCTCAGCAAATGGGAGCAAGCGGGCCTCATCCAGACCAGCCGTGAGCAGGTGATCATCTGCCAATCTCATGAGATTGTGGTCATCGCCGAGGATTTGCCTAAACGTGATGCGTAAAGCGTAAAACGTAAAACGTAAAGCGTGATGACTCTGTAGTCATATCATTGCCTGAAGAGACAAGTTTTTAATCCGTTCCTTCCCCCATCCGTTGTACTCTCCCTAGTTGATATAGATCAAAGACGGCCGTTTCCCCCCCTGCTACCATACAGCCAACGTAAGCCAAAAATGGCCCAATCTAATTTAGGGAGAACAGACTATGAGTACAATAATTGACGTCCGCACCATCCCCCCGCGCAATCGTCACCCCATGATTTTCGAAACCTTTGATGCCCTCAATCCCGGCGAGCAGTTCACTCTGGTCAACGACCACGAACCCCGCCCCCTCTACTACCAGTTCCAGGCCGAACGCAGCGGCCAGTTTAGCTGGGATTACCTGGAACAAGGGCCGGAAGTCTGGCGCGTGGCCATCGGCCGCGTTTAACGCTGTTTGCGCCAGCGCAAAGACACACCTTTTCCTTCCTGGTATGCTAATCCCATTAACAGATTATTTCCCGGTTCCTGGCAGTCGTGTTTTGGTAGGGGCAGTGCCTTGTGCCTGCCCTGTTTTTCAGGGCAGCCCTCGTGGTTGCCCCTACCGCTCACGTCCTGGCAAACCCCAATTAGAGAAAAGTAAAAGGAGAGTTAGATGAAAGCAAAAAGGTGGTTTTCCCCCCCGGTAACGGCCGTGTTAGCCCTGGTGCTGATGGTCGGCGTCATCTTTTTTACTAGCTGCCGCGACGGTGGCGATGCGGCCCCCGCCGCCACCACCGGCCTGACCCAGGACGCCCAGGCCATCGCCAACGAACGCGGCCTTAGCCCGGCCGACGTCACGGCCGCCCTCAAGACCTACGTCCCCAGCGGCCAGCACGATGATTACATCATGTTCTCATCCGGCGGCCATGCCGGGCAAGTCTTCGTTATCGGTATGCCCTCCATGCGCCTGCTCAAAACCATCGGCGTCTTCACCCCCGAACCGTGGCAGGGTTGGGGCTACGGTGACATGAACTCGATGAACGTGCTGCGCGAAGGCTCACGCAACCCTGATGAGCATATAATCACCTGGGGCGACACCCATCACCCCGCCCTCAGCGAGACGGATGGCGATTATGACGGCGAATACCTCTTTATCAACGACAAAGCCCACGCCCGTATTGCCGTTATCAGCCTCAAAGATTTCAAAACGAAGCAAATTGTGCCCAATCCCATCGCCCTGAGTAATCATGGTGGCGCCTTTGTCACCCCCAATACCGAATGGGTCATCGAGGGCGGCCATTACGCGGCGCCCCTGAGCGGTGACTACGCGCCCCTTAGCGAATATGAAGCACAATATCGGGGCATGATCACCCTCTGGAAATTCGACCGGGAGATCGGCCGTCTGGTCCAGGATGATTCCTTTGCTATCGAACTGCCCCCTTACTGGCAAGACTTGTGCGACGCCGGTAAGCTGGCCAGCGACGGCTGGGTCTTCTGTAACTCCTTCAACACCGAAATGGCCAAAGGCGGCGTCGAGAAAGGCAATCTGCCCTTTGAGTCCGGCGTTTCCCAATATGACACCGACCTGCTGCACGTCATCCACCTGGAAAGAGCGGTAGAAGTGGCCCAAAACGGCGGCACGGTAGAAATGAACGGCCTCAGCGTCATTCCCCTGGAAACGGCTATCAGTGAGGGTCTGCTCTACTTCATCCCTGAACCGAAAAGCCCGCACGGTGTGGACGTTTCCCCCACCGGTGAGTACATCGTCGTGGCCGGCAAGCTCGATCCCCACGTCACCATCTATGGCATGACCGAAATCAAAGAAGCGATTGAGCGCGGCAATTTCGACTACGATGAGTTTGGCGTACCCATCCTCGACTTTGACGAAACGGTGGTGGCCCGTGTGGAACTCGGCCTCGGCCCGCTGCACACCCAGTTTGGCCCCGACGGCTACGCCTACACCAGCCTCTTCCTCGACAGCGCCGTTTCCCGCTGGACCCTGGGTGGGGCTTATGCCGACCTGAACGATGACCCCGAATGGGAGATGGTGGGCAAGATTTCGGTCCATTACAACATCGGCCATCTGACAGTTGCCCACGGCGATACGGTCAACCCACACGGGAAGTACCTGGTGGCCCTCAATAAATGGGCCGTAGACCGCTTCCAGAACGTGGGGCCGCTGCTGCCGCAAAACTTCCAACTGATTGACATCTCCCAGCCGGGCGACCAGATGCAGTTGCTCTATGATATGCCCATTGGCGTGGGTGAACCCCATTACGCCCAGATTATCAGCGCCGACCTGCTGGACCCGTGGGAAGTCTATCCCGAAGTGGGCTGGGACGCGCAGACCAACACAATTTCCCCCAACGCCACCTTCCAGGGTGAGGAACGGATTGTGCGCGACGGCAACAACGTGGAAATCTTCATGACTTCCGTTCGCAGCCGCTTTGTGCCCGAACACGTGGAAATCCGGCAGGGTGACAAAGTGACCTGGCATATCACCAACGTGGAACGGGCTTATGACGCCATTCACGGCATCGCTGTCCCCGAGTACAACATCCACATCAGCCTGGAGCCTGGCGAAACCGTTACCTTCGAGTTTGAAGCCACCCGCCCCGGCGTCTTTTCCTACTACTGCACCGAATTCTGCTCGGCACTCCATTTGGAGATGAAGGGCTACCTGTTAGTACAACCATAAAATAGTTCGTAGTGCGTAGTGCGTAGCAGGAAAATTCTCTACGCACTACGCACCACGCACTACGCAAGGAATTTCCATGAAGCTCCACCAAATTGTCGGGCCACGCGCCCCGGAAGAGACGACAGATCCCTGGCGCTATTGGCTGCCCTCCATTTTGTTGGGAACGGCCGCTATTCTCCTCGTCATTTCCATGTTTTTACCCTACTGGACGATGACGCTGGAAGCGCCCCAATACCCGCGTGGGTTGAGCGTGCAGGTCTACGTCAACGAAATGACGGGCGACGTCTGGGAAATTGACGGCTTGAACCATTACATCGGGATGCGGCCGCTAGAGGAAGCAGCCCAGTTGGAGCGGGCCGTTAGCGTGGCCGCCATTACCATGATTAGTCTGCTTTTGGCCGGGGCCATTTTTATCCATACCAAATGGGCGGCGCTGTTGGCCCTGCCGGCCTTGCTCTTTCCCTTTGTTTTTCTGGCCGACATGTACTTCTGGATGCGTCACTTCGGCCAGAATCTGGACCCGACGGCGCCGCTTAGCGGGGCCATCCAACCCTTTACGCCGCCAATTTGGGGCGTGGGGGTGGTAGGGCAATTCCGTACCGTGGCCGCTTTTGAACCTGGCCTTTACCTGGCCTTTTTGTCATCGGCCCTGATTCTGGTGGGCCTGTATACCCATCGCCGGGCCTACAAACCCCTGGTAGACGGGTAGGGGCGCACCCATGTGTGCGCCCTCATGTCCGCCCAATACGTGGTCCCAATATGTGGTCCCAATATGTGGTCCCAAATTAGGGCAGACACGTGGGTCTGCCCCTACGAGAATGACACATGAAACGATTCTTGTTTTTCTCATTGCTTATATTGTTGGGCTTGTTGTTCAGCCCGACGCTGCTGTTGGCTGACGCAACGGCCGTATCCCCCAACGTCCTGGTCATAACGGCCGAATCCGGCCCGCAGGCGTTGAACCAGGCGGTTGAGCAGGCCAATAACAGCGACGCCATTGATACCATCGAGGTGCATGGTGGTGTTTACGACGGCCGTTTAGAAATCCACCGGCCCTTAACTCTGATCGGCCACGACTGGCCGGTCATTGACGGCGGCGGCGTGGGCAACGTCATTCGCATTGCCGAGGCGGCCACCGGCACGACCATCAGCGGCATGGTCATTCGCAACAGCGGCTACCAGATCAACCATGACAACTCCGGCATCATCAGCCAGGCGGCCAACATTTCTATCATCAACAACCGGCTGGAAGATACCCTGTTTGGCATCAACCTGCGCTTCGGCACGGGCAGCGTGATTAAAGACAACGTGATTAAGAGCAAAGACCTGCCCCTGCCGCGCCGGGGAGACGCCATTCGCATCTGGCGCAGCAATGACCTGCTGGTGGCCGACAACGTCATTACCGACGGCCGAGACGTCATCTTCTGGCATTCGGAGCGGCTGGTAATTCGGGGCAATGAGGTGAGCAACGGCCGTTACGGACTGCACGTCATGTATTGCAACGACGCCCTGGTCGAAGACAACCTGCTGACCAACAACGCTGTCGGCATTTACCTGATGCACAGCACCGGCTTTACCATGCGCCACAATACGGCCGCTTACAATCGTGGCCCCAGCGGTTACGGCCTGGGCCTCAAAGATATGGACGAGGTCCTGATCATTGACAACCTGTTCCTCGACAACCGCATCGGGGCGCATATCAACAACTCGCCCAGCCGCGTTGGTGTCGTCAACCGCTTGGAGGGCAACGTCTTTGGCTACAACGAAATTGGCCTGGACCTGATGCCCTCCATCCACCACACCGAGTTTGTGCGTAACAGCTTTATTGAAAATCAGGAGCAGGTAGCCATCGGCGGCGGCCGGATGCAGGAGAATTATTGGACGGTGGACGACGTGGGCAACTACTGGAGCGATTACGCCGGTTTTGATGCCGTTGGCGACGGCCGGGGCGAGATTCCCTATCAGGCCAACCGCCTCTTTGAAAATATGGTGGACAGCAAGCCCGCCCTGCGCCTCTTCCTCTACAGCCCGGTAGTCAATGCCGTTGATTTTGCCTCGGTGGCTTTCCCCATCTTCCAACCGCAGCCCAAACTGGTGGATGAACGGCCGCTTATGGCCCCCGTCGTACCCACCGCGGCCCCGGCCCTGACCGTCGCCAATCCCCAGGGCTGGTGGGGGATGATTGGCATGCTGCTGCTCCTGACCGGCGGGCTGGTAGCAGCGGCTTTAGCCGGTTTGGGACCAATTCGTAGTGCGTATTGCGTAGTGCGTAGCACTGTCAGCGGCCTACTACGCACTACGAACTACGCAATACGCTCAAACCAAACCGCCACCACTATGTGCGAGGATACCATGATTGAAGTGACCAACTTGACCAAACGATTCGGCCGTTTAACGGCCGTTGACAACCTGAGCTTTACCGTTAGCCCCGGCGAAGCGGTGGCTCTCTGGGGGGCCAACGGGGCCGGTAAGTCAACCGCCCTGCATTGTCTGCTAGACCTGACCCAATATGAGGGCACGATTACCGTCAACGGCCTCAATGCCCGCAAGCAAGGCAAGCAGGTCCGTGCCCTGGTCGGCTTTGTCCCCCAGATGCTCAACTTCCACGATGACCTGACTGTCCGGGAAACGCTGGACCTCTACGCCCAGCTTAAACGAGTAAGTCCGGTAAAAGGACCAACCGCAGAGGGCGCAGAGGACGCAGAGATGGCCAAAGAAACAGAGAAAACCTCTGTGTTCTCCGTGCGCTCTGTGGTGAAATCTCTCTTTTCCTCAGAGTCAGATACAGCAGACGACGGCCAATTTACCGCTCTACTGGAAAAGGTAGACCTGGCAGCCCACGCCCACAAGCGCGTTGGCGAACTGTCCGGCGGCCTCAAGCAGCGACTGGCCCTGGCGCTGGCTCTGCTTTCTGATCCCCCCATTCTGCTGCTCGACGAACCAACCGCCAGCCTGGACGTAGGCGCACGGGCCGAGTTTCTGGCCCTACTGCGCTCGCTCAAGCAGGCGGGCAAAACGCTTCTCTTTTCCTCCCACCACCTGGACGCCGTGACCGGTATTGCCGACCGTGTCCTGGTCCTGGAAGGGGGCGTCCTGGTCGCCGCCGGCCCACCTGCCGAGATGGAATCAGCCTGGGGCATCGGCCAGCGCAACGGGTGGCAGGTGTACACAAATGGGCATACGGCCGTTCCCGAAAAAGTTATGAGTAAGGCGTAAAACGTAAAACGTAAAACGTAATGAGCCCTTACGCATTACGCATTACGTTTTACGCACTACGCACTACGCACTACGAAAAGGATTCATTATGATCACCAACATCCTCATTCTAACCCAAAAAGAGATGCGCGACGCCTGGCGCAACCGCTGGTTTATGCTGTACACGGGCGCGTTTGCCGTCCTGTCGCTGGCGCTGGCCTGGCTGTCGCTGGCAGGCATGGGCAACTATGGCCTGGCCGGATTCGGCCGTACCGCCGCCAGCCTGATTAACCTGGTGCTGCTCATTGTGCCTCTGATGGGCCTGACGCTGGGCGCGCTCAGCCTGGCCCATGAGCGGGAGCAGGGCACGCT
>SLGK01000311.1 GCA_007123775.1 Anaerolineae bacterium | reverse complement strand
GATCATCGACGACGACATCGCCCGGCTGCGCCACGAGATTGGCCCGTCGGTCGTCAAGCCAGCGAGCGGGTTGGCCCCGGCCGTCTTTGAAGTGACGCTGACTATACCGGCCGCTTTCACCGTGACCGTTGATTACACCGTCAGCGACGGCATTGGCGAAAACGGGGCCAAATACGGCCTTGACTACACCGGCGCTATTACCGGTACGCTCACTTTCCCGCCGGGCAGTCTCAGCCAGACCTATACGCTCTTCATTATCGGCAACACGGAAGCGGGACCAGACAAAACCTTTTCCAGCCAGATCAGCAACGCCAGCGCGCCGATAACGGCGAACACGGCTCTCGCCACCATCATCAATGAATTCGATGCGTCTGAAGAGGCTATTATCTACCTGCCGCTGGTGATACGGCCGTAACGACAAATCTTTTAGGAAGGCCACCCATGACCAACTATCACGCCTACCTCATCCGCTTCTGGCGGGAAGATGACGGATCGCCCTGGCGGGGCGAATTGATCTCGCCCCAGACCAGCGAGAAACGGTATTTTGCCACGGCAGACCAATTATTCGCTTTTTTGGCCGACCAGTTGCCAGACAACGTGACAACCGAACAACGGGAGCCTACAGAACCTGAAAAGTCACGTCATCTTCGAACGATAACGAGGCGACGAACGCTTGGATCGTTATTGGATCGTTAAGGTATTACCATGATGCTGAGTAGCGATAATTTTGTAACCATATAGACCTGCGGGGTTTACGCCACTGGCATCGGCAAGGGGCAAATTTTAAACCGCGCAAATTTCCAGAGCAGAGGATAGAACATGACTAACCCAACAAAAACGCAACGCATCCTTTCCATTTTAGTAACATTAGGCTTACTGCTGCAAACGCTGCTGCCCACGCTGACCCTGCGCCCGCCAACGGCCGTTGCTGCCTCAGCCCCCCAGCAAGCAGAAACCATACCACTTTCTCAGACAGAACAAACGGCCGTTGCTACCGAACCGGCCGCCTTAACCCACCCCCTCACCGTCGCCCGCACGCAATCCCGCTACCAGAGCGGTGGGCCGATCACCGTGAACTACCACGTCACCAACAACCTGCTGCCCACGCTGCTGCCTGACGTGCCCCCCGGCGCTACCATCACCAACACGCTGGATATCATCGCCGCCTTTGATCTGACCGCCGACATGAACACGCTCCACGCGCTTTCTCTGGAGACGACGGTGATCAACGGCACGATCAGCGACCCCGGCGCTGGTAGCCAGGTCGGCAACACCATCCTCTGGGTGCTACCTCCGCTGCCGCCGGGGCAGACCACTGTGGTTACTTACACCCTGGCTCCCCCCGCTGCTGGAACTGCCTTTATCGAATTGGACAGCGGCGCAGAAGTGACAGCTGAACGCTGGGGCGACCCCATCAGCGCCAGCGCCCGCCCCGCCCACATCATCCCCGCCGGGATTGATGCGGCTACACTGGAGGCTACAGTGGATGCCGATGCCGCAGACCGGGACATGCTCTGGTTTTCGGCCGCTTTCACTCAGGACCCCCTCGCGGCTTTTGCCACCGTGCAGGCGTTTGACTACGACGCCTACACCGGCAGCTTGCGCGGTACGCGCGGCACCATTTGGGGCGCGGCCGGAAACAGCACAGACCAGGCCAGCGCCCTGATCGCTATACTGCGCGGCGCGGGCTACCCCGCTCGTTACCGGCAGGGGACGCTTTCTACCGCCAACGCCCAAACTTTGCTGGACAGCATGTTCCCGGCCGTTAGCGCCGTCGCCGGTTACATTCCGGCGGGCACACCCACGGCCGATCCCCTCAACGACCCCGCCCTCATTGCCATTGCCCAGGACCACTGGTGGGTAGAGGCGTACCTGCCCGGCCAGGGCTGGACCGACCTCGACCCCGTCTTTCCGGGCGCGGCCGTCGGCCAATCCTTTGCCACACCCGGCGCCAACGACCGCATTCTTGAGCTGCCCGACAGCCTGCGTCACCAACTGGAAATGACGCTGCGTATTGAGCAATACAGCAGCTTCCCCATCAACCCCACCTTCATGACCGAGTCACGGCCGCTCTCTATCACCCTGCCCGTACCCCAGGTTGCCGCCAAAGAGATTGTCCTGGGGCATATTCTGGAAACGGACACCCTCGGCGGTCTCGTGTTTGCTACCGTGCAGCATACCTATACGCCATACTTTGTGATTGACGACTGGAGCGAGTATGCCGTAGGCGAGCCGTACCAGGATTTGCTGACCAACTTCCCCCTCAGCGCTAAATTCACCCTGGCCCAATGGCTTGATTTCAGGCTGACCGATCCCGCCGGGAACGTTAGCGAATATGAGCGCGTGGTCAAGGATTTACTCGGCGCTGACGTGCGTATCGGCGGCGGCGCGCCGCAAATCTCCCCACCTGATGACAACGGCGCGTTTGTCAGTGATACAGACAAGTATGCCACCTGGATTCTACCCAATTCGGTCAATCCCTGGGTCGAAAAGCGACGCCAGGCACAGAGTCTCGCCCGGACGGTGACAGTGGCCGGATTGGTTGTCGCTATTCTGGATCTGGCTAACCGGGAAGATGATTTTACGCCGGAAGAGCAGGTACAATATAGCCAGGCGGTGCAACAGGCCCAGGTGTTGCTCTCTACCCTGTTGGCCGCCGGCGGCCTGACCTTTGCCGTGCAGGCCGACCGGATGATGGCCGAACGGGAGCAGGGTTTGCTGGTGGCCCAATACTTCGCCACGCCGCGCGTCTTTTCCTTCGGTTCTGCCTTTAATCCGCTGACTGAGATAGAGACGATGACAGTGGACTTGCGCCAGACCAGCGCCGCCACCATTGTTTATCCCGGCCAGGCGCTGTCAGCGGCGGCCACGGCCAACTGGGTCAAGGGGATTACCGAATCCCGCCTGGAAGGGGAGGCGCTGGATGCCATCGCCGACAATGCGTCTGCGCCCGCCTTCACCACCTACCGCATTTTTGAGGCCATGGTGGCCCAGGGAATCGAACCGCTGCGCCTGGGGCCGGACGATCTGGCGTTGCTGGGCAGCCTGGGACTTTCACCTGCCTTGTATTACTATGCGGCACAGGCGCTCCTCGATGGCAAGACGATCGTGATGCCCTCTCAAGGAGTGGAATGGCAGGGGGAGACCCGCGTGGCGTTCTGGCAGGTTGATCCGGTCACCGGGGAGACGATTGGCGTGGGAGATGATGGACTTCATGCGGCGGGGACCGAGCTTGGGCTTATCCTCAAGAAAGTCTCTAAACCGACCATCAAAAGGATCAACAAGGCGGTCCAGAAGATTTACAAATACCTGGTCGAAAACCTGGGGCCGGCCCTCGGTGGGGGAAGCGTTGCCCTGGGGATTGCCGACTGGTCTGGCCTGGAACCTGCCGTCTGTCCCGTGACGGCTTGCGGCATTGAGCAATTCTTTACCGATATGGCCAGTCGGCCGATCCCATTGCCGCCTCAACTGTTCACCTATGTCACACCGGTGGCGGGCAGCGAGATGGCCGAGGCAATCGTACCCGCCACAGCAGCCGCGCCCTTTAGCGTCTCCGTCAGCCCGGCCGCCTCTGCCATTGACGTGGGGGAGAACGCCGCCTTTGCCGCCCAACTCAGCCAGCCTGACGGCGGCAACTTCCGAGTTGCCGTCTATGCCCCGGCAGATTGGACCATAAGCGTGAACGGGGGCGGACTGGTCACGGCCGTTCATCCCCCCGGCATCGCTCCCGGCGACTACCAACTGCTGCTGGTGGCCCAATCGGCCGCTAATCTCGCTGCCATCGGTCACGCCATTCACACCGTCACCGTCAACGCTGGCGACGATTTGGCCGTGATGCTGGCCCCCGAACCTAACATCACCGTTGCTGTGAACGGTGCGCAGTTGACGGACGCCGCCTTCACCGCCGATTTGCACAATCGTTCCACCAATCCCCATACTTTCACCATTGACGTCAGCGGACTGCCCGCTACCAACCTGGTCCTCAACGGCGTGGCCGGCCAGGCGACGACCCAGGTCACGCTGCAACCGGGCGAACTGCGCCAGGTGGGTCTCTACTACCTGCCCAACGCCTTACCCACGCCCGGAACCAACGTCGCCGCGGCCATCGGCGTCACCATGGACGACCCGCCGCTGACCGGCGACGACAACGCCGCCACTACTATTCCCAGCCTGCCCTATCCCCAACTGGCGCTGCCGGACACCATCTTTGCCCTGCCCGATGGCGCGACTCCCTTCGACATCAGCCTGGCCAACGTGGGCAACGATGGCGGCAGCTTTGCCCTCAGCCCGGCGCTGCCGACCGGCTGGTCGCTGCAAAATCTGACCACGCCCCTGGCGCTGGGCCAGGGTGCGGCGGCGCAGCAGACGGTGGAATTGGTCACGGCCAACGGCGTCATCGGCCAGCGTTACCCGCTGTTTGTCGCCGTAGACAGCGGCGCGGCGCAGGTAACGGCACAGACGGAAGTGGCGATTGTCAGCCCGGAAAGCGGCCGTCTCTTTGCCGCCGCCGCTAGCTGCACCCTCAACGACAGCCTGGGAACCAGGCTGTCCGCCTTAGCCCTGGCCGTCGTCGAACTGGAATACTGGTGCGGCGCGGGCGACTGCCCCTTGCCCCTGCGCGATGGGGCGGCCGCCGCCGGGCAGTTGGTTGTCAGCGGCGTGAATGTGGCCGCTTCGCCGGCTGTTTTGCCTGCGCTGCCGGATGTGGAAACGGCCGTTGCCGCCCTCGCTGCCGCCGCCAACAACAATGACATCCTGACGGCCGTTGCCGACCTCAGTCTGGCCATCGAAAGCCTCAGTGGGAATTTGTGTGAACTGGAGCAGCATCGGGTCAACGGCCGTTTCACCCCCTACGTCCAGGCCATCCTGCTCGGCGACAGCGCCAGCTTTAGCCTTGACGTGACCAATCAAGGCACGTTGACCACCAGCTACGCCATCACCCTGACCGGCCTGCCCGACGGCGATTTGTTCTACAACGAAACAATTGCCCCTGGCGCGACGGCCAACATCCCGGTCGCGCCCGCGCCCGGCACCCTGGGCAACTTCAACCTGACGGCCGATATCGTAGCCGACGTTGATGGCGAGGTAGAGGTGCGACGCACGGCCGTGGCTCGTCTCAACGTCGTGGATAAATTTATCCAGGTCACGCAGGTGATTGCCGACCCGCCCTTTGTGGAAACGGGGGTCAGTTCGACTAACCTGAGCGTGGCCGTGGCGAATTTTGCCGGGGTAGCGTTGGCCGCCAATGCGGAAACGGCCGTTTACGCCCCCGACGGCAGCCAAATGTTTGCTACGGCCGTTCCCCTCAACCTGCTGGCCGGCAATCCCCGCACCTACGACCTGGCCGAGGTGGACACCTCTGGCTGGGCCGCAGGCGTCTACACCATCACCGTCGCTTTGCTAGACGGCGATGACAACCTGATCCCCGACGGCAGCGGCTATGGCTATTTCAGCGTCGGTCAGGCGGTACAATTGAGCCAGTCCGTTCACCCGGAAATCGTCGCCCCTGGCACGGTGACAGTGACGACGATCATCACCAGCGAAATTAACAGCCAATCGTCAACCGTCAATGGTCAATCGTCAATGACAATGTATGATGCGCCGTTGACGGCCGCCGACCTGGCCTACCTGAACCCCGATCCAGCCGTAGGGGCTGGCCTTGTGCCTGCCCCCGATGGGGCTGTCGCCGATGCGCCTGCTTCTGTGGCGGGGCGTTGGCAACCACAAGGGTTGCCCGTACAGCAGGAAGAGGATGAGATGGTGGAACGGCCGTTTGCCGAAGAAATCACCTTCCCTCTCACGCCCAACTCCGAAATCAACGCCGACGCCGACGAGCTAGAAGCGGTTGAACATACACCGCAGAATACGCTCTTCTTCTCGCCGACCTTCACCCGCACCGAGCAGAACGATCCCGCCTGGAGCTACACTGGCACATGGTCAAACGTCAACCTCCCACGCGCCAGCGGCGGCAGCTATTGGCGCAACGCCACGGCCGGCAGTACGGCCGAACTCACTTTCGACGGTACCTGGATCAGCCTCGGCTTCATCGCCGACCGCTTTAGCGGCTATGTCGAAGTGAGCATCAATGGCGACAGTTACGGCACACTCGACCTCTATCGCAACCAAGAGACGCCCGTTAGCTTCCTGTTCGACGGCTTACCCAATGCTAACCATACCCTTACCCTGACCGTGTTGGGGACGGCCAACCCATTCGCCGCCAATACCCGCGTTCAGCTTGACTACGCCGACTACGGCGACGGCTCGCTCCTGCCTGACGGCAGCTTTGAAGAGGACGACCCCCGCCTGCTCACCAGTGGCGGCTGGGCCAGCGTGCCTTACGCCGGGGCCAGCGGCGGCAGCTATCTCCGCGCCAACACCGGCACCGCCTGGTTCCCCTTCGCCGGGGATTCCTTCACCCTGCACAGCATCGCCCACAGCAATGCGGGTAAGGCGCAGCTCTTTGTGGATGGCGTCTACCTGGATACGATTGATATGTTCGCGCCGGTATCTACCAGCGCGGCCCTTACCCGCACCTTCTCCTATGAAGGATTCGGCAGCGGTCCCCATATCTTGCAAATTATGAGCTATCAGAACCAGGTAACGATTGACAAGATCGCCACGCCTGGCACAGGCCCCTTCATTGACCCCAACCCGCCGGTGAGTGGCGTAACCCGCTTTGAGGCGGATCATCCTTCCCTTCTGTACAATGGCGTTCCCTTCACGCAGACCGCTTCTACCTGGGTGCGGGTCGCCAATATCAACGCCAACTATGCCAGCGGCGGCGAGTATATCTACTCGGCGACGGCCGGCGATATGGTCAGCTTTGACTTTGAAGGCGAGTGGCTGGGCATCGGCTTCGCCACGGAAGGGCGCGGCGGACAGGCGGAAATCGCCATTGACGGCCAACTGGTCGAAACTGTAGACCTGTACAGCCGTTATGATGACACCGCCAGCGTCTACTTCCGCGATCTAGGAGCCGGGCCGCACACCGTTACCATCACCGTGCTGGGAACCAGCCACCCTGAAGCGACAGGAAACCGCGTCCATCTCGACTACTTTGATGTGTGGGACGGCCAGCCATTGGCCGAAGGCACGTTTGAGGAAGATGATGAGCGGGTTATCCTGAGCAACGGCTGGTCGCGCACGATTGATGCGGAAGCGAGTGGCGGTGCGTTTGCTGGCAGTACCCAAAATGTTACCGCCTGGTTTGCCTTCACGGGCGACTCGTTTACCTATCACGGCCGTACCCGCTACACCTATCAAGATGTCGAACTACG
>SLGK01000285.1 GCA_007123775.1 Anaerolineae bacterium | reverse complement strand
CCCTCGGCCAGAATGGCGCGGAATGCTTCTTGTTCTTCTACCGGCACAAATTGGGTAGAGAAGAAGACGGCCTCGCCCGTTTCGACGGGCGAGGCCGGTTCTTCAGCCGGGGGCGCAGCCGGGTCTTCTACAGCCGGCGTGTCAGGGGTTGGGGTATCAGGAGTATCGGCGCCGCAGGCCACCACAAACAGGGTGAGGACCAGCAGCAGCGCCAGTAACTTGGTTAAACGGGACATTTTCTTTTCCTCCTCAGGAATGTACGGGAATGATTTCCCAGCCTACAAATTAGGAAGTATGCTCAAGCATACATAACTCTTGCTCTTTTCGATTTTGTGGGTTTTAGGTAAATTACGTGTTGCGTATTACTTATTACGTATTGGATACACCACCTCCTTTGGTCTGAATTAGATGGGCTTGCCGCTGGATTCACGGATGACCAGCGTTGGTTTTAGCAGGATGTGAGCCGGATTGGGCGTTTGGCCGTTGACCAGTTGAACGAGCATGGCGCAAACGCGACGGCCGATTTCGTAGATAGGTTGGTGAATGGTGGTCAGGGGTGGGGCGGTGTAGGCAGCCAGGGGGATGTCGTCGAAACCGCCCAGGGCGATGTCCTGTCCCACCTGTAGGCCGTGCTGGCGCAGGCGGTTGATGGCGCCCACAGCCATGAGATCGTTGCCGGTGATAACGGCCGTTAATTCCGGGGCGTCGATTAGCAAACGACCGGCCGCTTCGGCCCCGCCCCGCTGCGTTAAGTCACCCGTGACCAGCCAGGTTGGTTCTACCGTGCGGCCATTGTCGGCCATTGCCTGTAAATAGCCATCACGCCGTAAACGGCCGAACATCAACCCTTCCGGCGGGGCAATAAAGCCAATACGCCGGTGGCCCAACTCAACAAAATGCTGCACCAGCAGCCGCATCCCGGCCTCGCTGTCTTCATCAACGTAGGGGAAATCCAGATCACAACCGCAGCGACCAAAAGCGACAAAGGGAAATTGATTCTCGTGCAGCAGGCGAATACGGGCGTCATCTTCCCGCGTGCGGACCACAATCAGGCCATCCACCCAGCCACCCAGCGCGGCGCGGCGGTAGGCCTCTATTTCGCCAGGAGTGTCAGGCGTATGGGTAGAGACGAGCAGATCGTAATGGTGGTTGACCGCTTCGTTGCCAATACCGGCCAAAAATTCACTAAAGAAGGGGTCTGAAAAGCGGGGGCCAAAAGTAGGCAGGATGAAACCGAGGGTGTCGGTGCGCTGTTTTTGCAGGCGGCGGGCCGTCAGGTTAGGCCGGTAGCCCAACCGCTCGGCAATCTGCCGGATTTGCTGGCGCGTTTCGTCGGCCACGTCGTCGTAGCCAGCCAGACCACGCGAAACGGTGGTGATAGAAACACCAGCTTCCTGGGCAATATCTTTCAGCGTAACGGCCATGCGTCTTGTCCTCGCACGGTGCAAATAGTGGTTGTCAAATGGGAAAGGGCTTCCAAAACGTTTTGGAAGACGCTGAAAGTGTAACCCAAAACGTTTTGGATGTCAAGAAAAATCGGTGGATCAAGCTCTAATTGACCAACCGGCTGTTTTAGCTATGTTTGCTTTCTGTTTGGAAAATGGCACGCAGAATGGCAATGGTTGTAGCGTAGGTAGGATCCATGCCAAAGTAGGAGAGGTTTTGGGTGCCCAGATTTTTGCCTTTACTGAGCGGGGTGTCTGAAGCGTAGTGCAGGATGCCAATGGGGAAAGGGGCGTTGTGCAGGCTAACCAGTTCGTTGTAAGGATGGCGTTTGGGCCGGCTCATTTCGTAGACGCTGCTCAGATAGGGGCCAGCCTCCATCTCCATGTCGGTATAGCCTTCCTGATAGAAAATAGACATGTAGCCTTCGTTTTGCAGAAAGGTGCCGGGGGCAGTGATTGCTTTTTGGTTGTCGAGTACGCTGCCATACACCAGGTAGGGGGCCACGTCATTGGCCGTAAAGCAGTTGTTAAACAGGTAGGTGTTGAGCGAGTGTTCGTCGTGGACCACGCCGGGAATCATGACATCACCAATACGGCCGTTTAACGTAGCCGCCTTGCCCATGATGTAAATACCCCGTACCTCGTTGATATTGCGGGCAATTTCCGACAATATCTGGTAGGCAGCCATCCCCAGTGGATAATCGACGTTCACAATCAGGGCATTGCTGGCTGATAGCCATCTCATCTCATCCCCAACCACGCGAGAATCCATATGATCAGGATGCAGTTGCTTCAGGTCAATAATCTGTACTTCGATGTCAAACGAATGTTTGCTGGGAACCCGGTAAATGCCCGCTGCTTCTTCCGCTTGTAACCTGGCTTGGGTAACGGCCGTATCGGTCGCCTCATACTTCTTGAGTACATAGTAGAGGAAATTCTCCATACTGCTCGGCACATTCTTTTCCAGAATATCCTCATACTCCCGCTTCAAATCTTCCGAACCGGCTGCACTAACAAACCGATATAGCTCCTGGCCGATTTGCAGAGCGAAGCCACTGACCAGATTGACCAAACTGTGAGTATTACTAGAGACAAAATAGACCGGCCGGTCTTCAAACGAGATGTGGGGCACGTGGCTCTCCACATTGCGCCACCAGCGGCGTGTGGCCCGCTTATAGTCGGCCAACGATCCGGCCAGGGAGCGGATGGCCACTTCCTGCTTGAAGCTGACAATATCCAACAGTCGCCTGGCTGTCTTATCGCCCCAGATGGTGCAAAGCCGGTCCAAATCCTCGGCTAGAATCTCCATTTCGGTGGCCAGCCATGCCAAATCATCGCCGACCGGCTGGCGGCGTTCAGTAGCCCATTTCTCCAATCGTTCAATGATGTGGGACTTGTTAAGCCGGTAATAGAGCTTGCTGCGCTCGATCTGATAGGCGGTGATCATGGGCACCAGATCGTCGATGTCAGAGCGGCTGGCGATAAAGACGGCCAGGGTCCGCTCGCCGTCAAAGTAGTTGCGCCGCCGCCGGCCGGGGGCCGACACCTGCTGCCAATTTTCCACGTCTGGGTAGCCGTGCTGGGCAAAGACCTGGGCCGACTGGCCCATCAGCACCAGCCGCACTTTGTGAAACTGGTCCGGCAGGCGCAAGATGGCGTAAATCCAGGCGGCCAGGTCTGGCTCTGGGGCGTTGGCCTTGACGTGCAGGGCCGAGTTCATATGTTTGTGGGCTTCAATCAGGCTCTTGATTTCCACTTCGCGGGTGCTGCGTAAGAGGGAGTAGTAGGTTTGTAAATAGAGGTTAATTTCTTCGTTGCCCGATGTAGGGACGGTTCTGTCCATGTGTCACCTTTGTACTACGCACTACGCAATAAAAATATGCCCGCTGCCTTCGCTCACATGGCCGATGACAACGGCCGTTTCACACAGCGCCCGGTAACTGTCCACCTGATCGGCATGAACGGCCACCAGCAGCCCACCAGACGTTTCCGGCGTCCACAGCATGTCCTGCACCAGTTGGGCCACGTCCGGCCCAAAGGTGACGTGCGGCCCAAAAAAGTCCAGATTGCGCCCCATGCCGCCGGGGAAGGCGCCCAATTCGCCACAGGCCAGTGCGTTGGGCAGCCAGGGTAGTTGGTTGGCATCAATGTGGAAGTCCACGCCAGCCTGGTTGGCCATCTCCTGAGCATGACCCAGCAGGCCAAAGCCGGTGATGTCGGTCATGCCGCTGGCATTGGCGGCCAGGGCGGCCTCTGCGGCCTGCTTGTTGAGCCGCTTCATGCTTTCAACCGCGTCACTGATAGATTCGGCCGTAATTCTGCCCTGCTTGAGCGCGGTCGTCAGCACCCCTACGCCCAACGGTTTGGTCAACAGCAGCACGTCACCCGGCCGGCCGCCTCCTTTCTTTTTGATCTGTTGTGGGTCAACAATACCGGTTACGGCTAAACCATATTTAGGCTCTTTATCGTTGACGCTGTGGCCACCGGCAATGACGCCGCCCGCTTCGGCTACCTTTTCAGCCCCACCGCGCAGCACCTCGCGTAGAATGTCGCGGCTCAGGCTGTCGGGGAAGGCGACCAGGTTGATGGCAAACAGTACCTGCCCGCCCATCGCGTAGACGTCCGACATGGCGTTGGCGGCGGCAATGGCCCCAAAGTCGTAGGGATCATCCACGATGGGGGGGAAGAAGTCGGTGGTGCTGATGATGGCCCGTTTTTCGTCTAGCTGGTAAACGGCCGCATCATCCGCCTTGTTCAGTCCCACCAGCAAATCGGGATAGGCATCCGGTGTAAATATGTCGCGTAACGGTTGTAGCGCATAAGCCAGGTCCGCCGGACCCAGTTTAGACGCTCAACCGGCGCAGGAAGCGTAGCTTGTTAGTCGAATTTCTTTACCAGTCATGATTTCTATTCTATCTGATTCATCCGAAATGCGTAGCTGCTTCACAACTTGGCGTTTACCGTCTCTCCCAAGACGGCTATGGTGCCTTCAATGCCGAGGCGGTGTGTTATGCCCGCCATATATTCGGGCGTATAAGGCATGTCGTTTTGTAACCACCAGGAGAGCAAGGCAAACAGGGAACCGGCTAAGTGGTGGCACACGAGATCGGCCGTTACGGGCAGCGGCGTACCTGGAGGCAGTGAATCTTGCAACTGTTTACGGCCGTATTCGGCCGTGTAGTTCAATATGCGGAAAACAATGTAACTGCTGCCCCGCTCGCTCAGGAGCATCTTGTATAAATCAGCGTGATCGGCCGTGTGGCGAAACGTGAGCAATATCGAGCTGACGTCATTCCAGGCCGGTTTCTCTGGCGATAGCTCGTCAAACTCGGCCACCAACTCGTCAAAACTTGCCTCTAATCCATCAGCCAGCAGCTCATCCTTGCTGCCATAATGCAAGTAAAAGGTCGCCCGGTTCAAATCAGCGCGGTCGGTTACGGCTTGAATCGTAATCGATTCATACGATTGTTCGCCCATCAGGGCAAATAGCGCTTCGCGTAGCATTCGACGCGTGCGGATAACCCGCCGGTCTGGTTTTGCTTTCGTCATAAGAGTTGTCCCTTTTTCCGCTGTCGAATCCTGCCGTTGGCGAGGCCCGGCCAGGTGAATGGGCGCGTAATCAACAAATGTTGATAAATAGACAGTATGCTAAATTGAGTGTTGACATCACGCCCATTTAGCAGTATTTTAAGCAATCAACAGCACTTAATCAACAAACTGTTGCTTTTGGCTACCATGACAATTTGTTAGGAGTTTACCGATGACATTCAAAACGATCCCCGGTCCGGCGGACACACCCTTTCTCGGCAGCGTGTTGCCGTTCCGGTCCAATCCGATTTCCTTTTTGCTCGATCTGGCCCAGACCTATGGCCCGATTGTTCAATTTTCATTCTTTAACACACCGATTATTATGATCAATGATCCTGACTATATCCGGGAAGTATTGGTCACGAACAACAAGCAGTTCCCCAAATCAGACCTGGACATGGAGGTGCTGCGTCGCTTCATCGGTGTCGGCTTGCTGACCAGCGAAGGGGATTATCATCGCCGGCAGCGACGCCTGATCCAGCCCGCGTTTCACATGCGCCGTATTGCCGGTTATGCGGAGACCATGGTTGATTACACCGACCGCCACATCGACCGCTGGCAGGATGGCGACATCCGCGACATGAGTGAAGAGATGATGGCCCTGACCATGTTCATCGTTTCCAAGACGCTGTTCGATGCCGATATGGACGATATGCAGGAGGTGGCAACGGCCGTGGGCAAGGCCATTCATATCTTACAGAAAGTAACAAACGACGAGTATCGGTTTCCCCTGTTGCTGCCGGAATGGCTGCCCACGCCCAACAATCGGCAGCGTCGGGAGCAGCGGGCGATCCTTTACGGGATTATTGAGCGAATGATTGACGAACGGCGCAGCACGGCCGTTGCTGGTGAGGTGGCCGACACGGGCGATCTGTTGTCGATGCTGCTTTTGGCGCGGGATGAGGACGATCGGCCGTTGAGCAAACAGCAGGTGCGGGACGAGGTGGTCACGCTCTTTGCCGCCGGACACGAGACAACCTCCAACGCCCTGACCTGGACCTGGTATTTGCTGTCGCAGCACCCGGATGTGACAGCACGGCTGCATGAGGAGGTGGACCAGGTTTTGGGGCGCGGGCCTGACGGCCGTTTACCCACCCTGGATGATCTGCCGCGGCTACCCTACACGGAAATGGTGATCAAGGAATCGCTGCGCCTGTACCCACCGGCCTGGGTGTTGGGCGCTCGTCAGGCAGCCGTAGCCACGGAAATTGACGGTTATCCCATTCCTGAAGGAGGAGCGGTTTTGATTTCGCCGTACGTGATGCACCGGCAGGCCCGCTATTATCCCGACCCGGAACGCTTTCACCCGGAGCGGGAGGCGGAATTACCCCGTTATGCTTACATTCCTTTTGGCGGTGGCCCGCACGTTTGTATTGGCAACAGCTTTGCCATGATGGAGGCCCAACTGCTGCTGGCGACCATCGCCCAGCGCTTCCGCCTGACGCTGCTGCAGGAAACGGTTGAAAAGGAGCCGCTGATTACGCTGGGCGTCAAGGATGGCCTGCGCATGCTGGTGACGGAGAGAACGGCCGTTTACAACCGGGTCCAACATAGCTATCATTAGCCCATGTCGGGCCTATTTGCTTTTTATGAATGTGGGCAGCCGGACTGCCGCTTTCGCTTTCCGGCCGAGGTTCAGCCGGTGCTGACCTGTCCGCGCTGCCGGCAGCCGGTCAGCCAGGTAGGGCAACCGGTTCGGTCCGCCAGCAATGACGACCACGGCCGTTCCCCATCTCCCTCCCTGCATTTGCTGCTCGACAACATTCGCAGCCTGCACAACGTCGGCTCTATCTTTCGCACGGCCGATGGAGCGGGGGTGGGCCACCTCTACCTGTGCGGCATCACGCCCACGCCCGACAATCCGCGCCTGGCTAAAACGGCGCTGGGGGCGCAAAACAGCGTGAGCTGGTCATATCACGTTAATGGGGTCGAAACGGCCGTATCTCTCCAGCAATCCGGCCACTGCCTGTGGGCCATTGAAGCAACGTCTGACTCCTGCCCCCTCTTTGCCGCGCCAGCACCGCCCCCCGACCGGCCGCTGGTGCTGCTGATTGGCAACGAGAAGGCCGGGGTGGACCCTGGTCTGCTGGCCCTGTCTGAGCAGGTGGTTCATTTGCCCATGCAGGGTTGTAATTAGTTTATATTTATATAGACTTGTAAGGTATTATATGGTATTATGTCTGCATGAAACTAAGCCAATATGCCGAAAAGATTGGTGTCACCTACAAGACCGCTTACCGTATGT
>SLGK01000092.1 GCA_007123775.1 Anaerolineae bacterium | reverse complement strand
TACTTGATAATTGATTGGTGCAGGTGTTTTGAGATTTTGATTTTTGTTCATAGACTAATCTTCTCTCAAAACGCCTGTTTTTTCATCCCCAAATTACATTTGGGTTAGGGAAAACTAAAGAAACAGGTCGTTGCTAAATGGTTATCGGCTGAAGCAGCTTCCCTGCCACCACAGATTATTTTTGCTATACCGGCACAGGATAGTGAGAATTGGCTGTTTGCTGCTTTGTTTCCTGACGATGCGTTGTGTCAACAAGCCACTTATGAGTGCATTCAGCCCTCAAATAGCAGGCAGCATCCGGGATATTTGTTGACGCTGAGAGATTACGGCCGTACCCTGCGCCGTTCTGGTGGAAAAATCAAGAAAACAAGGGTAGCTTACCGGTCGGTTTTACCGACTGTTGCGACCAACTGGCCCCAGGTTTGCCAGCTTTGTACTCAGGCGCGGGCATTTAATGATAGCATCTTGGCTATTTGCCAGTGATTTGTGTATACTTGTTTCGTAATTGTTGTACGAATTGTAAGAATCTACTGCTGAGGTGGGCATTATGGCTGTAAAAGTGTACTCAAGCGATCAGGCGCGGGCAAAATGGCGCGATGTGTTAGATACGGCCGTTATCGGGCAAGACATCATCATTGAAAGGTACGGCAAACCTACTGTTGCTGTCATTGCCTACGAAGATTACGCACAATTCAATGAAATACTGCAAGATTTGCGTGATGCGCGTGAGGCCCAGCAAATTTTGGCTGAATGGCGGCGTGACCCAGATATTGCCCGACCCTGGGAAGAATTTGAGGCTGAGTTAATAGCAGAAGGTTTGCTGGATGAGTGATTCGGCCCAAAAGTGGCAGCTAATTATCACCCGACAGGCCGAACGCAGAATGAAGCGATTGCCAAAGCCGTTGGTAAAACGTTTGCAAGCGGCCATAAAGTCTCTTAGTGAAGACCCCCGTCCGTCAGGGTACAAGAAAATAGTGGACTCCGACGATCTTTACCGCATCCGTGTGGGCGATTGGCGCATTATTTATGCCATTGAGGATGATCGGTTGCTTATCCTGATTGTCACCGTGGGGCCGCGCGGCAGCGTTTATCGTAATCTATGACCCACTCTGACAAAGCCGCCCTGCGCGGCGAACCGGGCTACGTCTGGCGCTCAGGCCAGGAGCGGCGGCTGGGGATGATCCGGCGCTGGGTGGACCTGAACGACGCGCTGATTCTGGACAACGGCTGCGGCCTGGGTACTTACCTGGACGCCTTCACCCCCTTTAGTGACCAACGTTTTGGCCTCGAAGTTGAGCTGGATCGGGCCACCAAAGCCTTGCCCACCGCTACCGGCATTGTCCAGGCCATAGGCGAAACGCTCCCTTTTGCCGCCAACCAGTTTGACTTTGTGTTTAGCAATGAGGTGATTGAGCACGTGGGCGATGACCGGCGCTATCTGGCGGAAATGGTGCGGGTAACGAGAGTAAACGGCCGTATCCTCATCTTTTGCCCCAACCGCTGGTACCCGGTCGAGCAGCACGGCATATATTGGCGTGGGCAATACAGATTCGGCAACATCCCCCTGGTCAACTACCTGCCCCGCCCCCTGCGCGACAAGCTGGCCCCCCACGTCCGCACCTACAGCCGCCGCGACCTGTTCCGGTTGCTGGATGGATTGCCCGTGCGCGTCGTCCACCACGGCCGTATCTTTGGCGGCTATGACAACATCGAACGGCGCTGGCCCCGATTCGGCCGTTGGCTCAAACGTACCCTCTACGCCGCCGAAAAAACGCCGCTGGCCGTATTGGGTATTTCCCACCTGCTGGTGTTAGAAAAAATAGAGCGTAATGCGTAGTGCGTAGCCACCGCCGACTACGTACTACGCACCACGCACTACGGGTCTAGTATCGCGTCAGCGCCACAATGCGCTGATGGTCGCTCAAACTGCCGTCTGAGAGGAAGCGCACTTCGCCCCCTTTGGCCATGACCATCTCGATCAGCTCATCAACCGCATCATCCATCACGCCGGGCGCGGTGGCGTCTTCGGCCGGCGTCAGCACCAGCCCCGACTCATCCAGCGTGGCCGGATAATGGAAATCATCTTCCACCAGCAGCAGGCGCACCCGCCCTTCATGGGCCATGCGCCAGGCGTGTTCAATGCCTGAAGCAAAACGGCGCTGGCTGACCGCTTTTTCCAGTTCATCCAGATACCGCATCTTCTCTTGAGCAATATTTTCACGCACCAGCGGCCAGATGAGGTCGGCCAGCTCATGGGGCGCACTTTTGTCGTGGTTGCCTGTCATAGTGGTTATGATGGCGTTCTTGTGTTTGGAGACCTCGTTGAAAAAGGCCAGATAGCGGTCTACACCGACCACGGCCAGCGGCTGGGGATCGTCGGCATACAGCTTGCCGAACGCCTGGTCAACCTGACGGAAGAACTGGCGGTGCTGCTCGTCGCGGTACGCGGAGCGGGATACGCCTGCGCCGCCGGGCAGACGGCCTTCACCCCCGGCCCCGGTGTGGGTCATGGGAAAGCCGTGGTCTTCCACTTCAACCAGCGTGTCTTTGACCCCTTCAAAGAGGCGGGTCGGTTTTTCGCTGAGCGCCAGCACCCAGTAGCGAGAAAGCCGGTTGAGTGCGTAGACCAGGTCGCGGGTAGCGAAGGTTTCGTCGATAACCACCCGCTCTTTCAGCGCAAAGGGCAGGTAATATTTGTGGGCGATGTCCCGGTTAACAAAGAGGGCCAGCCCGTCGAGCGCGTAGCGGTAGTCTACCTCTTCGGCCAGTTTTTCCAGGCGAACCAGAATTGGTTCGGCCTCTCGCTTGGAAAACTCTTGCAGCAGCCGGTCGCCGGCCTGGCGCACCAGATTGCTGACCCGAATGGGGTCCTGCTTGTTGGCGGGCGAGGTGCGATGGGTTGGCAGGAGTATCGACACGGCCGGATAGCCGCTGATAGCTTGCAAGAGTTGTAGGTCTGTTTTGTTCATGTAAAAGCTCCTTCTGGTGATAAAGAATTAAAAGATGTTGTGTAGTGCGTAGTACCTAGTGGTTGGTCTGATTACTGACTACTGACTACTGGCTACTGACTACTGAGGTAATCGGCCAGCCCATCTTGCCAGGGGCGGAGGGTGATGCCGATGGCGGCCCCGGCGATGTTGTGGATAACGTCGTAAGGGGGTGGGGTGGAGGCCCGTTTGAATTCCCGGCTGAGGATGGGGGTGTTGACCACGTCGGTCAGGCCGGACTGCCGCAGAATTTCGTTAGCGAATTCCCAGCGGGAGCAGCTACCGGCGTTGGTGAAGTGGTAGATGCCGTACTGATGGGTGGCGATTAGTTGGGCAATAGCCTGGGCCAAATCCTTGACGTAGGTGGGGCTGCCGATTTCGTCGACGACCACGCGCAGTTGGCCCTGCTGGCGGGCGCGGTCAAGGATGGCGTGGATGAAGTTACGGCCGCCCGGCGCGTAGAGCCAGGCGGTGCGAACGATGTAGAGGCGGTTGAGGATTTGCTGCACCAGGTTTTCGGCGGCGGCTTTGGAACGGCCGTAGCCATTAACCGGATTGCGCGTCATCCACTCTTCATAACCGGCCGGGTTGTCGCCGGCAAAGACCTCGTTGGTGCTGATGTGGACCATTTCGGCCCCATGTTCCAGGCAAGCCAGGGCCACGTTCTGGCTGCCCAGCCCGTTGATGCGGTAGGCCAGGGCGGGGTCTTTGGCGCAGCCGTCCACGTTCGTATAGGCAGCGCAGTGGATGACCAGTTCCGGTTTGGTTTGAGAGAAGGTGTGGAAAACGGCCGTTTTGTCCGTAATATCCATTTCCTCAATATCGACTAATGTCAGATCATGGTTGGGTAAATGAGCGGGGAGGGCCTGCCCTAGCTGGCCTTTGGCACCGGTTATCAAAATCTTCATTAACAATCCTTTCTCATGCTACTTTTTACCTGCAACTTGCCCACTGCCACGCACCGCTCGCTTGACATTCACCAGCCTACGCCCGATACTTACTCTCATGCGGATCGACATCTTGACCCTATTTCCGGAGATGTTTCCGGGCTATCTGGATGAAAGCATATTGAAACGGGCGCAAGAGAGCGGCCAACTTGCCATCCATCTCCATAATATCCGAGATTACGCCACTGACAAGCATCGGGTAACGGATGAGCCGCCCTACGGCGGGGGTGGCGGCATGGTGCTAAAGCCGGGGCCGATCTTTCGGGCGGTAGAAGCGGTAGTTGAAGACCGAGGACCGACGACCGAAGACGGAAGCGACTTTCCGTCGTCCGTCCTTCGTCCTCCTTCTGCCGTTGTGCCGATTATCTTGTTGACGCCGCAGGGACGGCCGTTTACCCAAACCGTCGCTCAGGAATTGGCCCAGCATGACCACCTGGTTTTACTGTGCGGCCGTTACGAAGGGGTTGATGAACGGGTGCGCCAACACCTCGTCACCGACGAGATTTCCATTGGCGACTATGTGCTGACCGGCGGCGAACTGGCCGCCCTGGTTGTGGTCGATGCCGTGGTCCGGCTGCTGCCCGATGTGTTGGGTGCGGCAGGCGCGGCCGAAACCGACAGCCACGCTACCGGACTGCTGGAAGGCCCCCACTACACCCGTCCCGCCACCTTTCGCGGTTGGGACGTGCCGGACGTGCTGCTTTCCGGCCACGCCGCCCATATTGCCCGTTGGCGGCGGCAGCAAGCCCTGCGCCGCACCTGGCAGCGCCGTCCCGATCTGCTGCTCACCGCTCCCCTTACCGAAGAGGACAAATGGTTTTTAGCCGAGCTGGCCGAAGAAGAAGGAAGAAGGAAGAAGGTAGAAGGCCGTCTCGTTCACAATTCATAATTCGTAATTCATTATGCGCGGATGTTCTCAACTTTTAGCCGGTATTGTGGCTGTTTTTTTTGTTATAACGGCCGTTTTTACTTTCTTCGTCGTTAATCTGGCGCACGGTCTGACTGATCGCGAGACGGTCAAGTCGGTTCTCAATCTGGAGCCGGTGATGCGCGAAACAGTGCCCGGTTTGTTGGCCGAGTCGCTACGGCGCAGTGCGGCCGAGCGTGGTTTGGCCGTAGACCTGGTTGATGAGGCCGCGCTGGCAGCTGCTTTCGATGCGATGATCCCGCCCGGCTATGTGGATGAGCTGACAGAAACGGCCGTTGACAGCCTCTACGACTATCTGGAAACAGGCGACCCTGAGCAGGCAACGCTTTCCTTCGACGTAAACCCCATGATTGAGCTACTGCAAGGCGAACCGGGCCAGCAGGCCGCCTTAGCCCTGGTGCAGACATTGCCCCCCTGTGCTGAACCACTCTCCCCTGAGCAGTTGCAGACCGGCCAGATTGTACTCGACAACTGTGTGCCCCCCAACGTACCATTGGAAACGGCCGCGCTAACGCTCCACCAGGCTGTCGTGGCTACTCTGAACGAGGATCCCCAAATTGTGGGCACTGGCCTTGTTCAGTTAAACCTGTTTGAATCCGGTCAGATCAACCAGGCCCAACTGGCTCAGGTACAGCGCGTGCAGCGCGCCTTTATCCTGATACAGCAGTGGGGGTGGGTTCTCTGGTTAATCCCTCTGCTCAGTCTGGCCCTGATTTTCACGCTGGCGGTACGCTCCGTCAGCCAGTGGGGTTTTTGGTGGGGTTGGCCAATGCTCATTGCCGGTGTGTCTGCCTTGCTATTGGCCACCCTGGTGCCGGCTGTGCTGCTAATCTACAGCCGAACGGCCGTTACGGTCATGGCCGATGGGGGTTTAACCCTGGCGACCATTAGTCGCCGCCTGGCCGATACCCTTACCGACCTTTGGCTGCGCTCCGTTCTCATCCAATCCGCCATTATGACGGCCGTTGGTTTCGGTCTGCTCCTCCTCGGCTTCGTTACCCGCCCCGCGAGTATCCGGCAGTAGATTACTCTACCCTAAACCCCTGCTTTCTTACAGTTCTTGGCCTCACTGCGCCTCTGCGCCCAAACCCCTTACAGATTTCCCAACGAATCTTGACCAATTCCCCAAAAAGGGCTTCACAATCTTGAGGCTTTGGTGTATACTGTGGGCCATAAATGGAAGAAAGTGGGGCAAAGTGGAGCGTTTTAGAGTGAATTACCTGAAAAAACAGGCAAAAATGGGGCATTTGGAACAAATGTTCTAATAAGCGGTAGTAAAGACATATCATGTTTTTGGGCGAATTTACGCACAGCATCGACGACAAAGGTCGGTTGACCATACCCGCAAAGTTCCGTGGGGAACTAGCGGCCGGTTTGGTTGTGACCCGCGGGTTTGATCAAAACCTGGTGGTTTATACCCTGGCCGGCTGGAAAGACCTGGCTGCCCGTATTGCAGCCAAGCCGGTGACCGATCCTGGCATGCGTGCGTTTCGCCGTCGCGTCTTCTCCGGAGCAGTTGATCTAGAACCGGACCGCCAGGGGCGCATTTTAATACCCGACTATTTGCGCGATTTCGCCGGGATTACCAACGAAGTAGTTATTGCCGGTATGTTTGATTATCTGGAGCTATGGAGTAGCGAAGCCTGGGCCAGCGAGCGCGAATCAGTCGAAAATAGCAGCGACGCCGACCGCTGGGCAGCTCTCGGAATCTGAGCGGTTGGCGCATGGACGTAAACAACCACATCCCTGTATTACTTGAGGAAGTGGTACAACTGTTGCAGCCTCAACCTGGCCACTCATTTATTGACGGCACGGTTGGGGCAGGAGGCCATGCGACTGCTATTTTACAGGCCACAGCGCCCAACGGCCGTTTACTTGCTTTTGACAAAGATGCAGAAGCCATTGCTTTTGCTCGCCAGCAGCTGAGCAGTTTTGGCGATCGGACAACATTCGTCCAGGCCAGCTACGCCAGCATGGGGCAACATGCCCCACACTACAATTTTACCGCTGTAGACGGTATTTTACTTGATTTGGGACTTTCGTCACGACAATTGGACGATAGTCGGCGCGGCTTTTCTTTTATGCGTGAAGGACCGCTGGACATGCGGTTTGACACAGCGCAAGAAGTCACAGCCGCCGACCTGATTAACAATCTGACGGCAGAAGAACTGGCCAACATTTTCTGGCGATACGGTGAGGAACGACATAGCCGTCGCCTGGCGCGGGCGATTGTAGCCCAACGGCAGCAAGTGGCCTTTACGACCACGACGCAACTAGCCAGCTTTATCGCCGCAGAAACGAGCGGTCGCCAGCGGGTGCATCCGGCCACGCGCATCTTTCAAGCCTTGCGTATTGCGGTGAATGATGAGTTGGTTGATGTGGAAAGAGGTATTAAAGCGGCCGTTTCTTTGCTGAAACCAGGTGGAAGAATGGCAGTTATCAGCTTCCACTCACTGGAAGACCGGCTGGTGAAACAGTTTTTCCGCGAGCAAAGCAAAAGCTGTATTTGCCCGCCAGATCAGCCCGTATGTACCTGTACAGTTCAGGCCAGCTTGCGTCTCATTACCCGCAAAGTGGTAGTTGCCACGCCTGAAGAAGTAGCCACGAACCCGCGCAGCCGCAGCGCCCGCCTGCGCGTAGCAGAAAAGGTAAGGAAAACGAAATGACAGCTATACCGTCTTCATCATCAACAAAAGCACCGGCCAGACGCCCTTCGGCCCGGCAGACTAGAGAGCGATTGCGCCAGCTTGGCTCTCTCATTGAGGCTCAGGCGGCGCTTGGCTGGGCGGTCATTTTGGTGTTGGTTGCCTTACTTGGGGTCATTTATCTTAATCAGACCAGCCAAACTGCCTCCGTCGGGCGGCAGGTGCAACTGCTTCAATTTAAGCTGAGTGAGTTGAAGCGAGAGAACCGGGAGTTAGAGCGACTCATTGCCGAGGCCCAATCTCTGCCTAAATTACAGGCTGAAGCGGCCCGTCTTGGGTTCTCACAGGCGCGGCCGGATGACATAGAATACATCATCGTTCCCGATTACCTGGTGTCAGTCGAGGCGATCCAGATGGATCAAGGTGCGGTAGAAACGGCCGTTGTTGTGCCCCCGGATACTATCTTGGAAGCATTGCAACTGGCTCTGCAACAGCGATTCAATAGTTTAGTACAAGGAGAGGCTCGTGAATAACAGTCAACGGCGACGTATGTGGATTGTAGTAACTGGGCTGATCCTCTTTACGGGGTTCATTGTTTACAAGCTGGTCACGTTTCAGATGTATGATGCCGAATACTGGGCCGAACAAGCTGAACATGTCGTCCAGATCGTTGATCGGCCTGACCGAGGCACCATTTTTGATCGGAACGGCGCTATTCTGGCGGCTAATACGGCCGATTACCAGATCAGCGTGGCCCCACGCATGGTCACGCAGCGCAACGAACTGGCCTCCGCTCTGGCGCCCATATTGGAAATGCCCCGCCATCAAATCCTGGATGTCTTGGAGTCACAGCTTCCTTACGTACTGCTGGCTGGACGAGTATCTGGCGATATTGCCGAGGCTGTGCGTCAGTTACCATACAGAGGTGTGTATATTGACCCCTTGCCCCGCCGCTTTTATCCTCAGTCCGAGTTGATGTGCCATACTCTGGGGTACGTTGATTTTGAAGGTACCGGCGGGGCCGGCGTCGAGGGTTACTATCAACGAGAGTTAGCCGGTGAAGCAGCCAGTGCCAGAGTTCATATTTCTTGGCTGGCCGAGCGGCAAACCGTAATGGCCCAGGAAGGGGCTGACCTGGTTCTTACGATTGACCGCACCATTCAACACACAACGGAAAGGTATCTGGCTCAGGGTATCAGCCAATACAATGCCCGCGGCGGCACGATCATTGTGATGGATCCGCGTACGGGGGCCGTATTGGCTATGGCCAATTTGCCCTGCTACAACCCGGCCCGATATTTCGAGGAAGACGAGTCGCTATTGCTTAACCCGATTGTCAGCCGTCAGTATGAGCCAGGTTCGGTTATGAAGCTAATCACCATGGCGGCGGCCCTGGACTCGGGTGTGGTGACGCCTCAAAGCACCTATTATGACGCTGGTGTCCTGGAAGTAGGCGGCCATCGTACCGTTAATTGGGATCGCAGTGCGCCAGGCACAGTGGACATGACGACGCTCTTATCCCGCTCTCTCAATGTAGGCGCGGCGACATTGGCCACCTGGATGGGTTCGGAGCAGTATTATGAGTATATGCGCCGCTTTGGTTTCGGCCGGCCGACCGGCATTGATTTGATGGCCGAAACCGCCGGTTTGATGCCGCTACCAGGTGATGAAAACTGGGCCGAATCGTTTGTGGCTACCAATTCTTATGGGCAGGGGTTGGCTGTTAGCTCACTGCAAATGATTGCCAGTACGGCCGCTTTGGCCAATGATGGCTATATGATGCAGCCATACATTGTGGCTGAACGGCATACGGTACATGGTGTTTTCCGCCACACGCCTACGGTATTGAATCGGCCCATCAGCCCTGAAACGGCTAACCAAATGTCGGCTATGGCTGTAACGGCCGTTGCTCGAGAAATTTACCATGCCCAAATTGAAGGCTACACCGTGGCCGGCAAAACCGGCACGGCCCAGATTGCGGAAGATGGTATCTATCATCCGACCGATGTGGTTGGCTCATTTATTGGCTGGCTGCCCGCCGACGCTCCCGAACTGATCGTCTACGTCAAGCTGGACCGGCCTGTCCCTCGTTGGGGGTCGATGACCGCCGCGCCGCTCTTCTCGGACCTGGTACGTGAGCTGGTTGTCCTACTGGACATACCGCCCGATAATGTGCGCCTCCAGGCCGACGTAATGGCTGCCAGGAATGGGGGGCAGTAGTTGGCTAGTCTCGTAGTCTAGTAGTCAGGTTGTCAAGTAGTCTCAGTACGTACTATGCATTCCGTATCATGCATCACGCAAAACTATGTTAACCATTGGCCATTTTTTAACCACGTTCAGCGACTACCAGCCCAGCGGCCGTGAACCGGCCCTGAGCAATGTCGTTATGGACAGCCGTGAAGCCCAGCCGGGCAGCTTGTTTGTGGCTGTACCTGGGGAGCGGGTAGATGGCCATACTTATGTATCAGATGCTTTTGCCAATGGGGCGGTTGCTGCCCTGATTGAAAAGTCGATAGCCGGCGACTTTACACTGCTTGACTTACGCACCGGCAAATTGCCCGGCGACTTAAACCTTAAGTTTCCCCTCTGCATATTAGTGGACAACACGGTGTCTGCTCTACAGGCATCTGCCTTCGCCTGGCGTCAGCAGTTTGACGTGGAAGTGATAGGCGTAACCGGCAGCGTGGGCAAGACTTCAACGAAGGACCTTGCCCACAGCGTGTTGTCTACAACTTACCAAACGTTTAAGTCGCCGGGCAATCGCAACAGTATCTTGGGCTTACCGCTGGCTTTGTTTGATCTACGGCCGTCTCATCAACTGGCCGTGTTAGAAATGGCCATGTATACGCCTGGCGAAATTGCACGCTTGTGTGAGTTGACACAGCCCAAAATTGGCGTGGTAACGTTAATCGGTCCGGTTCATATGGAGCGTGCCGGCAGTATGGAAGCGATAGTGGCCGCCAAGCAAGAGCTGGTGGAAGCATTACCGGCTGACGGTGTGGCCATCTTGAATCGAGACGACGACCGCGTCATGGGGATGGCCGAACATACCCAGGCCCGCATCTTTACCTATGGCCTGGACGCCCGTGCTGATTTATGGGCCGACAACATCCTCTCCATGGGGCTAGACGGCGTGCGCTTTACCCTGCATTATCGTCATGAATCCTTAAGCGTACAGGTGCCCTTGCTAGGCCGTCATAGTGTTCATACGGCGTTGCGGGCCACAGCCGTCGGGCTGGTCAAAGACATGAGTTGGCAAGAGATTATGCCGGGGCTGCGCCATTTGGCCCAAGACCAACTACGGCTGGTGGCCGTGCCCGGTCCGTCAGGGTCAATCATTATCGACGACACCTATAATTCCAGCCCTGATTCGGCGCTGGCTGCGCTCAATTTGCTCGAGGACTTAGACGGCCGTCACGTAGCTGTATTAGGCGACATGCTCGAATTGGGTCGTGTTGAAGAGGATTCTCACCGGCTGGTGGGCCGGCGGGTAGCTGATGTAGCCGACGTGTTAGTTACTGTCGGCCCGCGTGCCCGCTGGATAGCTGAGGAAGCTCTACGCGTAGGCATGAGGCCGACGCATGTTCATATAGCCGGGGATGTAGAAACGGCCATTGCGTGCCTCGAAACACTCATCCAACCACAAGACATTGTCCTGGTCAAAGCCTCCTGGGGCATGAGATTAGACCGCATCGTAGCCGCACTGGGTAGGGATGGACCATGGCTTTCGCACTGACGGTTGGTGGGGTCACTTTCTTGGTTGCCGTTATCTGGGGCTCGCCGCTTGTTGAACTGATGCGGCGTTTGCGGCTGGGTAAACAGATACGCATTGATGGCCCTCCCCACATGGCTAAAATGGGTACGCCAGCAATGGGCGGCATTCTCATTGTCGGCTGGGTGGTTCTGGTCAGCATAGTTGTTAACATTGTTCAGATTGTACAGGCTGTACAAATAGCCCAGAGCGTAGTCATTCCCCTGGGCGTCATGATTGCCTACTCCGTTCTGGGCAGCATTGACGATTATCAGGGCTTTCGGCTGCGTCCTGGCGAAGGGATGCCGGCCCGCGTCAAAATCTGGTTTCAGGTGGGCATTGCCCTGATAGCTGCTTTTTTACTCTACTATTTTGTCAACCGGCAGCGTGGGCTAATGGCTGTACCTACCGTTCCGCTCCTGATAGATATTGGTGTGATTTATATTCCGATTGCCGCCTTTATCATCACGGGCACGGCCAACGCCGTTAACATGACCGATGGCCTGGATGGTCTGGCCGGCATTATTGCTGCTACCGCTTTTGCCGCGTACGGCATCATTGCTTTTATGCAGGATCAGCAATACCTGGTCCTGTTCTGCTTTACTACCGTAGGCGCTTGTTTCGCCTTTTTATGGTACAACGCCAAGCCAGCCCAGATGTTCATGGGTGACGTGGGTTCACAGGCGTTGGGCGGTGCCTTGGGTATGGTCGCTCTACTGACTAACCAATGGCTCATACTGCCCATCATTGCTATTGTTCCGGTGGCTACTACTTTATCAACTACGCTGCAGGTGGCCTATTTCAAGGCGACAGGCGGCAAGCGGCTGTTCAAGATGGCCCCGCTGCATCATCATTTTGAGCTAATCGGCTGGAGCGAAACCCAAATCGTGCAGCGCTGGTGGCTCATTGGCATGTTGGCAGCCATGATTGGCATTGCCCTGGCTCTTGTCTAAGAAGAAAGACTAGGGACGAATTACGAACATGGATCCGTTGCAGGCAAAGCGGCTGTTGATTTTGGGGTTGGCGCGGCAGGGCAAGGCGTTGGCTCGCTTTGCCGTTACGATGGGGGCGCAGGTGGTGGTCTCTGACTTGCGCCCGGCAGAGCAGTTGCAGGCGGAACTGGCGGAACTGGTTGACTTAGAAATTGAGTATGTGTTAGGAGAACATCCGATGCGATTGTTGGACAATACAGACATAGTGGCCCTGAGTGGCAGCGTGCCGGCCGATGCCCCGTTGGTGGCTGAGGCGCGGCGGCGCGGGTTGTCTGTGACCAATGATTCGCAGGAATTCATCCAGCGCACGCCGGCGGCCGTTATTGGCATTACCGGCTCGGCGGGCAAGACGACCACAACGGCTTTGACCGGCGTTATGGGGCAGACGGCCGGCCGTACGACGTGGGTCGGTGGCAACATAGGCCGGCCGTTGCTGGCAGACCTGCATAAAATGGCCGCCGCTGACCTGGTGGTGCAGGAACTGTCCAGCTTTCAACTGGAGATTTGGACGCAAAGCCCGCCGGTAGCGGCCGTTTTGAACATTACCCCTAACCATTTGGACCGGCACAAGACAATGCGGGCATATCTCCAGGCCAAAGCCAATATTTTGCGCCATCAGGCAGAAACGGCCGTTGCTGTTTTGAGCGCCGATGATGCCGGATCGCTGGCTCTGAGCCGCCTGGTGCGTGGCCGGCTACGCCTCTTTAGTGATGAGCGACCGGTAGCTGACGGGGCCTTTCTCTATGACGGCCGTATCTATTTGCGAGATGGTGAACGGGAAACGGCCGTTTGCACCCTCGACGACATTCAACTGCGCGGCCGTCACAACGCCCGTAACGTACTCGCCGCCGTCACCCTGGCCGACAGCGTGGGCCTTGACCGGCAGGCCATGCGACAGGCCATTCGCACTTTCCACGGCGTAGAACATCGGCTAGAGCAGGTGGCAACCGTTAATGGCGTAACCTATGTCAATGACTCTATCGCCACAGCACCGGAGCGGGTGCTGGCGGCTCTGGCCGCCTTTGACGAGCCATTGGTCTTGCTGGCGGGCGGCCAGGATAAAGATATGGTCTGGGACGCCTGGGCCAGCGAAGTGGCCCAACGTGTGCGTCACACCATTCTGTTTGGTCAGTTGGCCCCTATGCTGGCCGAGCGACTAACGGCCGTTTCTGCCCCGTTTACGCAGGTGTCTGATCTGGCGGCAGCGGTGGCCGTAGCCCGCAATACGGCCGTTGCTGGTGACATTGTTCTCCTTTCACCCGGCGGCACCAGCTACGATGCCTACCGCGATTTTGCCGAAAGAGGCGAACATTTTCGTAGGTTGGTGGTCAAGTAGTCTGGTGGTCAAGTAGTCGGGTAGTTGAGTAGTCGGGTAGTTTGGTAGTCAAGTAGTGTAATAGGAACAGTTACGCACTACGCACTGATTTAAGAGGTTATTTATGACAACAGTCAACGTAATACGCAAACGGATGGGCATTCCGGCCAGCCTAAAATTTCAATTCGATTACTGGCTGCTGCTGGTCGTAGCCGCCCTGCTGGTGATTGGTATGCTGATGGTCTACTCGACTACTTTCTATTATGGCTTGCGCTTTGAAAGTGATCCGACTTTCTTTATTCGGCGTCAATTGCAGGCCATGCTGGCTGGGCTGGCGCTCATTGTGGTCATCATGCAATTTGATTATCACGTGTTGCGCCGCTATTCAGTTATCTTATTGGTTGGTACGCTAGTGGGTCTACTGGTAATCCTCTTTTCCGCAGACGTTATTTTTGGGGCACGCCGTGGCTTAATTGAAGGTTCTTATCAGCCATCAGAGGTGGCTAAACTGGTAACGATTCTATATATCGCTCATTGGCTCTCTTCTAAGGGTGACCGTATCAAGATGCTCACCTATGGCTTAATACCGTTCTCCATCATAACCGGCGTGGTTTGCGCCTTAATCGTAAGGCAGCCTGACTTGAGTACGGCCGTTTTGATTGCCGCGGTTAGTTATACCCTCTTCTTTGTAGCCGGAGCCGACTGGCGTCAATTTGCCATAGCCGGTCTGATCGGCGGCGGCGTGTTTGCTCTCTTGATTACCACCTTGCCCCATGCCGCGGCCCGCGTCGATGCCTATACCATCGCGCTACGTGACCCAACCCAGGCAAGTTGGCACGTCCAGCAGGCTCTCATTGCCCTGGGGCGAGGCGGTATCTGGGGAGAAGGTCTGGGCGAAAGTGTGCAGAAGTTTGGCCCCCTACCACTGGCCCATACTGATGGCGTCTTTGCCATTTTGGCTGAAGAAGCAGGCCTGATGGGTTGTCTGGCAGTAATCACTCTGCTGGCAGCGTTGGTCTGGCGCGGCTTACGCATAGCCAGCCTGGCCCGCGACAGTTACGGTTTTCTCCTGGCCCTGGGCATCACCTGTTGGCTGGCTTATCAGGCGTTGATCAACATCGCGGTTATTACGTCCCTTATCCCGTTCACGGGTATTCCGCTTCCTTTCCTGAGCTTTGGTGGCTCCTCACTGGTCATCTCACTGGTGGGGGTAGGTCTTTTGCTGAATATTTCACGGGACGCAGCCTTAGTGCGGCGGAGACAGCGCGTTGAGTAGAATAGTGATTTGCGCCGGCGGAACGGGTGGCGGCATCTACCCGGCGCTGGCGGCGACCCAGGCGCTGCAGGCGATGGGTGTTACTCCGGATAACTTGCTCTGGATTGGCACGCGGGGCGAGATGGAAGAGGAACTGGTGCCACGGGCCGGTATCCGGCTCGAAAGAATAGAAGGCGGCGCGATTGTTGGCGTGCCGTTACGAGTGAAAGTGATGAACGGCTTGAAACTGGTGAAAAGTATTGGCACGGCCTACCGGCTCTTGGGCAGATTTCGGCCCCAGGCCATGCTGATGACGGGTGGCTATCTGGCTGTGCCTGTAGCTTTGGCCGCCCGGTTGCGGCGCGTGCCGGTCGTCATTTACCTGCCTGATGTGGAGCCGGGATCTGCTATTAAGGCCGTCATGCCTCTGGCCCACAAGGTAGCCGTTACCACGCCGGGATCGGCCGTTTACGTCCCGGCCCGAAAAATGGTCGTGACAGGCTACCCGGTGCGCTCTAACTTGCGCCAGGCGTTAACCCTCAGTCGGGCCGCAGCACTGGCCCAATTTGATTTGACTACGGAACGGCCGACACTGTTTGTTTTTGGTGGCAGTCGCGGGGCCTGGCACATTAACAAAGCGCTGATGGCCATTCTGCCCCAACTTTTGGCCGATTATCAGGTCATTCACATCAGTGGCAAGCTCACCTGGCCCCAGGTTGAAGCCAATATGGCCACCCTGAGCCAGGCCGAACGGACTTATTATCGTCCCTATGCCTATCTGCATGGGCGCATGGGGGCCGCTTTTCGGGCAGCCGATCTGGTGGTGGCGCGGGCTGGGGCCAGCATGTTGGGCGAAGCGCCTGCATTTGGCTTGCCCGCTGTACTGGTGCCACTTACCTTTGCCTGGCGTTACCAGAAGGTGAATGCCGATTATCTGGTTTCGCATGGTGCGGCCGTCTGTCTTCGTGACGAACAGTTAGAGAGTGACTTGTGGCCCACCGTGCAGGCGTTATTACAAGACTCTGAACGATTGGCCCAAATGGGTGCGGCTGCACAAGCCCTGGATCAACCAACCGCCGCCCACAACTTGGCCCAATTGTTATACACAACGGTACAGGCTTATGATTAGTATTGTTGTCTTTTTCTGGTTTATGGTGGGCTTTTTTGCCCTGATTGGCTATTTTCGCGGCTGGCAGAAAGAAGTGATTGCCCTGGCTGGCCTGGTCGCTTCTATTGCGGCGCTACAGCAGTTTGGCTTTGAAATAGCCAACCTGCTGGCCAACGCTTTTGGTTGGCCCACGGAAGGAGAGGCGTTTGAAGCCTGGCAGCGGCAGCAGTTTTGGATTCAGGCGATCTTTCATTTGACCATCGCCTTTTTCAGCTATCAAGTTGTGGCCAGACTGGCTGAGAGCGCGGCCGGGGGCAAACTGGGCGCACGTCTGCGCGTAACCCTCGAAAAGGGGATTATTGGTGCGTTGGCCGGGGCGCTGAATGGCTATCTGGTAGTTGGCACGTTGTGGAGCTTCCTGGAGTACCAAATGACGGCAGATGGCTATCAGCAGTTGCCACCAAACGTGGATTCTTACATATTTAGCACTGATCTTATCACCAGACCGGTTGGCCTGGCTCTAACCGAATTCTTGCCCATGGGGCTTTTTACGCCCACGACCTGGCTGATATTTTTCTTTGCGGTTTTCTTTATTGTAATTGTGGCACTGATTTAAGATGGAACTGACGATTAACGAAACAGCCTGGCAATTACGCGAGGGGATGCACCTGCATCTGGTGGGTATTGGTGGCTCTGGCATGTCGGCTATTGCCCAGGTATTACTGGGGCGCGGCTTTGTTGTGTCTGGCTCTGACCAGCAGGCCAACGAACGGACAGACGCATTGCAAGCGGCCGGTGCTACCCTCTATCTTGGCCATCACGCAGAACAAATCGCCGGGGCCGAGGCGTTGGTTATCTCGTCGGCCGTTCCTGAAGATAACCCGGAAGTTGTGGCCGCTCGCCAGCAGGGGTTGCCCGTGTTAAAGCGCTCTGGTTTGCTGGGTTTGTTGATGCAGGGTCTGACCGGCATTGCTGTGGCCGGATCGCACGGCAAAACAACGACGACCGGCATGATTGCCCAGATTTTGCTAACGGCCGATCTGGACCCAACTTTTATTATTGGCAGCGAGCTACCCTCTTTGGGCACCAACGGCCGTTTCGGTGAGGGCGACTATTTTGTGGTTGAAGCCGACGAGTATGACCACATGTTTCTCGGCTTGCGTCCCGTTTTAGCCGTAGTTACCAACCTGGAGCATGACCATCCCGACGTTTTTCCGACTGACGCAGCTTACCACGATGCCTTCCGTCGCTTTGTGGCCTTGCTGCCGGAAAACGGCCGTTTAATAACCTGTCATGACGATCAGGGCGTGCGCGACCTGTTAGAAGCTATCCAGCCACCGCCGCCCCAGGTGCTGACCTATGGCCTGACGCCAGGGGCCGATCTGATAGCCAGTGAAATACGGCCCAACCAGTTAGGCGGCGTCGATTTCATGGTGCAACAGGGCGAAGAATTGGTCGGCCTGGCCCGTCTGCGGCTGCCGGGTGACCACAATGTTCGCAATGCCTTGGCCGCCATGGCCGCGGCTTTGGACCTGGGCCTGGATTTTGCTACTATTCGCCAGGCATTGGCCGATTTTGGTGGCATGAAGCGTCGTTTTCAGGTAACGGGTGAGGTTGGCGGTGTGACTGTCATAGACGATTACGCCCACCATCCAACCGAGATTCGGGCCACGCTGGCGGCGGCCCGGCAGCGTTATCCGGGACGGCGGCTGTGGGCGGTTTGGCAGCCCCATACCTTTAGCCGTACCAAGATGCTGCTGCCTGCCTTTGCTACCTGCTTTAATGATGCTGACCGGGTGGTGGCTCTGGATATTTACCGCAGCCGCGAAACAGATACGTTGGGGATTGATACGGCCGTTGTGGTACAGGCGATGAACCATGCCCAGGCTGTACACACTCCTAGCCACCGGGAAGCGGCCGACTATATTTTGGACCGGGTAAGGCCGGAGGACGTCGTATTGACGCTGGGTGCGGGTGATGGCAATCTGGTCGGCCAATGGGTACTAGACGCTCTGCGCCAGCGGCTAGGATAATGTATGGCTCTGCATTGTGTTTTATGAGGACGATCTATGTTTCTAAAAACCTCCATAGCAACGGTTGAACAATTCCAGGAGTTGTTTGGTGACCAGTTTCAGACGTATGTCAATTTGGATCGGTATACATCAGCCAGGGTCGGCGGCCCGGCCGAGATGTTCCTGACTGTTCACAGCGCGGCCGAATTGCAAACGGCCGTTGAGCTGGCTTATAGTCGCCACATCCCCTACTTCATTTTGGGCGGTGGCTCCAACATTCTGGTTGCCGATCAGGGTATTAGTGGGCTGGTCATTATGAACAAAGCCAAAGCGGTCAGATACCGTTCCAACGGCGTGAATGTCATTTGCGTTGTGGAATCTGGCATGAATCTGTCCTCACTGGCCCGTCAGTGCATCGGCAAAGGCTTGGGTGGTTTGGAATGGGCTATTGGTGTACCCGGCACGGTTGGCGGCGCGGTCGTTGGCAATTCCGGTGCGCACGGGGCCGACATGAACAGCAACTTGCTGGCTGCCCAAATATGGGAGCCGGGTCGCGGTGTTCGCATGTATAGTAACGAAGAGATGCGCTACGGCTACCGCGACAGCATTCTTAAACGAGAGCATGGCAAGAACATTTCGCGGCGCGTGGTCTTGTCGGCTGAATTGCAGTTGAAGCCTGAACCGGTTGATGTTCTGGCAGCACGGGCCGACGCCTTTAACACCCACCGCAAACAGACCCAGCCCGGTGGGGCCAGTACCGGCTCCATGTTCAAGAATCCGGAAAACTATTACGCGGGCTATTTAATCGACACGGCTGGCCTCAAAGGGTTGCGATTTGGTGGGGCCGCTATTTCTCAAAAACATGCCAACTTCTTTATCAACGAAGGTGGTGCCTCGGCCGAAGAAATTCGCGCCCTGATCGCCGAAGCCTGGAACTCCGTCCGCGAGCAGTTTGGGGTGGAGATGGATCTGGAAGTGGAAATGGTAGGCGAGTGGAATTTTGATTAGCGAGGTGGCAAGGTAACTCCGCCACTCCGCTACCCCGCCACTCCGCAAAACGAGATGAATCAGAAAGGTAACAAACTTCGCATTGGCATCATCTTTGGTGGGCGCTCTGGTGAACATGAGGTCTCGCTCATGTCGGCCCGCTCGGTGATGGCGGCGTTGAATCAGGAGAAATATGAGGTGGTTCCCATTGGCATTACGCGCACAGGTCACTGGTTGACTGGGGATGTTGTTGCCGCGCTGACCAATGGGCAGACTACCGCCACGGCCGCCCTCCTGCCCGATCCGGAGATGCCGGGCCTGATGCAGCTGGAAGTAGCCGAATCCCAACAGGCTGGCAGTCTGGCCATTGTTACCCAGCTTGACGTCGTCTTTCCTGTGCTTCATGGTCCTTACGGCGAAGATGGTACGGTACAGGGTTTGCTTGAACTGGCCGCTATCCCCTACGTGGGCGCGGGGGTTGTTGGTTCGGCCGTGGGTATGGACAAGGCGATCTTTAAGCAGGTCATGGCCGCCAATGGTCTGCCCGTTTTGCCCTGGCAGCTAGTTTTGAGCAGCCAGTGGCAGCAGCAGCCAGAGCCAATCCTGGCTGAAATCGAGTCCCGGCTGACCTACCCGGTTTTTACCAAGCCGGCCAATTTGGGTTCTAGCGTGGGCATCAGTAAGTGCCGCAGCCGGGCGGAACTGCGAGCCGGGCTGGATGAGGCGGCCAGCCATGATCGGCGTATCGTCGTAGAGCAAGGCATTGCTGCTCGTGAACTGGAAGTGGCTGTTTTGGGCAACGACGCGCCTCAGGCGAGCATTATTGGCGAGGTTCGGCCGCGCCGCGATTTTTATGACTACGTGGCCAAGTATCTGGCTGAGCCGGGTTCGGCAGAAGAGTCAGAACTTATCATTCCGGCAGACCTGACGCCAGCCCAGGCAGCCGAGGTAACGGAGCTGGCTTTACAGGCGTATCGGGCGATTGATTGTGCCGGTCTGGGACGCGTGGACCTGCTGCTGGATAAAGCGGATGGCGCCCTCTATCTGAATGAGATCAACACCATTCCCGGCTTTACGCGCATTTCGATGTACCCCAAGCTTTGGGAAGCATCTGGTCTTAGCTACCCGGAGTTGTTGGATCGATTGATTGAACTGGCTTTGGAACGGCATGAAACAAAAATGAAATTAAGGCAAGATAAGTAGTACACAGGACGTGACCAGTCAAGAGGCTGGCTTTGTAATCTAAGTCTTAGAGACTACGACGTATCATGGGTCAAGAAGTATGAGACGACACAACCAGAATTCCAATCTTAAGCCGCAGCGATTGCGGAAACAGCCCAAACGACGGTTGCATTCAGCAACGGCCGTACCGTTACCCCGTATCGAAGTGCCCAAAACGGCTCGGCGTCGCCGTCGCCGCAATGCCTGGCAGATGCGCGTGCCTACCGACGCCTTGCGTCGTTTATTCCTGTCTGCCCGCTGGCTCAGTCTGGGGTTGCTTTCGCTGGCGGTGTATGCCGTCTTCCTGATAGGGTCAGACGTCAATTTCTACCTTACCTATATTCCGGTTGAGGGTAGTTTTACCATTCCGCCGGCCGACATTGTGCAGGCGAGCGATCTGGCAGGCGTCCACATTTTCGCTGCCGATCCGGGGGCGGCCGCAGCCCAAATTGCCGAACTACCGGGCGTAATATCGGCCACCGTGACCGTTGGTTGGCCGAACGAGGTCTTGATTCGGGTGCGTGAGGACAACCCGATAGCTGTTTGGGAAGAGGGAGGCCGTGATTATTGGGTGACGGAAAACGGCCGTTTGATTCCGGCCCGCACCGGTTCGATTGGCCTCCTGCGTATTCAATCTGAAATGGGTGAAGTGCAACATGGGGGCGAAACGGCCGTTGACGAAACCTGGCTGCTCCCCCTGTCCCAAGAAGAGGACAGTACAACCACGCCTCAAACAGCCCTCACCTTTATTCCGAATGATGTTCTGGTAGGGGCCTTACAGTTACGCGATCTGCGCCCCAACCTTGACCGGCTCTACTATCGGCCGGCTGGCGGCCTCAGCTACGAAGACAGCCGTGGCTGGCGCGTTTATTTTGGCACCGGTAGCGACATGGCGCAGAAAATGGTTATTTACGAGGCGATGGTCGATGACCTGCTGGCCCGAGGCTTGACGCCTGCTTACATCAGCGTCAGTAATAAGGAAAAGCCGCATTATCGGGCGCAGTAAAGAAAAAAGAGGCAGGATAAGATTATGGAAGAAATCATTTTTGGATTAGATATTGGCACCACCAAAGTTTGCGCTCTGGTCGGCGAAGTACGCGGCAACCAGTTGCAAATCATTGGTATGGGCGTTCAACCGGCACGTGGGATGCGCAAAGGGATGGTTATCGACGTGGCCGAAGCGTCTGTGGCCATTGCCAAAGCAGTGGAAGAGGCAGAGCAAACTTCCGGCTATGATCTATCTCAGGCATTGGTTAGCATGGCGGGCGAGCATATCAGCTCGCTCAACAATCGTGGCGTCGTTGGCATCGGCCGCGACGGCGAGGGCGTTAACGCCAGCGACATTGGTCGCGCACTCGATGCAGCCCAGGCTATACCCATTCCCCACAATCGGCAAATCGTTCACCTTATTCCCCGCAGCTACACGGTTGATGACCAGAACAACGTGCGTAGCCCGCTGGGGATGCACGGTTTTCGTCTGGAGGTAGAAGCCCACATTGTGACCGGGGCCAGCCCGGCTCTGCGCAACCTGTCCCATTGCACCCAAAATGTGGGCATTCGTAGCGAAGCCTTTATTCTGAACGCGCTGGCCTCAGCCGAGGCCGTGCTGGAGCCAACTGAACGGGAGATGGGCGTGGTTATTGCCGACATTGGTGGTGGTACAACTGATATTGCCCTCTACAAGGACGGGAATGTCTGGCATACCTGCGTGATTCCGCTAGGCGGCTATCACATCACCAACGATGTGGCTATTGGCCTGCGGGCACCTTATGACGTGGCCGAGATGGTCAAGATTCGTTACGGTGATTGTCGCCCCGATCAAATTGATCCCGCCATTATGTTTACCGTTGAGCCGTTTGGTGGGGAGAAGATTCAGGTCAGCCGGCAAGATTTGGCGCACGTGATTGAAGCGCGGGTAGAAGAGGTTTTTAACCTGGTGCTGCAAGAAATTGAGCGGTCTGGTTACGATGGCTTGCTGCCGGCCGGAATTGTCTTGACGGGCGGTACGGCACAACTACGGGGCATAGCAGATATTGCCGAGCGGGTGCTTAACGTACCGGCACGTGTAGCCACGCCTAAAAATCTGGTCGGCCTGGTTGACGAATTACGCAGTCCCGCTTTTGCCACCAGCGTGGGTTTGCTGCGCTGGGGCATGAACGGCCCTCAGGTGTACCAACCGCGCCCCTCGGTTCAAGTTGATTGGGGACGGCGCGTGGGTGAAATTCTGAAGGCACTCTTACCGGGTTAGTTAACTTGCAATTGTGGATTA
>SLGK01000086.1 GCA_007123775.1 Anaerolineae bacterium | reverse complement strand
TTATGGGCCACATCCGCCAGTTGGCCGAGCAGAAAATCGGGCAGGTGGCCGACGGCCTGGGCGACGCCGTGACGCTGACCACCATCCACCGGGCCAAAGGGTTGGAATGGCCGGTTGTTTTTATGGCCCAGTGCAACGACGGTATCATGCCTTTCCACGCCGAGCGCACCGGCGAAGTTGACCAGGTTGAAGAAGAACGCCGCCTTTTTTACGTGGCCCTGACGCGCACCAAAGAGCATCTGGCCCTTTACTGTCTGAGCGAAGAGCCGCTCTCCCCTTTCCTCTACGAGGCCAGCCATGAGACCGTCTTGCCCGATGTGGCTACCATGACCCGCCTCCTGGCCCAGCCCGATGATTGGAGTGTGGGGGATCGGGATTGGGTGCAGGCGAAAACGGCCGTTTACCACCTGCAACGCTATTTTGAGCAATGGTTTCCGGTTGATCTGAAGCTTACCTGACAGCTTGGCACAGTTGCCCAAAGGAGTATTGACCTTGAAAGGCCCGATCATATGGACCAATTTGTTAATCATTGCCGTTGGCGGCGCGTTGGGGGCCAACGCCCGTTACCTGCTGGCCCTGTGGGCGGGCGGCCGTTTCGGGTTCGAGTTTCCCTACGGCACACTGCTGGCCAATGCCAGCGGCAGCCTGGCGCTTGGTTTTATCCTATCCTTAACCACAGATCGGCTGCCCCTTTCGCCAGAGATGCGCTTGCTGCTGACGGTAGGCTTTTTGAGTTCCTTTACCACTTTCTCATCCTACACGGTAGAGAGCCTGAATTTGTGGCGGGCCTATGGCGCCTGGTACAGCCTGCTGAACGTGTTGGGCAATAATTTAGCGGCATTTGCAGCGGCCGTTTTGGGTATGGCCCTGGCTCGCTGGCTGCAAAGCGGAGGGTAGACAAAATGCAGTTACAAGGCAAGGCACTGCGCGTTACCATTTACATTGGCGAAAGCGACCGCTATCAGGGCAAGTCGCTCTACATGGCGCTGCTCCATTTTCTCAAACAGGAAGGTGCGGCCGGAGCCACGGTCGGGCGCGGGCTGGCCGGTTTTGGCGCGCACAGCCGCATTCGCACGGCAACGCTGGTTGAACTCTCCTCCGATTTGCCCATCCGGGTGGAATGGGTGGACCAGTCGGAACTGGTGGAGCGGCTGCTGCCCCAGATACGCCAGATGGTCAATGATGGTCTGATTACGGTAGAGCCGGTAGACGTGGTGCAATACGCCCCAGGCCGGCGACCGGACCCACTGGCCCAGCCGGTGCGGAACGTGATGCGTACCGACGTGATGAGCGTCACACCGGCCACAGCGCTGGCGGAGATTGCCAACCTGCTGCTGCGAAAACGGTACCGCAGCCTGCCGGTGGTGGACGAAGACGGCCGTATCCAGGGCGTCATTACCGAAGGCGACCTGCTGCGCCGCACCGGGCTGGCTACCCGCCTCGACCTACAACAGGAGCTGGGGGTGGTCGATTGGCAGCAGCAGTTGGCCGAACTGCGGGCTGAGGACCAAACGGCCGTTTCTCTCATGACCAGCCCCGCTGTGACCATCACCGCCGATAGCGCGCTGCGCCAGGCGGTGGCGCAAATGGTGGACCACAATCTGAAACGGCTGCCGGTCGTGGACGATAACGGCCGTTTGGCCGGTTGGATCAGCCGCATAGACATTTTGCGTACCGTTGAATACCATCATCCAGTGGCCGAACGGGAATCGGAGCCGGAGGGCCGCGAGGATACGGCCGTTACCGCAGATGTTACCGTCAGCGAGTTGATGTATCAGGACATGCCCACCGTGACGCCCCAGGCCTCGCTGGAAGAAGTGCTACAGGCGCTGGAGCAAGACCGGCGGCGGCGAGCGGTGGTGATTGATGACCAGCGCCGTGTGGTGGGCATTATCAGCGACGGCGATTTGTTGCGCCGCAGCCGACCGGCAACCCATCCTGGCTTACTGGCCCGCCTGCGCCGCTTGGTAAGCGGTGAGTCAACCACCGATGCGGCCCCCCTGCTCGATGCCAGCGAAGCGGCCGTTGACCTGATGAGTACGCCCGTCATTACCATTACCGCCGACGACTCAACGGCCGACGCCCTGCGCCTGATGGTCAAACACCAGATTAAGCGACTACCGGTTGTAGATGAATACGGCCGTTTGCTGGGCCTGCTCGACCGGGCCAGTCTCCTGCGCGGCCTGCTAACCTCAATTGACATTACTGAATAAACGCAGAGGCACAGAGGCGCAGAGAAAAAATCACTCTGATAACTCTGCGTCTCCGCGTCTCTGCGTTGGCTTTTTTCAGTGGACTCTAAATTTGACATCACCTTGACCCACGTTATAATCAAAAATAGGATAACTTCATCCTTCGTAATTCATAATTCATAATTTCTTATTGGGAGATTGTTGTGGACATTCAGTCTGACGCCGAAGTACCTGAACCTGATAGACAGAATCCGTTGGCCGGCAGTGGTCGGTTGGGGCTGAATGTACTCATGCGGCTCTGACACGGCCGTTTTTTTCCTCGCATTCCCCGCGCCTGCCACCGGAACTCTCGCCTGCGGCAGGCTTTTTTGTTGCAACTTCTCCTACGTAGTGCGTAGTGCGTAAAGGTACTACGCACTACGCAATACGCAATACTCTTGAGGAGAGCAACCATGACCAACTTACAAACCCCTACCCTGACCGATCTCATTGCCGCACGCCGCTGGCCGGAAATCCGTGAGATTGTCGCCCAGCAGCCGGTTGCCGAAACGGCCGATTTGCTCCTGGAACTGGAACAAGCCGACCGGGTACTCCTGTTCCGCGCCCTGCCCCGTTCGCTGTCCAGCATCTTGTTTGCCGAACTGGAAGCCGTCCAGCAGAATGAGCTGCTCGATGACCTGACCAAAGAAGAAACGCGCCATCTGCTGGCCGAACTGCGCCCTGACGACCGCACCCAGCTCTTTGAGGAAATGCCGGGGCAGGTGACCCAAAAGCTGCTCAATCTACTCAGCGGCGAAGACCTGCGCGAAGCCCGCCAACTGCTCGGCTATCCCGAAGAAAGCGTCGGCCGTTTAATGACCCCCGACTACGTGGCCGTGCGTCCTCACTGGACCATCAGCGAAGCCTTGCAGCAGATCCGCAAAATGGGGCACGACAGCGAAACAGTCCACAACATTTACGTGGTTGATAACACCTGGCGGCTGCTCGACGCCCTTGACCTGCGCCGCTTTATTCTGGCCGACACCAGCCGGCAAGTGCAAGACATCATGGACGACACCTTTGTCAGCCTGCCCGCCTTTGCCGACCGGGAAGAGGCGATCCAGGCGATGCAGCGCTACGACCTGAGTGTGCTACCCGTCGTCGATTCCGACGGTATTCTGGTGGGCATCGTTACCTTCGACGACGTGCTGGACGTTATCGAAGCGGAAACCACCGAGGACTTTCACAAAACGGCCGCTGTCGGCCCCGTCCTGGGTAATTATCGTGATGCCACCTTTGGCCTGCTTTACCGCAAGCGCGTCCCCTGGCTGGTGATTCTGGTTGTGGCTAATTTAGCGTCAGGGGCCGTCATTGCCAGCTACGAAGCCACGCTAGAAGCGGCTATTGCCCTCGTTTTCTTTTTGCCCTTATTGATTGACAGCAGCGGTAACGCCGGCTCCCAGTCGGCCACGCTGATTGTGCGTGCCTTAGCTATGGGGGATGTCAAGCTGCGTGACTGGGCGCAGTTGATGGCCAAAGAAGTTTCCGTATCGGCCGCGCTGGGGCTAACTATGGCCCTGGCCGTGTGGGGTATCGGCCACTGGCGCGGCGGCTATGAGGTGGGTCTCACGGTGGCTCTGACGATGTTCCTGGTAGTGCTGATCGGCAGCATCATCGGCCATTCGCTGCCGTTCATCCTCAGCCGCCTCAATTGGGACCCCGCCACCGCCAGCGCACCGCTCATCACCTCGCTGGCCGACATTACCGGTGTCTTGATTTACTTCTACATTGCTACTCGCCTGTTGGGGTTGGCGGGGTAGAATAGGGACGTATTACGTATTGCGTATTGCGTAAAACGTAATGGGCTTTCAAGACAATTATGTTTTACGCATCACGTTTCACGCCAAATCTGAAGCAAAGGAAGAAACAGATGGGCCAACAATTTGACATTTTACTGTGGGGGGCCAGCGGCTTTACGGGGCGGTTGGTCGCCGAATATCTGGCGCGTCAGGCCGGGCCGGAGGTGCGCTGGGCTATTGGTGGGCGCAATCGGGATAAACTGGCAGAGGTGCGGCGGAAGGTAACGGCCGTTAACCCCAGCCTCGCCGATTTACCCATTCTCATTGGCGACAGTCTCGACCAGGCTTCGCTCGAACCGCTGGTGGCCCAGGCGCGGGTCGTCTGCACTACCGTTGGCCCCTATACCACATTTGGCACGCCGATGGTGGCCGCCTGTGCCGAGCAGGGGGTCGATTACTGCGACATCACCGGTGAGACGGGCTGGATGCGGGCCAACATTGACGCCTATCACGCCCAGGCGGAGCAGACGGGGGCGCGGATTGTCCACTGCTGCGGCTTTGACTCGATTCCGTCAGACCTGGGTGTATTCCTGCTGCAAGAAACGGCCGCACAGAAATACGGCCGTTTCTGCCACGCCATCACCCACTACTTCATAGCCACCAAGGGAGGCGTCAGCGGCGGCACTACGGCCAGTATGCTGCTGACGCTGGAGCAAATGAAAGAAAAGTCGGCCCGCCGTCTACTGGCCGACCCCTACAACCTGGTTCCCGGCCACGAGCATGATTGGTCGGAAGTTGACCAGCAAACGGCCGTTTACGATGAAGATATTCGCCGCTGGACCGCCCCCTTTATTATGGCCGCCATCAACAGCCGGGTGGTTCGTCGCAGCCACGCGCTGCAAGGCTGGCGTTACGGCCGTCACTTTCGCTACCGCGAAGTGATGCGCTTGAACGACGGCCTGCGCGGCCGTCTGCGGGCCAACGGCCTGGTGCTGGGCCTGGGTGCAGCCATGGGGTTGGGCAGCCTGTCGCCCTTGCGCCGCCTGGCCCAGGCCACCATTCTGCCCAATCCCGGTGAAGGCCCTTCGGCCGAAGAGCGGCAGAGCGGCTTCTTTTTGACCAACATGCTGGGCAAGGTCAGCAACGAGCCGGCCCCCGGCGAAACCTGGCTCAAGGCCACCATCAGAGGCATCAACGACCCTGGCTATGGCGAAACGGCCAAGATGTTGGGCGAATCGGCCCTCTGCCTGGCTCAAGAGGATCTGCCCGCCCGCGGCGGCATCCTAACCCCGGCCACGGCTATGGGCATACCCCTGGTCGAGCGGCTGCGGGCGGCGGGGATGACGTTTGCGGTGGGGAGTTGGTAGAAACGTAAGAAACGTAGTGCGTGGTGCGTAGTACGTAGCAATGACGCACTACGCACTACGCACTACGCACTAAACCATGTCAACCAATGATTCCCTACCATTGCCCGAACCCTACTTAACCACCGCCCTGGATTTGCTGCGGGAGTCGGGGCAGGCGCAATGGCTGCCGGTGACGGGGCGCAGCATGATGCCGCTCATCTGGCCGGGGGATGAGGTGCTGGTTACGGCCGATTGGCAGCCAGCCACACGGGGGGATATTCTTACCTTTGTGCAGGATGGTCAGTTGAATACCCATCGCTTGCTAAGGATAACCAATGTAGGGGGGCAGATGGTTTATATCACCAAAGGGGACAACTCATGGCTGCTTGATCCGCCCCTAGGTGCAACGGCCGTTATCGGGCGGGTAATCGGCGTGCGGCGGGGAAAGAAGGTGTGGTCAGAAAACGGCCGTCTATGGCGCATCGGCAACTGGTACTTCACACGCCTGATGGGGCCGCAGGTGCGCCGCTACCAACTGGCCCAACCCCTGCGCCGTGTGCCACCGCTGCGCTGGCTGGCCGCCCTCTATCGCCGCCTGCGTCTGCTCCCCTGGTGGCTGCTCCGCCGCCTGACTACCCGCCATTAGTAGCCGAGGTATTTTTACCTCGCCTCTGGGAAACGCGGTAAGAAACCGCGGCTACAGTGCCCATTCCTACAGGCTGCCAGGCGCAACTTTTCCCTATCGCTTCCGTATAAAAAGATAGAGATTGACGGAAGACCGAGGACGAAGGACCGACGACAACCTCCGTCTTCGGTCTTTGGTCTTCCGTCCGATTATACAAGGAGCAAGTCATGCTAAATCTACCTGTGGGCAAGAAACTAACCTGGAAACAAGATAGCTGGACCGGCCGGGCCTATACCCTGCAGCAGGAGGGGCAGCCGTTAGCTCATCTCAACTATACGGGCAATTTGGCATGGTTCACTGCTCCCTGGTAGCCAACTTTACAAATTTTGACGGAGGACCGAAGACGGAGGACGGAATTAGACTGGCTATCGGTCTTCCGTCTTCCGTCCTCGGTCAGTAAATTGTCAAGTTAATTTGAACCATGCCAACATGTGATACGTGATTTGCACAGCCCATCACGCATCACGTTTTACGTTTCACGAACTCAATTCGCCTTCACCTCTTCCCAACTAACGGCATTGTTGCGGGCGTCAATCGTGCCCAACCGCACCGCGTCCGGCAAGTGGCCCAGAATTCGCCGTAAAATGCGCGGGATGTGGTCGTGGCAGGTAGAGATGAAATATTCAAACCGCTCCTGCGTCCCCCCGGCGGCCGTCCCCAACACAAACAGCCCTGGCACGTTGGTTTCCATCGTGCGTGGATCAAAGGTTGGCACCTGCCGTTCCCCCACTAAATCCACCCCGGCATTGGCCAGGAGGCTCATATCGGCCGTAAAGCCGGTGCAGAGCAGGACAAAATCGGTTTCGTGCCGGACAGTGTGGCCGTTAGCCGTCAGGCCATCCTTTGTAGAAGCCAGTTCCACATATTCAGGCGTAATCTGGACCGGTATGGTACCGGGCAGGTAGCCAATCTCCCCTTTCTCAATGCGCGTGGCCAGATCGCCGGAAAGATGGGGCTTGACCCGATCAAAGTCGAGGCTGGCGCGGCGATAGCTGAGCGTCACCTGTGCCCCGGCTCGCCAGCAGCGCAGGGCCGCCTCGGCCGCCGAATTTTTGCCGCCCACGATCAGCACCCGCGTGCGAAAATAGGGGTGGGGTCCGGGGAAGTAGTGGGAGACGTGGGGCAACTCTTCGCCGGGGATGTTCAGCAGGCGCGGTCCGGCCATACCGCCGGTGGCCATGATGACGTGGCGGGCGCGGTAGGTTTGCGGGCCGCGATGGGGTTCAGTTGTGACGGTGAAACGGCCGTCTGACTCACGGGTTACGGCCGTTACCGGTTCATACAGCCGTAAATTCAGGTCCAACATCTCCACCAGCGTCCGC